>NZ_JABMCX010000241.1 GCF_013179505.1 Paenarthrobacter sp. CM16 | reverse complement strand
CATGCCGGCACTCCATGAGCGCCTCAAGGCAGGCGGCCACACCGTGTATACCCGTGAACTGACCACCCCCGATGTCCGCGGCACCGGCCTGAGCGTAGTCCGCGCAGTGGTGGGAGGGTTGGTACCCAACGCCCCGGCCGCCTTCTCATACCTGGGCTGTCCCAGATTCGGGGAAGCGGCACTCCAACGCGGCTGGAGGGAAACCGTGCCATCGCGCCCCCAGGACTTCACCCTCGCCCCGCC
Organism: Paenarthrobacter sp. CM16; assembly: GCF_013179505.1. Lineage (GTDB taxonomy): Bacteria > Actinomycetota > Actinomycetes > Actinomycetales > Micrococcaceae > Arthrobacter. The sequence continues at coordinate 6,811 of NZ_JABMCX010000241.1, read as the reverse complement.
TCCCCATATGTAATGGAAATACCCGACGTGCTCCTCCCCGAAGGCCTTGCCCGCGCCTGGACTTCCGAAATGCCCGGGCCCGTGCAGCCACCTGGTCCCCGGAACGCCCCGGCCCGAGGCTCTGCCCAACCGCCGGGCCCGGCAGGCATTCCGGTCACCGCCATGCTGCGGGCCCTCTGGTGGAGCGAGACATTCCACCTCAACCCGGCCACTGGACTACCCGGAAAGGTCCGTCAACGCGCAGTACCGTCGGCCGGTGGGTGCTACCCGGTGCAACTGAGGGTCCTCTGCGGGGCCGGCTGCGACGTCCCGCCCGGAACGTACATGTTCCATCACGGCCACGCTGAGGGCACCAGTGACGGCGGGCTGCTGCGCTTGCACGGACAGGACGCCGTCGCTCACCTCTCAGCCGGAGTGCGTGCCCCCGGCCGGGGAGCCGTCGTCGTACTGACTGTGCTGACCCAGCGCACCGCCTCGAAGTACCACCACCGGGCGGGACCCCTGTTGATCGCCGACACCGCGTATGCGGCCGTAGCGCTAGTGCACCATGCCGCAGCCCTTGAGGTGCCCGCCGGGTGGAGCGTCCTGGCACCACAACACTGGCCCGGGCCGATCCCGGAGTTCACGGTGGCTGCAGTGACACTCGGTGCTGCATCCGGGGGCATCGGGAACACGCGGGAGGACACTGCGGGTCCACGGATCGCCGGCGTGACCGAAGCGCAGCTGGCGACCCGGAGGAGTGCGGACGTAAGCGGTCCTCGCGCCAGGGCAAGCCGCGCGAATGACTCGAACACGGCACTTCAGCGGCTGTTGGACAGTTCCTTGCCCACCTTCCCGGAGCCCGTTCCGTCGTCCTGCCGTATCCGGCTCCTCACCGGGCACTTGATGAAGTCACCACTGCTGCCCCAACGGTGCGCAGGCCAACACTGGGTACGCAATCTCCACGCCTTAGTGGTCTTCGAAACCTCCATCACGCCCACCCACGAGTCGATGTGGTGGTCTGCCGCGCTCGCAGCACACATCCTCTACACCGCCCTGGGGACGGACACGAGTCTCGATTTCAGACCCGTCGGCGGATGGACAGGGACGCACCACGGGTGGACGACGCTTCACGGACTCGGAATCGTCCCCCGGGAATCAGACCACAACACCCACGAATGGCCCGCCCATGCTGGTCAATAAGAGGCTCCTTCAGATGACGTCCGGTCACCGCGGCCCACTGTTCGGCGTCACGGCGTTACTGTGCGCCACCACCGCGAGCTATTGGCTGCAGGCCTGGTTCTTGGCCCAAGCGCTCGCGGCCCTGGTGCTGATGGCGCGGGAGCCCGCAGCCCACGACGACGGAATGTACGGGCCGCTGGTTCCGTACCTTGTCGGTGTACTCGCCTGCGGGGTTGGCCGACTGGTGCTCCAGCAACTCCACGCCCGGCTGGCGAGCTCCCTGGGATCCGGCGTTCGCCTCCATGTTCGGCGCTCCTTGGCCCACCGGTTGCTCCAGCCCGAGAGATTGAGGGACACCTCTGAACGGAGCGGAGCCCGGCGGCTGGCCCTCAGTGAAGGCGTTGATGGAGTGGACACCTACATCAGCCAGTACATCCCGCATGCCTTCCAACTTCAGATAGTGGTGCCGGCCCTCCTGCTATGGATCGCTTGGTTGAATCCCCTCCTGGCTCTGGCCCTGGCCCTCGCCGTGGCAGTAGCCGTTGGCGCCCCTAAACTCTGGAGCAAGGTGCTGGCCAAACGCGGACAGCACCACTGGGACAGTTACGAAGCCCTCAGTGCCGATTTTCTGGAAGCACTCCAAGGCATGCGCACGCTGAAGATCCTGCACGCCGTTCCCCGGACACGGGCCAGGCTCAACAACCGTTCGCAGCAGTTGCACCGGGCAACGGTGTCAACAATGCGCACCTCCTTGGTGGACACCGCCTTGGCAGATTTCGGAATCCAGGCAGGATTGTTGGCTGCAGCGGCAATGGCCGCGATCGCAGCCATGGGACAAGGCCCGTTGGCCGGGCCCGGATCTGCCGGCATGACCTATTTCCTCCTGATGCTCTCTTCCGAGGTGTTCAGGCCGGTGCGGGACCTGGCCCGGCAGTGGCACGCCGGGTATCTGGGGCTCTCTGCCTTGGGGAGCATTGATGCAGCGGGCGGTGCCGACGACGGCAAGCCCACCCCACGCTGGGAAGGACAGCAGGCGGACTCCGGGCTGGAGAAGGTGCATGAGCTGGCGACGATCCACAAGGCTCCCACGTCGCCTGATGATGCCAATGCCTTGGACCGTCCCGAAACTCTTACCTTGGACCGGGTGAGCTTCCGCTACTCCGACGCCGACCCCTGGGTCCTGCACCAGGCCTCAGCCCGGATCCGGCGCGGGGGCCTCACCGCGCTCGCAGGCGTGTCCGGGGCGGGCAAGAGCACGCTGTTCGATCTCCTGCTGGGATTCCTTCCCGTAGGGGAGAACCGGATTCGCTTGGATGGCCGGCCACTGAGGCCCAGTGATGTCAGCGTCGTTTCCCAGCGCAGCTACCTCTTTCCGGGGACCATCCGGGAGAACCTGCGAGTGGTAGCGCCTGCTGCCAGCGAGGCGCATTTTTGGAGTGTCCTCGACGCAGCCGGCCTGGGGGAGGAACTGCGGCAATGGCCTGAGGGCTTGGATACCGTGCTGTCCGAAGGCGGCGGTTCGGTATCAGGCGGTCAGCTCCAGAGACTCGCTATCGCCCGGGCACTCCTGGTCGACAGGCCGGTTCTCCTGCTGGACGAGCCAACGTCTGCCCTCAATGCCGAGCTTGCCGGACTCGTCCTGGCAGGTCTTCGCCGGGTGTCCTCCCAGCGCATTGTCCTCATGATCGCTCATCGTCCCGAGGCCCTTGCCGCCGCAGACACCGTACTTCGTCTTAGCGAAGGTCAACTCCTGACAACCCGGCAACCGGAAGCAGCCACGCTATGAGTGCTACAGCCCGAACTCCACGTAACCCGCTGCTGGGCCTGATTCCGTATATGTCCGGTGAATGGGCGGCCATGGTGTGGACCGCGGCGGTGGGCATCCTGAACAATCTGGCGCTCATTGTCCTGGCAGTCACCGGTTCCTACGTGGTTGCCTTGGCCGTCATACGTCAGGAAACCGCCGCTCCGGCCTGGTGGATCCTCGGAATCACAGCAGTGATCCTCCGGGCCGTTCTCACCTGGCATGAGATGGATATTTCGCACAGCATCGCTTACAGGATTTTGGCGGCACTAAGGATCGCACTCTTTAATGGTTTCGCCCGCGGAGTCCCGTCCCGCAAACCTGGTCAGCACACCGGCAAGCTTGCTGCAACGGCCATGGGAGATGTCGAAAAGCTCGAGTTCTTCTACGCCCATACTGTTGCCCAGCTTGTCGGAGCGGCAGTACTGTTCATCGCCGGCGTAGCGGTCCTACGGCCGCTCGGCCCGGAGATTGGCGGGGCGTTGCTACTGGGGTTCGCCGCGTTGATGGCGGTGACGCTGCCGGGTCTGCGAAGGGGTGCCGTGCTGGGAGCGAGGGTTCAGGAAGCCCGGACTGCGGTCTCGGTCCTTGCGGTGGACCTGTTGGCAGGAACCCGGGAGATCCTGGGGTTTGGTCTCCAGGAGCATGCACAGCGTCAGTTGGCGGAACAGAGCCTCGTGGTGGACGCCGGGCAACGCAAACTTAGCTCTTTCCTCGCTTTGGCGGCCTCGCTGCGGGAGCTATGCGTTGTGGGCACTGTGGTAGCGGTGTTCCTGGCCGCAATTTCCACGCCGGGGCTGGATGCGGTGTGGTTGCCTGCATTGGTTGCGGGGACCTTGACCTTACTGGCCCCGATTTCTGAAGGCGTGGCCACTGTGACGCAACTTCAGCCGCACCGCGCCAGTGCGCACCGCGTTTCGGAGGGGATCAACTTGCCCTCGAACACGGGCCGGGCACCCGGGACCACGGAATTTGAACCCGACGGGCCGCTGGGTATCGAGGTGAAGAACCTGCAGTTCACCTACGACGACGGCGAACCGGCTTTGCGGTCGACCTCACTGTCCGTAGCACCGGGGGAGCATCTGGGGATCAGCGGCCGGTCAGGTGCGGGGAAAACCACGCTGGCCCGGCTTTTAGTGCGTCTCTGGGCCCCGGATTCCGGGAGCATTTCGCTGGTATCGCGTGAGGGCAGGGCGGTTGATGCCTGGGCGGTGAATGAGGCTTCGTTCCGGCGCATGGTCACACTGGTGGAACAGGACTCGCCGGTATTTCACGGTTCCGTCCTGGAGAACATGCACTTCGCATGCCCCGCGGCAACCGGGCCCGAGGTCCTGGAGGCTTTGCAACGTGCGGGGCTTCCGCTCGTCGGGGATCGCTGGGCCGGAGGGGTGGATACTGTGATCGGTGAGCAGGGGATGAGCCTGTCCGGCGGCGAAATGGCGCGCTTTTGTTTGGCGAGGGCGTTGCTGATGAGGCCCAAGGTTCTGGTGCTGGATGAAACCACTGCAAGCCTGGATCCTGCCTCGGAAAATGCCTTGGTAGAGGCTCTTGCAGGGATCGCCGGGGAGACCACGGTCATCACGGTCTCGCACAGGGAGTCCACCCTTGCCGCCTGCGACCGCCGGGTGCATCTGGGGGAGTAGCTGTATCACCCCCAGTGCCCGCTCATTCCCCCTGCGAGACGGCAGTTGGCGCCCATATTTTTGAAAAACATGGGCGCCAACTGCCAAACTCGCGGAGGCTGGAAGGGGTTAGAACGCTTCCGGGTGCAGGCCCTTCGCGATCTGCTCCACGGCACGGAGGTTGCCCCACGTGCCGGGCATGACGTCGTCCGAGCTGATGGCAACCAGGCGGTTGTTCTTCACTGCGGCTACCTCGGGAAACTTCTCTTTGAGGAACGTACGGGTGGCGTCCTCGTGGGCTTTATCCAAGGTGGTGAACACGATCACCTCGGGGTTCTTCTCCACCAATGTCTCCGGGGAGATCATCGCCGAGAAGAATTTGGCGAATGCCTCGTCGGAGGGGCTGAAGAGATTCTTGCCGCCTGCGGTCTTGATCATGTCGTACTCGATGCCGGCTCCGATGGCCGCGATGGAGTTTCCTTCCACGAAAAGCTCCACCACGGTGGGCTTGTCCTTGCCGTCTACTGCCTTCTCCACCGAGGACAGCAGATCAGCGGCTTCCGTTCGCACGGCTGCGGTGTTGCCGCCGGCGCCAACAATCGCACCAATGTTCTCTATATCAGTGAGGATGTCCTTGACCTCCGCCTTGCTCCGGCGTTCCATGCATCCTGCAATGGCTATGTAGGACTCAGCCCCAGCGGCTTTGAGCTGTTCAATGCTCGCAAATCCTTGCTCGGCTGTGAATTCGTAGGCGGTGGGCGAGTAGACGAAGTCGGGATTGGCGCCAAGCAGGATTTCACGCGACGGCGGCATCTGATCGCTCAGTTGTTTGACCACACCGCGCTCCTTCAGCTCCGGCAGCAACTCGCGGCCCTTGGTTTGAGCCTCAGCGGCTAGCTTGTTCGCGGCGCCCAGCTTAACCAACAGCTCGGACTGTCCAGGTGTCATGGCCACGATGCGCTCCGGTACGGAGGTAAAGGTCAGCGTGCGTCCGCAGTTCTCGATGGTGCCGGCGGGTTTGACCGCACTGCCGGCCTTTTCCGTTGCAGGGCTTTGGCTGACAGCCTGTCCGCAGCCCGCGAGCAGCATTCCGCTGAGCGTCATCACGGACAATACTGCAGCCGTTTTGGGCAGGGTGGATTTCTTCATGGATGTGCCTCCAGGGTTGTGTTTGTGATGAGAAACTTCAGGGGCGGGACGCAGATAGCTCAGGGTCTTTGTGTGGTGCCGTGGCTGCGTTCGGTGCTGCGGCTGCGTTCGGTGCTGCGGCTGCTATGGCGATCAGCGGCCTGCCGGTGAGTGGATGCTTTAGCTTCCGTGACTGAACCCCAAAGCAGTCCCGGATGAGCTCCGGGTCCAACAGCGATGCCGGCGGACCGAAGGCCTGCACCTTCCCGGACTGCAGGACCGCGATGTGGTCGCAGAATTCTGCTGCAAGGTTCATGTCGTGCAGGGCTGCCAGGACAGTCCGTCCCCGTGAGGTGACCAGCTGCATGAGTTCCAGCTGGAAAGCGATGTCGAGGTGGTTGGTGGGCTCGTCCAACACCAGTACCGGTGCTTCCTGGACAAGTGCGCGAGCCAGCAGCACTCGTTGTTTTTCGCCACCGGACAATCCGGCAAAGTATCGGTCCGTGAGTGAGGAGGCACCGACGTCGAGCAGTGCTTGGTGGACCAGGTGATGGTCCTGGGGGGAATCGGCACCGAAACCGTGCTGGTGTGGGGCGCGGCCCAGCATCACTACCTCTCGGGCCGTCATGGGGAAGTCCTGGCTTGATTCCTGGGCCATGACTGCCACTCTTAGCGCCATTTGCCGGGAGCTAAGACGGCGGACGTCCTCGCCATCAAGCAGGACACAGCCGGCTGATGGTTTATTCACCCGGTAGAGGGTGCGGAGAAGGGTTGATTTGCCGCAACCGTTGGGCCCCAATATCCCGATTACCGAGCCGCTGGGTGCCGGGAAACTGACATCGTGGACCACGCGCGTACTCCCCAAATCGACGCTCACGTTCTTGAATTCAACATTCATCGCTTGATACCTCCGCGGACAGCTCCGTTGCTGCGCATGAGCCACAGGAAGAACGGCGCCCCTACAGTAGCGGTGAGGATGCCCAAGGGGATCTCCGCCGGTTGGGCGATGGTGCGTGCCAGGAGGTCGGTGAACATGAGGAACAGGGCGCCGCCGAAGATCGTGACCGGGAGCATTTTTCGATGGTCCGAGCCAACC
>NZ_JABMCX010000240.1 GCF_013179505.1 Paenarthrobacter sp. CM16 | reverse complement strand
CAACAACCGGTCCGTGTAGCGCATGCCAGCAACGCCCCAGTCGGTCGTGTGATTGTTTGCCCGCGCCACCAGGTCGAAGCCCATGCTGCGCAGGTCCGCTGGAACCCGGGGCGAGCTGATCAGCCAGGACCCTCCCGGGTCCGCATCCGGCCATCCCCCGAACTTCTCAAGGTCAATGGCATTGCCCTCAAAGTTGCCGAAAGTTATGTCTGCTCCTTTGAGGATGGCCATCATCTCAGGGGACTGGCTTTGGAGCAGGGGTGCCAGGACGTCGTCTACGACGAGGTCTCCCACAGCCACCATGGTGAAGCCGTCCGGAACATTGGCCTCGATCCATGCCTCGGTGAGCCGCCCATCGTTCGCTTGAGATCCGCTCTCGGCCTGTTCTGTCATTAGCTGACTCCCACTACGGTGTTCATGAGTTTCCTTATTTTGATCTGAATCGGGGCACGGTGAGTGGTTTGTGGTCGCCGGTTGGCTTATCCGGCACCGAGCAGCATCTCCGGTGACAACCTCATGAGAACCACCTCTGTTGGGAGAAGGTTCTTCTCGATTACCAAATCTGTGACTGAGCGACCCGTTCGAAGAGCATCTTGGGCAACTTCGACGGAGGCTTCGTATCCAATGTGCGGGCTCAGCACCGTCACAACCCCTATGGAGGACTCGACCTGGGACCGCAGGAATTCCTTGTTGGCTGTGATGCCATCTACACATAGATCAGCCAGCGTCGTGCACGCCTCCGTGAGGTGCGCGACGCTCCGAAAGATGGAATAGGCGATGATTGGTTCAAAGGCGTTGAGCTGAAGTTGCCCTGCTTCGGCGGCCATTGTGACTGTCACGTCGTTTCCGACAACCTCGAACGCGACCTGATTCACCATCTCCGGTATGACGGGGTTGACCTTTCCGGGCATGATGCTGGACCCAGCCTGCCTGGGCGGCAAGTTTATTTCTGACAGGCCGGCGCGAGGGCCCGAGGAAAGCAGCCGCAAGTCGTTGCATATCTTGGAAGCTTTTATCGCCGTCCGTTTGAGAGTTCCCGAATACAGCGCAAAAGCTCCGCAGTCCTGTGTGGCCTCCACAAGATTTGGGGCGGTGACAACGGGCAGGCCGGTGATGCGTTGAAGGTGCCGCCTGGCGGCTTCGGCGTACCCTGGGGGAGCGGTAATTCCCGTTCCGATGGCAGTCGCTCCAAGGTTGATCTCGTGCAGGTGCACCAAGGACTCCCCGAGCCGCAGTTCATCTTCCCCCATCATGGTGGCATATGAGGCGAACTCTTGACCCAGCGTCATGGGCACAGCATCTTGAAGCTGGGTCCTGCCAACCTTGATCACGTCTGCAAACTCGACTGCTTTTCGCTCAAAGGAAAGACGAAGGTGCCGCAAGGCTTCGATGAGGTCAGCACCTGCGGTGATCGCTGCGATTTTCAGCGCAGTCGGGTAGACATCGTTCGTGGACTGGCTCCGATTTACATCCTCGTTCGGATGGAGGTTCGAATACGATCCCTTGGGGAGGCCCAATATTTCCAATGCCCGGTTGGCTATGACTTCGTTGGCGTTCATGTTTGTGGAGGTACCTGCGCCGCCTTGGATCGGATCGACGATAAATTGATCGTGCAGGGCTCCCGCCCGGATCTCTTGACATGCCTGGACAATGGCCTGTGTCCGGACGGCATCGAGGCCGCCTACCTCGGAGTTGGCCATCGCGGCCGCTTCCTTTACAGCTGCCAGCGCTGCCAGAAGCATTGGGAACTCCGAAATGGACGAACCAGTGACCCGGAAGTTCCTGCTCGCTCTGAGCGTATGCACCCCGTAGTACGCGTCTTCTGGGATCTGGAGCGGTCCCAGCATGTCACGCTCAGTTCTATGCACATTTATCCTTTCGCATTGCCGCCCACCCCCACTTCCCAGCAAACTGCAGGCAGGAAGGGCTACAGCACGAGTCCTCAAGTCAGTTTCGCTCCAGACACGCCCCAAGGCGGGGATACTTACCGGCACCGAGGCAATCTAAGAAGCAGCATTAGGGCCCAGCTCGGGCCGCTCGCGCCTTCGGGCTCACGTCGGCACGACCCAGGTCCAGCCTGAACCGAGAATTGCTGCTTCGCCACTGGCCACGCTGGGTTTCGTGTCAATCGTTGATCCAAGGACGGCGGGCTGATGGGGAGGGAGATCATCTGCGACCACTGCCGAATCCAGGCTGCAGGGTCCTTCCCGCAGAGTCCAAGCTCCAGGACTTCTACCCGCAGCTTCAGGTTGCGTCTCGTTCGTAGACCGTGCCGGCGGGGACGTCGGGGCTCACATCAACGACGAACGTCCCAGGTCCTTGACGCGTCACCATTATCCCGAAGGTTCGACAATGTGTAGATGTCCTGATTTGCTCGACGGCGGACGTAAGGTGCTTCTCCATGTCCGCAGCCGAGGCGACGGTGACGAGGAGTCCCGTGGGGCCGTGATGTTGAAAAATGTCTGGCTTGATCATCTGCATTCTTTCCCCAGGGCATGCCGCCACTGATGGTTTCCGGGCTACTTAAGGATCCAAGAACGCAGATGTGTCCATTGGAGGTCGTGCCACCACTCCCCTGCCCAGTCACTACTGTAGAACCGGAAGAGCGTTACAGTGTTGGCCACAAAATCCGAGGGGGCGCTGTGGGGCAACGCCCGCAGGAATGACTCAACCTCTTCGCGCAGATGAGGAGCTGCATCCAGATCGTGTGAGGCCAACGAGAGGTGGGCGCGGAAGTTGTCGGCGTCGAAGGGCTTGGCGCGCAACCCCTCGCCGCTTTCAGTCAAGGGCGCCAGTGCTGCATTGACTGCCACAGCCAAGTCCTTGATGGCTTGGTTCTTCTGCCCGCTGATGGTGTGGTCAACATCGAAGGTAATGGCCACGTTGTGTCGGCAAATGCCGGCGTTGTGGACCTCAATTGCACTGGTGGTGCTCAGGACAGGGTCCAGTGCGGAGACCAGGTCATCTTCAGTGGCCTTGCTCGGAATGGCCCCGGCAAGGGTTGCATGCGGCGGGAAGGCGGCAGCCGAGACAATGCCGAACTGACGACGAGCCAAGCTGGTGAGGTCGGAAACGGCTTTGCAGGTGAGCGGGTCTGGTCGCAGGTAGACACCGTACGTGTATCTCGTCGTCATTTTGCTGTCCTATGGTCTATTCCGGAAGTGTAGGGAACGTTCCCTACGATGATCCAATAAAGCCTGCTGGTTGTCCAGAGGGTAATTTCTAGATCGCCGCCGTGGACCGCGAGGCCCTGAGCTGTCCGGGAATGGCGAGGCGTTCAACAGGCCGTCCGGGTTCAGCGATCACCTTCATGAGCAGATCAACGGCAGCGGTTCCTATCTCATCGATGGGCTGGCGCCAGGTTGTAATGCCAATGAGGTTGCTGGCCAGTCCTCCCACCCCATCGAATCCGGTGATGGCAAGCCGTGGCCGCCCCTGTTCGAAGAGTTCCAGGCAGACGGCAGCGTAGCGGTCGTTGGGGCACATGAGGGCGGTGATTGTTCCGGGGGTTGAGTCCAGCGACTCCGGCGCGGATTCTGCTGACTCAACAGGAAGGAGGTGAGGGATGGCGCCGCGTCGCGTCAGTTCCTCAGCCATGACGTTCGTACGCCGGTGGAGTATGGGCGAGGCACTAATAGATGGCTGAAGTACACCGATTTCCCGGTGGCCCAGGTCAATGAGGTGCTGCGCCAAGTCGGCCGCTCCAGCGTCTTCGTCTCCGAAAACGCTGTTCAGTGCCGGATCGGCTTCCGGCCGCCCGGCAACCACGACGGGGAAGCGGTCTGAGAATCGCTTCACTTCCTCGGCGGGCAGTCTTCCGCTACACACGATGAGGCCATCGACGCGAAGGGCAATCAGATCCTCAAGGGCCCGTCTCTCGTCGTGGTTGTCCAAGGCCCCGGACGTGATGAAGACGCGGTTCTGAACCTGGGTCCCTCTCTTTTGGAGCGCACTCTGCATCTCGCCGTAGAAGGCGGCCGAAGCGTCCCGGACCAAGACCCCTATGGTGTTCGTCCGATAGGAGCTAAGGTTTTGCGCGGCCGCGTTGAACACGAAGCCCAGCTCGCGGGCAGCTTGCTCAACCTTCTTACGGGCCTCGTTACTGACACCATATTGTCCGCGGAGTGCCCGTGAGACGACGGACTTTGAAAGGTTGGCCCGTCGGGCCACGTCAACGATCGTCACGTGGCCGTTGCGTACGGCTGGTTGTTCAGCGGGAATCAGTCCTTCAACACCCGTTTCCTCCGCCACCCAGCGCTGCAAAGCGACTGGTTGTATGTTGAAGCGCAGCGCGACGTCCTTGACGGACTCACCGGCCGCAACTCGGCCGATTGCCTGCTCCCGCGCGGATGGGGAAGTCATGCCAGCTCCTATTGTCGTGTTTGGCCTGCGTACTCATTCTTACAGGGAACTGTCGGCGTCCGTGGCGTTGACGACCCGCTGAACGCCGGAGACGTCTGTGAGCTGTTCAACCAGATGGTCGATCGAGACTCTGCCACGGTTAAAGCGAAGATTGGCCTCAATGACGGTGCCGGCACGGGCCGTTTCCTGGCGGCGGGTTCCTTTCAAAGCCACCTCAAATCCAAGCTCAGTAGCCCGCTCAAGGATGACTCGGAGGGTGCCTTGCCCGTCGCCGTAATGGACCGTTAGGTCCCGACCCCTGCCGGCCACCGGAATCTGACGGGCGACCCGTGTAAGCAGAGTCACCGTGAGCAGGTGGAGTATTGTTCCTGTCGCAGCGAGCACCGGCATGCCGGCCCCGCAAGCCATGCCAATCGCCGCGACTACCCAGATGGACGCTGCGGTCGTTAAGCCGGAGACGACGTTTTGTCGCACAAAGATGACGCCGGCGCCCAGAAAGCCGATACCCGAAACGATCTGCGCGGCTATGCGTGATGGGTCCAGAATGACATCGGAGGTTGTTATGGCGCTGAAGCCGTATCCGGATACCAAGGTGAACACCGCTGCGCCAAGGCCTACCAGCGTGTGCGTGCGCAGACCCGCGCTCTTGACCTGGCGGTGGCGTTCTATCCCCACCAGTGCCGAAAAGACGTACGCCATCCCCAATAGCGCGAGCTCTGTCAGCGTTGAATTATTGATCCAATCGATGTGCAGCAATCATCTGCCTTCCCGGCGCTGGCAGTGGGGGCCGGACGCCTGTTCATGAAAACTTCACCAAAATCTGTTGTCTATGTAGGGAACGTTCCCTACACTTTTCACAATAGTCCAATTTTCCAACGAAGAGAATGATCATGGTTGCGCTTCAATCGAATCCATCAAGACCGGCGCTCATGCCGCCGCAGGGCCGCAATGGTCCGCCGCGGCGCCGTAAGGGTCCCCATCTCTGGGCTGTTCTGTTCCTCATCCCCAGTCTCGGCGCCATAGCCCTGTTCGACTATTGGCCGCTGCTGCGGACACTGTTCCTGTCCATGCAAACGACGAACCTCTTCGGGCAGCCCAAGGGCTTTGTGGGCGGCGAGAATTACGCCGACATGCTCAGTGATCCTGACTTTTGGCGGACTCTGGGGACGACGGTGGCCTTCATGGCCGGGTCCGTCACCGGCAAACTTCTCCTCGGTCTGGCCATTGCCGTCCCGTTGTCATCCAGGCTCCGCGGTACAGCTATCTTCCGGGCCACGGCGCTCGTGCCGATGGCTGTGTCTGTGGCCGTCGCGGGCTTAGCGTTCCGGGCACTAATGACCCCATCCAGTGGCCTGTTCGACGTGATCGCCAATACGTTCGGCGGCGAAAACGTGGGATGGCTGACGTCGACCAGCATCTCGCTGATCTCCGTGATCATGGTCGATGTGTGGACCGCCCTCGGTTTCACTGTTCTTTTGCTTCTGGCTGCGCTCGACTCCATTGAGACACAAATCTACGAAGCCGCCGCTATTGACGGAGCGCGATTCTGGCGCCAGTTAACGTCAGTGACACTTCCGCTCATCACACCAACGCTTTTCTTCATCGTTGTGACGCAATCAATTCAGTCCCTGAGGGAATTCACTGTGATCAGCGTCCTGACCGGCGGCGGGCCGGCCGATTCCACCAAGACACTCGTGCTGGACATATACGACGCCGCGTTCGGAGGCACGGCCGATTACGGTGCAGCTTCGGCCCTATCGATCGTCCTTCTCATACTCATACTGGCACTCACCGCGATCCAATTCGGCGTGCTCGAGCGAAGGGTCAACTACAAATGAAATCGGCAACCCGAATAGCGCTCCTTACATATCTGGCAACCGTCGCCCTGGTAATCGTTCTCCCCATCGCGTACGTGGCATTCGGTGCAGTCAGGCCCTCCCCCGCAGTGACCGGGACACTCCTGGACATCATCCCCACCGGCTTTACGTGGGACCACGTTGTGTCAGCGTTCAACCGGGCACCGCTGTTCCAACAGATCCTCAATTCCACGTTGGTGCTCATCGCTCAGACCGGACTACAGGTACTCACGAGCTTGCTCGCGGCCTACGCGATTGTCTTTGGGCGTTTCAAGCGGCCAACCCTCATTTTGGGCCTTTACCTGGTCACGATGATGATCCCCAACGAGGCCACCGTCGTCGCCAACTACCTCACGATCAGAAGCCTCGGCCTCTTCGATACCCTGCTGGCCGTCTTTCTTCCCTTCATCGCGTCCGCATATTCAATCTTCCTGCTGCGCCAGTCATTCCTCAGTTTCCCGACTGAAATTGTGGAAGCCAGCCGGCTCGACGGCGTGGGACCCATCAGATTCCTCACCCGCTTTCTCATCCCATTGACCAAACCCACCGTAATGGCCGTCAGTTTGGTCTCCGCCATCGCCGCCTGGAACGGATACCTCTGGCCGCTTCTGGTCACCGAATCCCCCGAAGCGCGCACCGTCCAAGTAGGCGTCAAAGCGCTCTTCGACGAAGCGGACACAGATATAGGGGCAGGCCTCGCCGGCCTGATCATCGTCAGTATTCCCACAATCATCCTGGTGCTTGTGGGTCAAAAATTCCTCGCACGGGGAATCACCGAAGGAGCAGTGAAATGAAACACCTTTTGTCCCTCCGCCTTGGCGCCGTGGGCGCCGCGGCCGCCCTGATTGTAGGCCTTACCGGCTGCGCGAGCGAAACGACACAAACGACAGTCAAATCCGAAGGC
>NZ_JABMCX010000024.1 GCF_013179505.1 Paenarthrobacter sp. CM16 | reverse complement strand
CACCACCATTTCCTTCAACGTACAGGCCGGCGGCCGCTACACAGTAGAGAGCGAGCAATGCTGACTTCGCCCACCACCGTCCCATCCACCGCAGCAGTTCCTGTCCCGTCATCGCCCGCGAAGGAACGCTCATACCTCGCAAGTGAACCTAACGACGGGATCACCATTGCCGTTGCAGGCGGCACCGTGGACCTCCATGTCGCCGACACTGAGGACCCAGCAGTCCGGCGCGCAGCCGATGACCTGGCACGCGACCTGGCCGCAGTCTGCGCACCCCTGACCGTCACGCACCGGAACAATGACCAAGCCGGGATCATCATCGGAACCATCGGACAATCTCCTGTCATCGATGCCGCCATCAGGTCCGGGCAGCTGGACGTGTCCGCACTTCAGGACCACGACGGATCTTTGCGATGGGAAGGCTTTCTCATCACCCTGGTCGAGGATGTTCTCTATCTGGTCGGAGCCGATCGGCGAGGCACCATCTACGCCATCTACGACCTCGCCGAAACCCTTGGAGTATCACCGTGGTCCTGGTGGGGTGACGTTCCGGTTCGAACGAGGGACCACGTCACTGTCCGCCAGGGCACCCACCTCGTCGACTGGCCCTCCGTGCGCTACCGGGGAATCTTTCTCAACGACGAAGAAGAACTCTGCCACTGGGCCCGGGCGAACACACAAGACGACACGATCGGCCCGGCAACCTACGTCAAGGTCTACGAACTGATCCTCAGGCTCAAAGGCAACTATCTCTGGCCTGCAATGCACGTGGGAGCCTTCAACCACGATCCCGAAAACGGCAGGCTCGCCCACGAGATGGGCGTCGTCATCGGCACCAGCCACTGCGACATGCTCCTGCGCAGCAACGAGCACGAATTCACGCCGTGGGTGGAACAACGGGGCGAATCCGTCGAATACGACTACTCCCTGGACGGCCGGAACCGGGACCTCCTCGAGGAATACTGGCGGGGCAGCGTCGCGCAAAACCGCGACTACGAAGTCACCTGGACAGTGGGCATGCGGGGAGTCCACGACTCAGGCTTCGAAACCAGAGCCATTGACGAAGACACCACCCTGACCGAGGACGAGAAGCTTCAAGCCCGGGTAGAGCTACTGGAAACTGTGATGCGGGATCAACGCTCCTTGCTCTCGGAAGGGCTGTCCGTCGCCCCGGACGCCGCACCCCAACTGTTCATCCCGTACAAGGAAGTCCTGCCGCTCTTTGATGCCGGGCTGAGAGTCCCTGACGACGTCACCGTTGTCTGGGCAAACGACAGCTTCGGCCACATCCGCAGATTCCCCAACAAGACCGAGCGCCAACGGGCCGGGGGTCACGGTCTCTATTACCACTCCTCCTACTGGTCCAACTACACCACCAGCTACCTCGCAACCTCATCAACACCCCTGGCCCTGATGAAGTCTGAACTCCGCAAAGCCTGGTCGGAAGGAATCCGCCAACTGTGGGTCAACAACATCGGCGGGCTCAAACCGCTTGAACAGGAAATGGAGTTCTTCCTGCGCAGCGCCTGGGAAGCCGGTAAAGAGGACAGCACTGCTGACATTCACGCGTTCACGGAACACTGGATCGACGGAAAATTCAGTGGCGGTCACGGCGTCCGGGCGGCAGCCATCTATGCGGACTACTACCAACTCAACAACCAGCGCAAAATCGAACACCTCACCGCAGACGTCTTCCCGCAAGCAGGTTACGGCGATGAAGCGGGGCGCCGTCTGGCTCAAATTCTTGGCCTGTATGAGGAAACCAACACCATCCTCGCCGCCCTCCCCGAAACTGAGCGCGACGCCTTCTTCCAGCTTTTTGCCATCAAGATCCACCTTTGCTACCTGACCAACGCTGAGTTCTACTACGCCGACAGAAGCACCGCTTCCCTTCGTCAGGGAAAGCCCACGACTGCGGACGACTACCTGGAAATTTCCCGTTCCTTCGCCCGCAACACCAGAGCGATGATTCAGTACTACAACCGGCAGATGTCGGGCGGTAAATGGGACGGAATGTTTACCCCACACGAGTTCCCGCCCCCTGTCATGCCGATACACCCGGCAGCCACGCCGGCTCTGTCCGTAGGTGAAGCCGGCCTTGGCGTCACTGTCTGGGGCGCCGCGGACCCTAAGGCGGTCCTGCCCCCGGAGATCGTCTTTTGGCCCTCGGGAACTGATGCCAAATGGATCGAGGTGTTCAACCAGGGCGCAGGCAGCATTGACGTCGAGCTCACGGCTGACCCGTGGATCGATATCGACCCGCACCCGGCCACCATCACTACCGAAGCCCGCATCGCCGTCCGCGTCAGCGACCCCGCACTCCACGCCGGCCGCACCGGGACGATCAACATCACCTCCCACCACACCGGGCAATCAGTCGACGTCACCGTCCGGGTCATGGCCGCACTACCGGTACCCGCGGATTTCCAAGGGGTTCTCGAAGCCGATGGCTATGTGAGCATCGACCCTGCCCGTCCGGACAGGATGGTCTCCGGACCGGACTTCCAGTGGAGAGTCGTCCCGCACCTTGGCCGCTACGGAAATGACGCGATCCAAACCGAGGCGTCAGGAGCGGAACAGTCCAGGTCCGGCGAAGCAGTCCTCGAATTCGGCGTACTGCTTGAAACGGCCGGAGCGCATCAGCTGGAGCTGCATCGTCTGCCCACACTGAACTCAACGGGCCGCCTCCGTGTCGGGGTCAGCGTCGATGACGAGCCTGCAGTGGTTCTCGAGAGCCCCACCACGGATGAACACCGCGGGGTATGGTCCATGGCCATCCAGGACAATGTCGAACGACTCCACCTCCAGCTGCCGTGGCTCGCCGCTGGACCCCACAAGCTGCGCCTGCACGCACTGGACAAGCATGTTGTGGTCTCGAAGCTGGTTCTCTATACGGCGGCAACGCCGGTCGCAACCAACCTCGGTCCTGCCTTCAGCCGACACACCGGACGGCCCTACACCTCCTTTGCAGATCCCAACCCGCTCGCAATCAACCCGCAGGCGGTCGAACGTGACGCCTTGGAATTCTATGGAATCGACCCGCACACCGTCCCGTTACCGGACCAGATCTACGCGGACCACCGGTTCTGGGACGGACCGACAACGTTCCGCCGACCGATGTCGGTAGCGCAGCCCCTGACCGGCCCCCTCGAGGAGACCCGGTGCGTTAACGGAACGAAGGACATGGTCGCCGCACTGGGTTCCGGTGTCATCGTCGAGGCAGGCGGTGTTGTCGCCTTTGAGGCGGAGTACGCCCTCGCGGAAACGGCAGATGCGTGGCGTACGCACGGTGGTGAGGATGAGACCGCCCTGTGGACACACACGCAGGCCGAGACCGGCGGCGGTACCGGCCTCGCCATGCACGTCCGGCCCCGCGGCCTGCGCTGGGAAGACCCGCTTCAAGCCCCGGCCATGCACTACGCCCTCGACATCGGATCCCCCGGCACCTACAGGGCATGGCTCCTGGTGAAGTTCGATGACAACCAGGATGACTCATGCGTGATCGCAGTCGACGGTCTCCCGCAACCCATCACCGAGCAATTTTCTCAGGGCGGGCTCTGCGCCTACGGACTCAGGCAACGCTGGGTATGGGTGCACCTGTCGGATGTTGACCTCACCTCGGGGGAACACACGTTCTCCATCATCGCCCGCAAGGGGGGCTTGCGGGTTGACCGTGCCTTCCTGACACTCGGCGACGACCTGCCCCCCATTGACGCAGCCTGGGCTCCCAGCCTGCGCTCAATCCTCGCCCCGCCCCCAACCCACCCAGGGAAATAGGGCTACCTGCCATCACGGACTGGTGCTGAAGGTCAAACTGCAGCACCAGCCCGGACACGCCACCCCACAAGCCGGCACCGGGCGTCCACGCCTTGGCGCGTCAACTGCTGATGGCCATGAACGACACCTTGAAAGAACTCCAACCATGACTGAACTGGCCACAGCGCCGCCCTACTACGAGCAGTTCCACCCCACCACCGGAGTCCGTAGCCCCCGAGCATGGTTCCTCTCAGATGCCCCGAGGCTTTCGCTCAATGGCGCCTGGCGGTTCCGGTACTCCTCCAGGGCGGACCTGCCCGAGGATCTGGCCGAAGCGGACCTTGACGATTCGGGATGGGACACCCTGGCTGTCCCTGCCCATTGGCAGCTCAACGGTTTCGGACACCCGATCTACACCAACACCAGATATCCCTTTCCGGTTGATCCGCCCCACGTGCCGAATGAGAATCCCACAGGAGATTACCGCCGCTCCTTCGCCGTTCCTGCCGGATGGGACGCTACCGATGGAATCGTCCTGAGGTTTGAGGGGGTTGATTCCTGCGCCAAGGTTTGGCTGAACGGAGTGGAACTCGGCGTCATCGCCGGTAGCCGGCTCCCCGCAGAATTCGACGTGTCCGGCGTCATCAACAGGGACAGGCCCAACGTCTTGGCAGTACGGGTCCACCAGTGGTCCTCCGGGACCTACCTTGAAGACCAGGACATGTGGTGGCTTTCCGGGATCTTCCGGGATGTAACGCTCCTGACAAGACCAGCCGGCGGCATCGACGACTTCACAGTTACAGCGGAGTTCGACCACGAAACCTCCAGCGGCTCCCTCCGCATCGACACGGAGGCTGCCGCCCGGATCCGGGTACCCGAACTGGGAATAGACGCACCCGCCGGAGAGAGCATCACCGTCCCCGCCGTCGAACCGTGGTCCGCAGAGCAACCCCGCCTCTACGAGGGCACACTATCCACACCGTCCGAATCCGTACCGGTCAGGATCGGATTCCGCACGGTAAAAATCACCAACGGCATCCTCACCGTCAACGGCAAACGGTTGCTCCTCAAAGGCGTCAACAGGCACGAATTCGACCCGGACACGGGCCGGACCGTTGACGAAGAGCTGATGCGCCGAGACATCGTCCTCATGAAACAGAACAACATCAACGCCGTACGAACCAGCCACTACCCACCCCATCCCCGCTTCCTGGAACTGTGCGACGAATACGGGCTATGGGTCATGGACGAATGCGACTTCGAAACGCACGGATTCTTTCCCGTCAAATGGGCGCCCATCTCCGTCAACCCCACCGATGACCCCCGATGGCGCGACGGGCTCGTGGACCGGATGGCCCGCATGGTGGAACGGGACAAAAACCGTCCCAGCGTCATCATCTGGTCTCTGGGCAACGAATGCGGACCCGGCCAGAACCTCGGCGCCATGGCTGACTGGGCCCGCCAACGGGATCCCGGACGCGTGCTGCACTACGAGCGTGACTGGAGCTGCCAATACGTGGACCTCTACAGCCGCATGTACGCCACCCACGACGAAGTCGACGCCATCGGACGAGGCGAGGAAGCACCACTGCCCGACGCAGCGCTCGATGCCCGACGGCGGGCCATGCCGTTCATCCTGTGCGAATACGGCCACGCCATGGGCAACGGCCCCGGAGGGCTCACTGAATACCAAGAACTCTTCGAGAAATATCCCCGCTGCCAGGGCGGATTCATCTGGGAATGGATAAGTCACGGCCTCACCGCAACGACAAACGACGGCAGCAGCTACTACGCCTATGGAGGCGACTTCGGCGAAGAACTCCATGACGGAAATTTCGTCGCCGACGGTCTGCTGTTCCCGGACCGATCCCCGTCACCGGGCCTGGACGAGTTCAAGAAGGTCATCGAACCGATCCGCCTGGTCATCGGCGCGGAGCACGTCACGGTCCACAACCTGTTTGAGCACCGCGATACCAGCCACCTTTCCTTCCCCTGGGAGCTACAGGAGGAAGGCAGAACCATCGCCTCCGGAACATTGAAGCCTCTCAACCTGCCCGCAGGAGACACGCTCACCGTTCCACTGCCCGAAATGCCACCCACCACAGCAGAAACGTGGCTAACAATTCACGCCGTCCTGGACCAGGAAACATCATGGGCACCCGCCGGACACGAAATTGCCTGGAGCCAGCGCCAGATCCACACGGCACCGCCTGCATCCAACCCCTCCGCCACGCCAGCGCACCTGCCCATCACCCGCGCGGACCGCATCCACCTGGGAGCCAGCACCTTCGATGCGCGAACGGGACAACTCACCACACTCGGGCCTCTGACGGTCAGCGGACCCAAACTGGACATCTGGCGGGCACCGATCGATAACGACCGGGCGTTCTCCTGGGACCCGCTCCTGCCAACCTGGAAAGCTCTGTGTCTTGACCGGGTCCAACACCGGACAGACCTTGTACAAACCACCGACAACGAGCTCATCGTCCAAACCCGTGTGGCACCAGCAGGAACAGAACTAGGCCTGCTCACCACCTATAATTGGCGGCACCACGCCGAGGGCCTTGAACTAACCCTGACCATCTCACCCGAAGGCCACTGGACGTGCCCGCTGCCGCGGCTCGGCCTGCGGATGGCCCTTCCGGCGTCCCTGGACCAAGTCTCCTGGTACGGGCTCGGCCCCAACGAAACGTACGAAGACAGCCGGCAGGCCGCGCGGGTCGGACAGTTCAGCTCAACTGTCAAAGATCTCCAAACCCCGTACGTCTTCCCCCAAGAGAATGGAAACAGGCTGGGCACCCGAACGCTCACCATCACCGACTCAAACGGTCATGGACTGCACGTCACCGGCGATACCCAGTTCGCCTTCACCGCCCGCAAATGGACCAGCGAGCAACTCGAAGCCGCGCAACATACCGTGGACCTTACCGAGGGGGACAAGGTTTGGCTGAACCTCGACCACGCCCAGAACGGCATCGGCTCAGGATCCTGCGGCCCCGGCGTCCGCCCCGAGCACCAACTATGGGCCCAAAAAACACAGATGCGACTCCTGTTCACACCAGTCTCCCCATGACGGATACCCACTATCCAGCAACCCCTTCAGACGAAAGCTCTCCTGCCCGACTTATCGGCCTTGACTGGGGGACCAGTTCTTGCCGGGCATACCTCATCGATGGCACGGGTCAGATACTCGCCTCCACCACCGGCGGCCTTGGCGTCCTGGCCATGTCAGCGGCAACGGACAGGGCAGCAGCCTTCGATGACCAGCTCAAGGCACTGGTCGGTGATTGGCTGAGGACCAGTCCAGGACTGCCCATGGTGGCCTGCGGCATGGTGGGCAGCGATCAAGGATGGTCGGTGGCCGCATACAAAGAAACGCCCGCCGACCTTGTGAACTCCTCGCTGCTTCCGCTCACCGAAGTTTCCACCACCCTGGGCACATTGCACATCGTCCCTGGCCTGCTGAGCTATGGGACGCCCGGAAAACACGGCACCCCACTGCCCAACGTCATGCGCGGAGAAGAAACCCAAATTCTGGGTGTAGTGCCCGAACCACCTGATGAGAGCACGCATGTGGTCATCCTTCCTGGAACCCACACCAAATGGGCGCAGCTCAAGGGCAGTACAGTCACAGATTTTGCAACGTCCATGACCGGTGAAATCCATGCACTGCTCCTGCAGCACAGCATTCTTGGCCGAACAGCCCAAAACCCTGCAGCGCCGGATCTGAAAGCCTTCGAGCAAGGACTTGATGTTGTCTTCGGCAGCGGCAACAGGTCACCCGCGGGAGACACACACATCCTCTCCACACTGTTCTCCGCCCGAACCCTTCCCATGACGGGGGCGCTGGAACCAGCTGGTGTCCCCGACTACATATCCGGGCTCTTGATCGGTACTGCGGTGGCCGGTTTTACCCAGCAATGGCTTGCCGACGCTGCAGTCAGCGAGGTGCCTCCAACGGTCACGATCTGCGCCAACGACGCCTTGGCCCGGCGTTATGCCCACGCTTTGCTGCGAACCGGGACAAAGGCCACCGTGGCGGCCGGAACCCCGGCGGCCGCGGGACTATGGCGAATCGCCCTGCTGGCCGGACTCACCGAAAGGGAAACACCATGAGCCGTACACCTACCGGCTTGATCGCCATCCTCCGTGGACTTACGCCACCCGAATCCGAGGCCATTGGCCAGGCACTGTACGCTGCCGGGTTCCGCGCACTCGAAGTCCCGGTCAACTCCCCGCATCCGTACGAATCCATCCGGCGGCTACGGGAAAACCTGCCCGAAGACTGCATAATCGGCGCCGGTACCGTCCTTCGAACCTCGGACGTCGAGCTCGCCCGGGCCGCAGGTTCGAACCTGGTGGTCTCACCGAACACCAATCAGGAAGTCATCAAGGCCACGTTGGCAGCCGGGATGCTCAGCTACCCGGGGGCTGCAACACCCACCGAAGCCCTCGCGGCAATTGAGGCCGGAGCCACCAGCCTGAAACTTTTCCCCGCTGAAACCATCGGCGTCAGCGGTATGAAGGCCTGGCGCGCTGTCCTCCCGGGCGACATAGAGATGCTCCCTGTCGGAGGAATCGATACGGAAAACCTCCCCGTCTGGGCCCACGCAGGCGCAGGGGGCGCCGGAATCGGATCGACACTCTACAGGCCCGGCCGAAGCGCCGGAGAGGTAGGCACACGCGCGGCACAGCTTATCGCCGCTTGGGCGGCAGCGAAGGACCAGGTCCCGTGTGCGTCCAACTTTCCATGAACATGCCTAGGAGAACCGATGAAAATCACCTCACTGACAACCTATTCCGTGCCTCCGCGCTGGCTCTTCCTGAAGATCGAAACTGACGAAGGAATCACCGGATGGGGTGAGCCCGTGCTCGAGGGCCGGGCCGAAACAGTCGCCGGCGCCATCGACGAACTCTCCGATTACCTCATCGGCAAAGACCCCCGCAACATCGAAGACCTCTGGACCGTGATGTACCGCGGCGGTTTCTACCGCGGCGGGCCAATTACCATGAGTGCGATCGCGGGCATCGACCAGGCCCTGTGGGACATCAAAGGCAAGGCTCTGGGAGTTCCGGTCCACGAACTGCTCGGCGGGAAAGTGCGCGACAGCATCCGCGTCTACTCGTGGATCGGAGGAGACCGGCCCGGCGAGACGGCCGCCGCAGCCACTTCGGCGGTGGAGCGCGGCTTCACGGCCGTGAAAATGAATGGCACCGAAGAACTTCAGTACGTCGACACCTGGGATAAAGTTCAGCGCTGCCTGGACAACGTCCAGGCCGTCAGGGACGCTGTTGGTCCGAATGTGGGCATAGGAGTGGACTTCCATGGTCGCGTGCACAAACCCATGGCGAAAGTCCTGATCAAGGAACTCGAACCCTACAATCTGATGTTCATTGAAGAACCCGTACTCTCAGAGCACACCGGCTCCCTGCTCGATGTCATGCGGAACACCCCCACGCCGATAGCGCTCGGGGAAAGGCTCTACTCCCGGTGGGACTTCAAAGACATCATCGCGAGCGGGGCCGTGGACATCATCCAACCTGACCCCTCACACTCCGGCGGCATCACTGAAACCCGTAAGATCGCCCACATGGCAGAGGCCTACGATGTCGCTCTGGCCCTGCACTGCCCGCTGGGGCCGATCGCACTGGCGACCTGCCTGCAACTGGATGCTTTCTGCTACAACGCCTTCATTCAGGAACAAAGCCTCGGCATCCACTACAACACCACCAATGATCTTCTCGACTACGTCCGTGATCCCTCTGTCTTCAGCTACGAAGCCGGGATGGTCCGTATTCCGGACAAGCCAGGGCTGGGAATCGAGGTCAACGAGGAATACGTGATTGAACGGGCTGCGGAGGGTCACCGCTGGCGCAACCCCGTCTGGCGGCATGCCGATGGTTCCTTCGCCGAATGGTGAAACGAACTTCCCCGGCTGCCTCAGCCGCAGCCGGGGAGTCAGGCCGGGCGGGGCCGTCCATTCAGCAGAACAGCCAAGGCAACGAACTGCTATTTTCTGGACGGGTTGGCCGGGCCGGTGCTGTCGCGCCAGACGACTGCGGCGACCGACTCGGAATACGTTGGCTCCTCTTCCTCTCTCATCACGGCAAGGAGCCTGGCCATGGACCTGCGCCCAAGTTCCATATAGTCAACCTTCACAGTGGTCAACGTCGGAGGAAGCCACTCACCAAGCGGGTTGTTGTCCCAGCCGGCGACGCTCACGTCCTGCGGAACGCGCCAGCCCCGCTGTAAAGCGCCATGAATCGCAGCCGCCGCCAGGTGGTCATTGGATGCGATGATGGCCGTCACGCGGGAGTCATCCGGAAGATCAAGAACGGCCTTTTGCCCGGCCTCACCGAGCCAACTGCCAGCCACCGTACCTGCCGACTCCAAGCCCAGCCGTTCGATGGTTTCACGGAACGTCTGTTCACGGCTTCGAACGGTCGTGTAGGAGCGGTCCCCAGCAATGTGCAGGAACGTCCGATGCCCCTGAGCGGCTAAAAATTCGATAATTTCGGCGACCGGCGAGGCGTCCGCAAGGTCACCGATGCCGCGCATCTCGTCGTCGTATTCAGCGCCCACCACAACCGGCACCCTCGAAGCGATCTGCGCCTGACGCTCGGAATCCAACGGAGTCAACGCCAGAAGACCTTCAAAGAGCCCCGCTTCAGCAAGCTCAAGCATGCGTTCTGAACGTTCCGAGGAAGAACCCGCAAGAGTAATGGCGTCCACCTGATAACCCGCCTCGCGGGCGGCCTCAGTGGCCCCCGTCAGCATGTGCACCGAACTCGCAGCAGACCCGGACGGGAAGAGGATCGCCAAACGCCCGGTGCGGGTCGTCCTCATTGCCCTGGCAGCGAGATTGGGCCGGTAATCCAACTCATCGATAGCAGCTCTGATGCGCTCACGCGGGTCCTCGCGGGTACGCTCCCCGTTGAACCGCAGGTAGCGCGAAACGGTCATATGCGACACGCCAGCGGTTTTGGCGATGTCGTAAATCGTCGGACGTCGCTGCTGCATCTCTTTGATGACCGCCTCCTCGCGTTCCAAGGGACCCCAAAATTTATGAACAAAAACGAACAAATTAGGGGTTGACCAAAGCCTTATCGATATCTACTGTAGACCATACCGCCGCGAAGTTATCGATAAGATAGACGATTTCCGCCGATCAGCGACGTTCGAGCCGAATTCTCCTACTGCCTTCACCCGTGACCTGGATCTGACCAAAATCAGGCAACAATCGGCTCCGGCCTGCCCGACTTTCTCCCCTCCCACGACGTCCTCAAGGAGACTCTCCGATGTATTACGGTGCTGACTATAACCCTGAGCAATGGCCCGAGGAGACCTGGCCCGACGACGTTCGCCGAATGCAAGAAGCAGGCGTCAACCTTGTCAGCCTCGCCATCTTCTCCTGGGCAAAGATCCAGCCGGCAGAAGGTGAATTTGAGTGGGGCTGGCTCGACCGCATTCTCGGTCTCCTCCACGACGGCGGGATCCAGGTGAACCTGGCCACTGCGACGGCATCACCACCTCCGTGGGCAACCCAAAAATATCCCGAAATGCTCCCGGCGGATCAGAACGGGGCCGTGTACGGGCCCGGAAGCCGGCAGCACTACGCCCCGACGTCGCCTGCCTATCGCCGTCTCGCCGCAGATCTTGTCGCCGCCCTGGCTGCGCGTTACGCCACCCATCCCGCCGTCGTCATGTGGCACGTGAACAACGAATATGGCTGCCACCTGAACTACGACTACTCCGACAACGCCCGAGACGCCTTCCAGCACTGGCTACGCCGCAAATACGGGACGATCGAGGGGTTGAACGCTGCGTGGGGGACGGCGTTCTGGTCCCAGATCTATACCTCCTTCGACCAGATCCTTCCCCCACGCAAGGCGCCCTACAGCACCAACCCCGGGGGAGCCCTCGACTACAAGCGCTTCACCTCCGATGCCCTCCTGGAGCTGTACGTCATGGAGCGCGACACCATCCGTGCAGCGGGGGCAACGCAGCCCATCACCACCAACTTCATGGGCGCCTTCCCCCCGCTGGACTACTGGAAATGGGCTCAGGAAGTAGATGTGATCGCCGACGACTGCTATCCGGACCCTAACGATCCCGAGTCCTTCCGCACCGCAGCCTTCGCCAGGGACCTGATGCGGTCCCTGAAGCCAGGGACTCCGTGGCTGCTGATGGAACAGTCCACCGGAGCCCTCAATTGGCGGCCGACCAACGCCCCCAAAGCCCCCGGCCAGATGGCGGCACTGTCCGCGCAAGCCGTCGGCCACGGCGCCGATGCAGTGATGTTCTTTCAATGGCGTCAGTCACGGCGTGGCAGCGAAAAGTTCCATTCCGCGATGCTTCCCCAAAGCGGGACCGGAACGCGGATCTGGCGCGAAGTTACCCACCTCGGGTCCACCCTCGCCGAGATCCCAACACTGGCACCGGACAGCGGCGCCCGCGTCGCGCTGGTCTTTGACTGGGAGAGCTGGTGGGCGCTCTCGCACACCGACTACCCGGTGCCCCTGGACTACTCACGCCTGATCCAGCGCTGGTACGCAGCGCTACACAGCCAGCACGTATCCATTGACATTGTGAAACCCACCAGTGACCTGACCGGCTACAAGCTCGTAGTCGCCCCGCAGCTGTACCTGCTCACCAATGAGGGGGCCGAGAATCTCAGCACCTACACAACTGACGGCGGGCATTTATTCGTTTCCGCGTTCACCGACGTCGTCGACGAGGATGATGCGTTCCGCGACGGCGGTTACCTGGTGGGGCTCAGGGACCTGCTCGGTATCAGCATCGATGAATTCGGAGCTCTCGTCCCACCCTCGGATGCCGGCGACTTCTCATCGGCCGGTGCCACCAGCTCCGCTGTCGGGGGACACGGGCCCGGTCAAGCACACAGCACAGTTCAAGGACCATTCGGAGAGGTGCGTGGGGAGTACTTCGCTGAAGAGCTACGCCCGCACGGTGCGGAAGTGATCGGGTCCTTCACCGATGGGCGCCTCGCAGGTCATCCTGCCCTCACACGGAACTCCCACGGCACAGGTGTTGCCACCTACCTGGCAACCATCCCCGATGACACCGGAATGGTAGCCGCCATGGCCTGGGCGCTTCGGGAGGCAGGGGTGCTTCCCGAAGTCCACGGCCTATCGCCGTGGATCGAAACCGCCCGACGTGCCGATGTGCTCACACTGATCAACCACGGCACCGAGAAACAAACCGTCAGTGTGCGGGGAACGGACATACTGACCGGCGAGGAGGTAAGCCAAGTAAAGCTGGGCGCCTTCGACTGGCGCATGATCAGGACCGAACCGGCCTAGGGCACCTCAAGCAGGCCGCCACACCGTGCCCAGGCGGGTTGCACGCTGTTCTACCCGCAGAGGGACATCACTGTTCTAACATTCAGCGCCCCAAAGAACCACTACAAGGAAGTAGGTCTGTCATTGATGTCAACAACGTTGAGTATCAGAGGAAGGAGGCTCTCTACGCTGGCGGCCGCCTTCTTCGTAGCAGCTGCGCTGCTCGTCCAGGGCGTCGCGGCAGCTCCGGCCGCCGACGCCGCCCCGGTCACTGTAACCGTCCCACACAGCAGCACAACGACCGTTCGAGGTACACCGGAACGAACCTTCTACTCAGGCACCTGGGGAGCTACCTCCCGGAGCCATTACGCAACCACCGGCGCGTCATTCGAGATTGTCTTCACCGGCAACACGATCCAGCTCACCGGGCTGACCGACGTCGGTCACGGCACAGGCCGCGTATTCGTTGATGACGCCGAAGTCGGGATCGTCAATTACCGGGCAGCGAAGAACACGACGGCCCGGGTTCTTTTCACCAAGTCAGGGCTCACCGAAGCCCCACATACTCTCCGCGTCCAGGTCGAAGGCGGCTACATCGACCACAGCGCAGCCATCATCACCTCGGAGGTCAATGACTCCGAGATCCTCGATGACCTCCCGGCTTTGTATCGTGAAGGCGCAGCCCGCATTCAGAGTGACTACACGCAAGCCTCCTGGCCAGAATTCCAGAATGCACTCACCGTCGCCGCGAACCTCGGCGACGGGGGAACACGCGCCGAACGCGACGCCGCAATCCAGGCTTTGAGAAACGCCACAGCAGCACTCGTGGAAATCAAGGGCCTGCGGGACCTGATCGCCGACTACACCACCCGTGTGCCTTCCGAGTTCACGAGCGAGTCATGGTCCGGGTTCGCATCGGCCCTCGCCAATGCCGGAACCGTCGTTGAGACGTCAAACGCAACCCGCGCCGCTGTGGTGGAGGCGAAGACTGCCCTCCAGAACGCCGCCGGAAACCTCATCACGCTTTCCCAGGGCAGCTTCCAAACGATTACAAACAACTCGTTCTGGACGGACACCGACGGTAACCCGATCTACTCCCAAGGCGGCGGCATCTTCCGCTTCGGTGACACCTATTACTGGTACGGGGTGCATTACCAAGAGGCCGAGGCCTACAGCAGCAGCCCCTCCAAGGCTTACGCAACCTCTACGTTCGCATCAATTCCTGTCTACTCCTCAAAGGACCTGGTCAATTGGAAGTTCGAAAATGACGTAGCGACGCGCGATACTCCCATTAATGTCCCGGAGTCGAAGGGGCACTACTTCGCTCAAATGAAGACCATGGCTGATGCGATCTGGGTAGGCCGCTTGGGCGTTGCCTACAACGAGAACACCGGCCGGTACACCTTGTACGTCCAAAGCGGGCAGAACTTCGACCCGACGTCGCAGCAGCGCGGTATGGTGTTGATGCTCCAAGGTGATTCGCCCACGGACGACTTCGACTACGCAAACATTCAGCCGCAAATCGTCAACTCTCCTACCCGCTCCACCGGTGACCAGACTGTCTTCACCGATGATGACGGAACTGACTACCTGATCTTTTCCAACAGCAGCGGCCGGGCCAACGCCTTCATCAGCAAACTTTCGGATTCCGATTCCCTCACTATCGAACCTGCCGTGCGTGTCGGCTACGTAGAAGCCGGCCGCGAGGGTAACGCGATGTTCAAGCTCAACGGCAAGTACTACATGCTCACCAGTGATCTTCACGGCTGGAACGCCTCCGCTAACCACGTCATCGAGTCACAGACAAGCGCCATCCAGGGAACTTACACTCCCGAATACACGCTCCCGGGCTCTGAAAAGGATTACAGCCTGGTCTCTCAGACGGGCTTCTTCGTCACGGTTCACGGCACAAAACAGGACACCGTCCTTTACGCCGGCGATCGTTGGAGCGATTTCGCATGGAACGGCTTGGGCTATAACCAATGGGTGCCTCTGTCGATGTCCGACGGAAAGCCGACCTTCAATTCGCTGAGCAACTGGGAGTTCAACGCAGTAACAGGGGAGTGGCGGGTCGGAGCGGGCAACAATTACGTGCTCAACCCGGACTTCGCCGCCGACCGGGTGCCGGTGACGACCGTGACCGGGTGGAAGACCACCGTTGACGGTGGCTTCTCCGCTAATCCGTTCGTCAGTAACTCCAGCCCCGGAGCAGACTCTTCGCGCTTCGCCCTGAAACTGGGCAACGCCGACAAATTTTCCGGGTCCGTGTCCCAGCAGAATTCGGCACCGACCGGTGTCTACAACCTCACTGCAAAGGTCAACACGGCAGCGGGCCTGGACTATGCCCGGATCGTTGTCCGAGGAGCAGAGGGCGAGTCCTACTCACTCGATATCAATCAGGCCACCGATGGATGGAAGACGGTCGATCTCAAGGACCTGAAGCTGTCCGGTGGTGCCCCGAACGTCTCCATCGAGGCCCGCAGTTCCGGCGGAAATCAGTCGGTTCAGGTTGACTCACTCTCGCTCACGCGCCAAGAAGTTGACCATAATGGGCTGCAGGCGGCCTACGAGGCCAGTAAGGATGCGGTCGTTTCTCACTTCACCACCGGATCCTGGCAGCCGTTCTCGGCGGCACGGGACACCGCCGTCGCCGTACTGGAAGCAGGGACGTCCACCCAGGCCGAGATAGACGCGGCCGCTGCAGCCCTGACCTCCGCCCAAGCGGGACTCGCATCGGCGGTGACTTCCATCGACCTCTCAACCACCAAGACCGCCTACGGGATCGGGGAGGCATTCCACACTGCGTCCCTGAAGGTGACGGCCACCAGGGCGGACGGATCATCCACTGTGCTTACCCCTGACCAATACACGGTCACTGGATTCGCGTCAGCTCAGGCAGCCGAGCTGACCCTTACTGTCGCCGCAAATGCTGATCAGGTGACCGTCGGCGGAGCCACGGTGGCAGCGACGGTGGCGGTGTCGGTGCTGGAGACTTGGAACGCACAGTCGACCTACGTTGCGGACAAGAAAGTCCTTCACAACGGCGCGGTCTGGCTGGCATCTTGGTGGACCAAGGGACAGGCCCCGGGCGACCCATACGGTCCGTGGCAGGAGATTCGCCAGGAAAATGGGACCGCAGTCTGGACCCCCTCACGGATCTTTGTTGCCGGCGACGTAGTCACGTACGAAGGACATCGCTACGTCGCAAAATGGTGGACCCGGAACCAAGCCCCAGGAAATACGTCCGGACCTTGGAAACCCGCGACCTAATCCGTAATTAGAAGGAAGGCCTCGAGCTGCCAGCCCGGGGCCTTCCTTCTGACGTTTTTCGCCTCGTCGCTGGGCAGTCCAACCCCCGAAGCCACAACTGCGTCACCGCCTGCAGTGCGAAGCGTTCCGTCCCTGATCTGATGGGCAGTTCAGGAACGCCGCTGACCAAGGAGACGCTTGCGGAACTGGCTCGGGCTCACGCCGGCATCGGCCAGGAAATGCCGGTTGAAGTTGGATAAGTTACTGAAGCCCACCTCGTAGCAAATGTCCGAGACAGGCTTGTCGCTTCGTTCCAGCAGGCGACGTGCATGCGCCAGCCGCAATTTCCGGACAAGGTCAGTGAAGTTTTGTCCCGTGGAGCGTTTGAAGTATTTGGAGAACGTGGGTTCGGCCATGCCCACCATGGCGGCTGCTTCTGACATGGAGACGCTTCCGGTGTGATTGCTGAAGACGTACTCCAGGACGATGTCCACCACTGCTTCTGCCTGGCCGTCCAATTGCGGCCGGAACCATTCGTCGGCGAGGTATTTGCGTTCGTGTTCCGGTGTCCGGGAGAGGACGGCGAACAAGGCCAGCAGGTGATG
Organism: Paenarthrobacter sp. CM16; assembly: GCF_013179505.1. GTDB lineage: Bacteria > Actinomycetota > Actinomycetes > Actinomycetales > Micrococcaceae > Arthrobacter. Next base: position 9,399 of record NZ_JABMCX010000024.1, on the reverse strand, counting down.
CAGCCGTTCCAAACCCGTGGAGGTGCCCATGGCTTCAATGGAGGCCGCTGCGACTTGTGCTGTTTGCCCCAAGAATTCAATGCCCCGTGCGGACTGTTCCAACAACGGTTTCACTTCTGCCAGTTCGGGCACCAGTTCCGCGGTCTGTTCCACCCATTTTCCGTCAAACTGGATCACGGCATCGCGATCTTGAAGCAGTTCCCCTGGTTCGAGATCACTGACCCAGTCATGGGGGAGTCCTGACCCAACCAGAGAAACGTGGCCGGCCTCGAAGGTGCCAATGTAGTCACCCACAATGAATTTTCCCGAACCTTTACGGATGAGGTGGATCTCGTATTCAGGGTGATAGTTCCACCGGGCCACCGGGCTGGGGTAGTCATGCTGGTGCCAGCGGACCGAATGATTCGGATCTTCGGGGATCACTTCGCGGTTGGCGCGCATCCCTATCAACCGCTGGGCCAAGCGCGCCGCAGCACCCTCGTCGGTGTAGGTGGAACTCATGGGACCTCCAGAGGAGCAGGGAAAATTAGTATCAGTATGCGTCATCAGCGACGCTAGTTGTGTCCCACCGCACACGCCTAGTCTTGAGGTACACAGCGAGGCGCCCCGGATATCCCGGTCGAATGCCCCGCCCAGGTCTTGTACTTCCACGCAGTAGTAGGAGTGCGGAGACTGCGCACCCCCATGAAGAACGAAGGAGTCCTCAATGCGCTCAAAAACACGTGCGGCAGCCCTTGCAGCCGGCGCTCTGTGCATCGCGCTCACCGCCGCAGCCTGTGCCGGAGCGGGCGGAACCGGAGCTGGTGACCAGAACAGCATCAGCGTCCTGATGGTCAACAACCCGCAGATGGAAGACCTGCAGAGGCTCACTGCGGATAACTTCACCAAGGAGACCGGCATCCGGGTGAACTACACCGTGCTGCCGGAGAACGACGTCCGGGCGAAGATCAGCCAGGAGTTCTCCAGCCAAGCCGGCCAGTACGACGTCGCTTCGCTGTCCAACTACGAGATACCGTTCTACTCCGCCAACGGCTGGTTGGCCCCACTGGATAACGTGGCCAAGGATCCGGAGTTCCAGCAGGGCGACATTCTGCCCGCCTACACCGCATCCCTTACTGGTACCGATGGCAAGCTCTACGGTGAGCCGTTTTATGGCGAATCGTCCTTCCTGATGTATCGCAAGGACGTTTTCGATGCCAAGGGCCTGACCATGCCGGAGAAGCCCACCTGGGACGAAGTGGCCGAGCTCGCCGCAAAGGTTGACGGCGCGGAACCCGGGATGAAGGGCATCTGCCTCCGCGGCCAGCCTGGATGGGGGCAGGTCTTCGCACCGTTGACAACCGTGGTCAACACTTTCGGCGGTACTTGGTTCGACAAAGACTGGAACGCCAAGGTCAACTCGCCCGAGTTCACCGAAGCAACGGAGTTCTACACCAAGCTGGTGCGGGAACATGGCCCGGCCGGTGCAGCCCAGGCGGGCTTTACCGAATGCCTGAACAACCTCACCCAAAGCAAAGTGGCCATGTGGTACGACGCAACCTCGGCCGCTGGCGCACTGGAGGCCGAAGCTTCCCCGGTGAAGGGCAAGATCGGATACGCCCAGGCCCCGGTGAAGCAAACCGCATCCTCCGGCTGGTTGTGGACCTGGTCCTGGGCTTTGCAGGCGGCATCGAAGAAGAAGGACTCCGCTGAGAAGTTCATCGCTTGGGCCAGCTCCAAGGAATACGAAGAACTGGTCGCCTCCAAGCTCGGTTGGGCCAAGGTGCCCTCAGGTAAGCGCATCTCCACGTACGAGAACGCCGACTTCCAGGACGCCGCCCCGTTCTTCGAAGCCGAACGCTTTGCCATCGAGAATGCAGACCCTAAGAACCCCGGCCTTCAGGAACGCCCCGCCGTCGGCATCCAGTTTGTCGGCATCCCCGAGTTCGCCGCTCTCGGCACCAACGTCTCCCAAGGCGTCAGCTCTGCCATTGCCGGACAGGGGAGCGTGGCTCAGGCCTTGACCAAGGGCCAGGAAGCCGCGCAAAAAGTCGGCGACAAATACAAGAACAAGCAATAACCGAACAGCAGGAGACCATCATGACTACCGCAACGGCGCGCATCTCCCGCCCGGGACATGCCACAGCCAAACCTTCACGAAACAGAGCATCGCGGGAACGCGCCCTGGCCTGGGCACGGCGCGCGCCACTGCTTCCAGCCCTGATTTTCCTCATCGTCGTCACCCAGCTCCCGTTCGTGGTGACCCTGATCATCTCGTTCCTGAACTGGAACAGCCTGAGCCCCGGCACCACGGGTTTCGCCGGTTTCGAGAACTACGTCACGGTCCTAACAGATCCCGATCTCCGCCAGGCAATCTTCACCACCATCCTCCTCACGGTGGCCGTGGTCCTGGCGAGTCTGGTCATCGGCCTGGGCCTGGCCCTGCTGCTGGACAAGAAGTTCATCGGACGCGGACTGGCAAGGACGCTGCTGATTGCACCGTTCCTGGTAGTGCCCGTGGCCGCTGCCCTGATCTGGAAGCACGCACTGCTCAACCCCACCTACGGCCTGATCAACGGCATCCTGACGTGGGCATGGTCCCTGTTCGGCAGCGATACTCCTCCGCAGCTGGACCTGCTGTCGCAAGCACCGCTGATGGCAGTGATCATCTCGCTGGTGTGGCAATGGACTCCATTCATGATGCTCATCCTGCTGGCCGGCCTGCAGTCCCGGCCCATGGACACCGTAGAGGCAGCCCAGATGGACGGTGCCACACCGTGGGCCATCTTCCGGCACCTGACACTCCCGCACCTGCGGCAGTACCTGGAACTTGGGGGCCTCTTGGGTGCGATCTATATCGTCCAGAATTTCGACGCCGTCTTCACCCTTACGTCGGGTGGCTTGGGTACCGCGAACCTTCCGTACGCGATTTACCAGACGTTCTACTACGCCAATGAGTACGGGCTGGCCTCCGCGGCCGGCGTTGTGGTGGTCATTGGCACCATCCTCGTGGCGACGTTCGCCCTCCGCACCGTTTTCTCGCTCTTCAAGAAGGAGGCAGCACGATGAGCACCCTCAGTCCTGCCGCAGCCCGTACCACGTCTGAAAAGTCCAGCACGCCGTCGGGAACCCGCCGTCGTGGCAAGTCCCGCATGGATCCCACCCGCAACAACACGGCCGCCGGCCTCGCAGCGTGGCTGCTGGCGCTGCTCTTTGCTACACCCGTCCTCTGGATGATCCTGACCTCGTTCCACTCCGAAACCGACGCCGCCACCAACCCGCCGTCTGTGGCCGCCAATCTCACTCTGGATGCCTACAAGGAGTTCTTCGGGGAGACCTCCGGCGTCAGCCCGTGGCCTTCGCTGATCAACTCCGCCACGGCCTCCATCCTGTCCACGGTTCTGGTGCTCGTCCTGGCCATTCCCGCCGCTTATGCCCTGTCCATCCGGCCGGTGAAGAAGTGGACGGACGTGATGTTCTTCTTCCTCTCAACCAAGATGATGCCGGTGGTCGCAGCCATCCTGCCGCTGTACCTTTTCGCGAAGACCGTGGGTGCACTGGACAACATCTGGTTCCTGATCCTCATGTACACCTCCATGAACCTGCCGATCGCAGTGTGGATGATGCGGTCCTTCCTTGCCGAAGTCCCCGTCGAAATGCTGGAAGCCGCACAGATCGACGGTGCCAACCTGATCCTCACACTTCGCAAAGTGATCGCCCCCGTGGCAATGCCGGGCATCGCAGCCACAGCCCTGATCTGCTTCATCTTCAGCTGGAACGAACTGCTGCTGGCCAGAGTACTCACCGGCGTTGTGGCCGGTACGGCTCCCGTGTTCCTGACCGGCTTTGTCTCCAGCCAAGGCCTCTTCCTCGCGAAGGTCTGCGCGGCCGCCGTCGTCATTTCGCTCCCTGTCCTGTTCGCAGGATTCGCGGCGCAGGACAAGCTCGTCCAGGGCCTCTCGCTCGGCGCGGTCAAGTAATTCGGCGCGGTCAAGTAACCAACTCCAAAGGATTCCCATCATGACAACCTCAACCACCCACACCCCTTTGCTCAACCAGCCCGAGCTGCCGGCCACCATGCGAGCGGCCATCCTGCAGCGCCAGGGCGAGATGACCATGGAAACGCTGCCCATCCCGCACCTCGAGCCTGACCAGGTGCTGGTGCAGGTATCAGCCGTCGGAGTCTGCGGAAGCGACGTCCACTACTACGAGCACGGCCGGATCGGCGATTACGTGGTGGACCACCCGCTGATCCTCGGCCACGAACTCGCGGGGCGGATTGCCGCCGTCGGAAGCTCCGTGGACCCTGCCCGGATCGGTGCGAGAGTCGCCGTCGAGCCCCAACGCCCGTGCCGGACCTGCAAGCAGTGCAAGGCCGGACGCTACAACCTCTGCCCGGAGATGGAGTTCTACGCGACGCCTCCCGTGGACGGGGCGTTCTCCGAGTACGTCACCATCCAAAGCGACTTCGCGTACGACATCCCCGACAACGTCAGCGACGAAGCCGCCGCACTGATCGAGCCGCTCTCCGTAGGTCTCTGGGCCTGCGAACGCGCAGAAATCAAACCCGGCAGCCGGGTCCTGATCGCCGGCGCCGGGCCGATCGGCATCATCGCCGCGCAGGCCGCCCGGGCTTTTGGCGCAAGCGAAATTTACATCACGGACATCGCCGAGGACCGCCTCGCCTTCGCCCTGGAACACGGTGCCACCCACGCACTGAACGCGAAGACGGACGCCGTGGAAGGCCTTGACGTCGACGCCTTCATTGACGCTTCCGGCGCAGCACAGGCGGTCCGTTCCGGCATCAAGGCCGTCGGGCCCGCGGGCCGCGTGATCCTGGTGGGACTCGGCGCGGACGACGTCGAACTGCCCGTTTCTTTTATCCAGAACCGCGAGATCTGGCTCTCCGGCGTGTTCCGCTACACCAACACATGGCCGCTGGCCATCCAACTCCTCGCGGACGGCAAGGTGGACCTGGACATCCTGGTCACAGGCAAGTTCGGCCTGGCCGAGTCCGAGGCAGCGCTCAAAGCCGGCAAACAGCCCGGCCAGCTCAAAGCCGTGGTGTACCCGGGCCGATGAACACCGAGCTATCCGTATCAGTCATCGGCGAGGCACTCGTTGACATCATCAACGATCCACGCTCGCCGCAGACCCAAACGCATCCCGGCGGAAGCCCGCTGAACGTCGCCGTAGGTGCTTCACGTCTCGGCCTGCGAACCACTTTGGTAGCGCACTACGCCGATGACACGCACGGCGCATCGCTGGAGAAGCACCTCCGCAGCAACAATGTCGACGTCATTAAAGGCGGCTCCGCACCGACGTCGACGGCGATCGCAACCCTGGGTGCTGACGGTGCCGCGACGTACACCTTCGACATCAGCTGGGACCTCGACGATGCTTGGACGACGGCGGCCGAGGCGGTGCGGTCCGCCGGCCACGTTCACACCGGATCAATCGCCTCCGTCCTCGCACCTGGTGACGAGCACACGTTGTCGCTTGTCGGGGCAGCGCGGGAGTGGGCAACCGTCAGTTTCGATCCCAACTGCAGGCCCGCCATCAGCCCGGATGTCGAGCTGGTCAGGCCGCGCATTGAACAGTTTGTGGCTGCCAGCGACATCGTGAAAGCCAGCGACGAAGACCTCCTCTGGCTCTACCCGGACAGGACACCACTGGAGGCTCTGGAGGCTTGGCTGGATCTCGGTCCTGCGGTGGTCGCGCTGACGAGGGGAGCGGCTGGTCCAGTGATCCTCACAAGGCAGGTCCGGGTGGAGATGCCCGCCGTGAGCGTTGTGGTGGTGGATACCGTGGGGGCGGGGGACTCGTTTATGGCAGGACTGATGTCAGCACTTGCCCAGCTCGGAACCCTCGGCGCAGTAGGCAGGGAGAAGCTGAACTCGTTATCCAAGGACGAGCTGTCCGGAGTGGCCGCGTATGCCAACCGTGCAGCTGCCATTACCTGCTCCAGGGCAGGGGCGAACCTGCCAACCGCAGTCGAACTTGGGTCACTGTTTCCTTGCAGTGAGACTGCGTGATGCCGGCCGCCTGGCATATTCCGCGCTATCCATTCCTGGGATTGAAAGGATCAAAGTCCAAGTACAGGGTTGCTCTGACAACCTGAAGGCTTTGCAGTTCCGATTCAGGGCATGTCGAGGCGGGTTCTGTAGGCGGTGTTCTTGTTGATGTTCCAGCCTGCGATGATTCCGGCTCCGAGCATTTGGTCGGTGAGTCGTGCGAAGCGGTAGCCGGGGTCGGTGTCGAGGGCGAGTTGCATGTATTGGTGTGCTTTGGATCCTCGTCCTTCCCACCAGTTGATGTAGCCGATGGTGGTGAGGATTGGTGCTGCGTGTTGTGGGCTGGTTCTGGTGTAGGTGTGGATGAGGAGTTGTTGGGCCCATTCGATGCGTGACCACTTCGGCGCGGTCTGGGTTTGGGCGAAGAGGATGTGCTGTGGTGGTTCGTTGATGCCGGGTATGTCGGCCATGAGCCGGTCGCGGATGTGGGGGAATTGGAAGTTTGCGATGAGGGTGGCGCAGTCCTCGTCTGTGGGGAAGTCTTTGCCGTCGAGCATGCCCGTCCAGAGTTGGCTGGCATTCTCGGCAGCTTGATGGAGTGAATGGGCTCGAATACTGTTCATGCAGTCTTCGATGGCGGTGGCGTGGTCTGCTTCCTGGGCTGGCGCAGGGAGGACGATTCGGTTGGTGGGTTCGATGGTGCTGCCGCGGTAGATGAATTCGGCGTTGACTCGGCTGTATTCAGTGGTGCTGAGGGGCAGGCTGATGTCGTGGCCGGGTTCGCTGTCGTAGGGAGAGTAGGCGTCGTCACCGACGAAGATCCCGTCGCGGATGGTGATGCCGTTCTCGGCAAGGACGCCGGTGAGGGCGGCGATGGTAGCTGCGTGCGGCTTGGGCTGGCCGGGTCCGCAGTGGGCGGACGTGTAGAGGGCGAAGACGATACTCGTCGCGCTGGTGTCACTCGTGAGGTAGCTACTGACCGTCCGGGCGTAGGGGAGTTCCGTTCCGGGTTGACGGGGGAGGTCAATGCGGAGAGTGGCGCCGACCTTGCCCATGTCCAAGGTGATGCAGACCAGGCTTTCGTTGGGCCAGAATCCTAGCGTGTGCCCGATGAAGCTGAGCAGGTCCGCCGGGTCTTTGATAGTGAGCGCATTCATTGTCCTGTTCCTTTGCCCTTATCTCTTGCTGTTTCGCTTGGCCGTTGGTCACGTTGCCTGTCTGGTGCGCCTGGGGGTCGGACGTCATCACTGTGGGGAGTGACGCCGTCGACGTCGGCGCCGTGGGTGCGCTAGTTGCGTGAGGTCTGATCCAGCGATGATGGGGAGATCAGAATTACAAACGGAGGTGTTGCTTCTGCCTTTTCATGGACAAGTCGTTGAGTCGCAGCATGACTCAGCCATCGGCTCTGCGGTACGCCGCCGTCGACTAATTTCCCGCGGACGACCTGACCGGGAGCTGCGCCGTGGGTCCACGTTCCCTTAGCGTCTGCCTGCTCGAACTTGTTCCGGAGCGGTCTGCGTATGGCGCTTAAACAAAAAAGTTTTGGTGATGCCGGACTTATCGCATTTGAGATGCTGGATTAGATTAGGGCCATGACGGAGCAACAGGATGCCAGTGACGTTGAGAGCCTTCATGAGCTTTTAGCCGGGTATCAGGGCTTCGGGGAGATATTGCAAGGCGTCGTAGATATCTCGACCAGCGTGGTGGGCCGATGTGCCGGCTCCCGTATCGAATCTGCACTTTTTGTCAGGAGAAGCAGGCGGAAGACTTCGATCGTCGGTAGCAGTGCCGATGCCTTGGTGCTGGAGAAAGCGACGCAGGTCGAGGACTGCCCGCGGGCTGAAGCGCTTCGGACAAGACGTCCGGCGGTCCTGTGCGATGTCTCCTCTGATACCCGGTGGCCGCAGTACCGCGAGAGCCTGCAGCAGTTGGGGTGTCAGAGTGCTGTGGCATTGCCACTCGAGCTCGGAGAGGGCGCGAACGCAGTGATGACCCACTTCGCACCACACTCAGGGCTGTTCAGTAGTGATGTGATCTCTGAAGCAGAACGCTGTGCCCGTAGGGCAGCTGGAGTCTTGCGCGCTGCAGCCCGGATCGATGATGCCGAACAACTCGCCCAAGATCTTCGATCAGCCATGGAGGGCAGGGCCGTCATCAGCTTGGCCTGTGGCATCATCATCGGCAAAAAGGGATGCAGTCAGTCTGAGGCCTTCGAAATGCTCAGGAACTCCTCCAACCTCCGGAACCTGAAGGTTCATGTCATCGCCGCCGAAGTCGTCGCGGGTACAGGACAGACCCGACTGCCACCCTTCGAACGATAAATGGACTTCGAACCTCACGTGAAGGTGGCGCTGTTGGGGACCAGGTGCCGAGTCAGTCGGAGGAGACGCTGGTACTGGCGGCTATTCATCTTTGGCGAAGACTTCCTTCGCCACGGTGATGGCTGACATGGCTTTGGGCCATCCGGCGTAGAAGGCCAGGTGGATGATCGCCTCTTTGAGCTCGATTTCGGTGAGTCCATTGGTTCGTGCAAGGGCGAGGTGACCTCGCAGCTGATCGGTGCTGCCGCTGGTGATGAGGCTGGCGACCGTGATGAGGCTGCGGTCCCGGGGTGAGAGTTCGTCGCGTTTCCAAATGTCGCCAAAGAGAACGCCGTCTGTGAGATCAACGAGTTTCGGGGCGAAGTCGCCGATGAGTTGCTGTGCCCTGGTCTGGTGTGAATCGCTCATGTGATCTGATCCTTTCAATATGTGTAGCTGCAGGTATGCGGGTACAGGATGATGCTGTCGAGGCGCTACCGGGCTGGGAGAAGTCCCGAGCGCTGCAGCCATGACTCGACCGCAGCGCAAGCGTCCCGGACCTCTTCGCCTTTGACCGCAAGGCCTTCGCCAATGGTTGCCCCTGGGCAGGATTGCCCGTAGTCGCGGGCGGTGTTGCCAAGCCCGCTCATGGCATGGGTGGTAACCGGGTACACGGTCTTGCCGGCGAATTCGTAGCTTTCCGTGAAGGTGGTCATGATCATTGGCGCTCTGACGTTCCAGATCCCGCTGGCCAGGATCACCGTGTCGTACTGCTGTATGGAAGGCAGTGGGTTGCTGATCGCCGGACGTGCGTCCTCGTCCTGTTCGCGGACGTTTCGGGCGACGGTGGCGTCATAGCTGTCCGGGTAGGGTTCAGCGGCTTCGATGCGGTGTACCTGGCACGGGATCAGTGCCCTGATCATGCCCGCGAGTACCTCGGTGTTGCCGATCTCCAGGTTGGTTCGGTCTCCGTAGTAGTAGTTTTCACCTGCCCGTGAGAAGTAGGCGAGCAATACCCGTTGGCCTCCCTGGCCTGGTCCTGTGCTGTTTGGTGGGGGCCTGGTGTCTGTTGAGGGCACGGTGGGTGGTCCTTGGGGTGTGCAGGC
>NZ_JABMCX010000239.1 GCF_013179505.1 Paenarthrobacter sp. CM16 | reverse complement strand
ACTTTCCGATCCTGAAAAGTACCAGCTCATGGGCGATGCGATGGCGCTGCTGAACCCCATCCAGTGGCATGAACCCTTCGGACTGGTGATGATCGAGGCACTTGCCACCGGAACTCCGGTGCTGGCAACACCCATGGGGGCGGCTCCGGAAATCGTCAAGCACGGGGTTACCGGTTTTGTGGGTTCTTCCGGGGAGTTGGCCGGGTCCTTTGCCCGCATCCCCGGCCTGAGCCGCGACGCCTGCAGGCGCTCCGTGGAGGACACGTTCAGCGCCCAACGGATGGCGGCCGATCACGTGAAGCTCTATGCCAAGGTGATTGAACAATTTCAGGAAAAGGCCCTTCCGGACGGGAGCCTGTTGCAAGAGAATCAGACATGACCGCTTGGAACGAAGACACCGAAGCCGGGGCGTCCGAGCTCGGTGCCGTGACCGTCGTCGAAGGTTCATCTTTTTGCATTTCCTCGCACTCCGGCGACATCCACGGTGGCGGCTCCCAAGGCAGCTACTACCAGGACACGCGGATCGTGTCGCGCTGGATACTGAGGATCAACGGCGCGCTCAGGGAACCGCTGGTGGCCCGGAATCCCACGGCCTTCCAAGCTGAGTACGTGGGCAGGGCATGCTCGGCGGACGGCAGGTTCGACAGCCCCTTGGTAGTCCAGCACCAACGCCATGTGGGCGCGGGCCTGCGTGACGACATCACCATCAGGAACTACTCCGGGCAGGACGCACCCTGCGAGATTGAACTGCTGATCGACGCCGACCTGGCCGACCTCTTCGACGTCAAAGGAGGCCGGACCAATAAAGCCGGCGCACCAGCGAAGAAGGCGCACAAAAAAGAACTGCACATCGAGTCCCTGCACTCCAGCGGCGAGCGCCGGGGAGTCGCCTTCCGGGCCTCCGGCGCCAAAGTGTCCGAGGACGGTTTGCGGTTCCACGTCAGTATCCCCGCACGCAGCCAATGGTCCACCAGCATCATCGCCCTGCCGTTGGTCAACGGAAAAGGTCCCAACGATCCCTTCACCGAAACCACTCCGCTGCACCACACCCCGGGCGTTCGCCGGCACGTTGCCTGGGAAGAGCACGTTCCCCGGATCGCCGTGACGGACCGCAATGTGGAGGAAGTCCTGGAGCGGAGCCAACGTGACCTGGGCTCGCTGCGCATCTTCGATCCCGGGCATCCGGACAGGGTGGCGGTGGCTGCAGGAGCACCCTGGTTCATGGCACTGTTCGGGCGCGATTCATTGTTGTCCTCCTATATGTCCCTCATGGTGGACCCGCGGCTGGCCGCCGGGACCTTGCAGACCCTGGCCGCGCTCCAAGGCAGCACGGTGGATGTGGATTCCGAGGAAGAACCCGGGCGCATACCGCACGAGGTCAGGCTCGGGGTTACGGCCGGACTCTCACTGGGCGGGACTGCCTACTACGGAACAGCCGACGCGACACCGCTGTTCGTCTCCACGCTCGGCGAGCTCAGCAGATGGGGTCTGGGGGCGGACATCATCGAGTCCCTCCTCCCGCACGCCGATCGTGCCATCGAATGGATGGAACACTACGGGGACCGCGATGGGGACGGCTTCATCGAGTACCAAAGGCCTAACGAGCACGGGTTGGTGAACCAGGGCTGGAAAGACTCCTGGGACGGCATCAACTTCGCCGACGGCAGGATGGCCGAGACGCCCATAGCCCTCTGCGAGGTGCAGGCCTACGCGTACGCGGCCTACGTGGGCCGGTCCCTGCTGGCCCGCGCAGCCGGGGACACCGCCGTCGAACGCCGTTGCGCGGACCGCGCCGAAGCGCTGAAAGCGGCCTTCAACGAGGCCTTCTGGCTCCCGGACCAAGGCTATTTCGCCCTTGCGCTGGACAAGGACAAAAAGCCCGTGGACTCGTGCACCTCCAACATGGGGCACTGCCTGTGGGTGGGCATAGTGGACGAGGACAAGGCGCCCATGGTGGCCGAACGGCTGATGTCCCCGGAAATGTTCACCGGATGGGGCATCCGCACGTTGGGCTCCGACATGGGTGCGTACAACCCCGTCAGCTACCACAACGGTTCCGTGTGGCCCCACGACACCGCGCTCGCCGCCACCGGGCTCATGCGTTACGGCTTCGTCAAGGAGGCCAGCCGGGTTGCCAGCGGACTGTTCGACGCCGCCGAACACTTTGGCGGTCAGCTTCCCGAGCTTTTTTGCGGCTTTGACCGCGGCGACTTTTCGAAGCCGGTACCGTATCCGACGGCGTGTTCCCCGCAGGCGTGGGCGGCTGCGGCGCCCGTGCAACTCGCCCGGATCCTGCTGCGGTTCGATCCCGACTTCACCCGGAACGTGCTGCACCTGGCGCCGATCCTGCCGGACTCCTATGGATCCTTCCGTGCGGACAACGTGTTGCTGGGACGGTCCCGGATCACCATTGAGGCCGCGGGTTCGTCCGGCAGTGTGACCGGGGTGCCTGCTGGCCTTGAGTTGAGGTCAGATCCTCGCCCGCCCCTGACGGGGGAGATGTTCGGCTAGCCGTCCTTAGAGTTCCAGCTCCATGACGAAATCGTGTTCCACGGTGTCGCCGAGTTTGAAGGACTTGGTGCCCACTTTTTGGAAGCCGCTCTTCTCATAGAAGCGGATGGCCTTCGCGTTCTCGCCGTTCACGCCGAGCCACACCCCGGCCGCGCCCTTATCCCCGGCATGTGCCAACGATGCCCTCATGAGCTGCGATGCAGCGCCCTTGCCGTGGTGGTCCGGGTGAACGTAACACTTGCTCAACTCGGTTGAGGGGAGCGCTGACAGTACGGCTGCGACCTCGGGATCGGTAGCCGGCTTCGCGATCAGCATGGTGTACCCCGTGAGCTGACCGTCGTCGTCGAGTACCAGGATGGTGATGTTGGCATCGGCGAGGTAGCCCTCGAAGTTGGACTCGCTCAAGGTCTTTTCGAGGTGGGCCTGGATGTCCGCCGGGGACGAGCCCGGCGGGCACGCCAACGGAAAGGTGACGGCGGCCAGCTCAGCCAGCTTCCCGGCGTCGTGGGTTGTAGCGGTGCGGATGGTTTCGGCCATGGTTCCCCCTTGCGAGTTTTTGTACAGGTAATGCCCCTAAGAACGAATCTTAAGGGCATTAGCTGTACGAAAACTCCTAAACCACAGTGGGGGTGGCCCTGAAGGCGTTGGTTGTCCTGTCCGCAAGTACTTGCGGTTCACTGCCCGAGTCCAGGATGGTGTTTCGTGTTGATTCGGGATCAACGAGGACAGTCGTCACGGCAAGGGCATCAGCAGCGTCTGTTGTCAGCAAAGCATCCACCTGCCCCTCGAAGCAATCGTCGCTGGTGGCGGCATGCACGTTCATTGCAACGACGTGGTTGTTGGACACGAAGTTCCCTGCCCCTTCGCGCAACCGGATGATGACAGGGGTCGCGCCTTCGGGACGGATACTCCCTGAGTCGACGATTTGGGAAAAGTGGTTGCCGATCACGGAGTTGTTGCTGCCGCTGACACTCAGGACTCCATGGAGGTCATCCAGCCCGTTGTCGATCCCCAGGAAGGGTGTCCAGGGCTCGTGGTCACGGAGGAAGTGGTTGGTGGCCACGAGGTTTTCCGAGCTGTTCCCGTCCAGGATCACCATCCCCGGGTAGAAGGAATGAAGGCGGTTGTTCGTGACGCTTGAACGGGTTGCTCCCTTGAAGTGGACGCTGCTTGCACCCCGGGGAAAGACGTTGTTGGCGGTAACAAGGAGTCCGCCGTGGTTTTCCGCGTAGATGGAATGACCCTTGAAGCCGGCCCCGATCAGGTTGTCCGTGATCTTGGAGGCCTGTCCCCAGCCACGCAGCTCGATGCAGCTTCCGCATTCCGCGATGAAGTTGTTGTGGATGGACAGCGCATCCGCGTTGTGGATGGTAAGTGCGTGTTCAAGGTAGATAAAGCCCATCTCGTTGACGCGGAAGGAATCGTTGGCACTTGAGACGTGGATGCCGGTCTTCCCATTCACATAGCTGTTTTCCGCAGGTAGCTCCGAGCCGTCAGGAGAGAAGTGGAGCCCATCGATGCAGAAGTTGGCGAACTCCACCGAACTGATCCGGGGACTGCCTGCACGTTCAACACGGAAAGCAGCTCCGTTGGACGGGTCAGCCTTGGACGGGTCAGTGTCCTCGCCAGCCGGGAGCAGGTCCACCAGGACGCGGCTCCCACCCGGCCACAGTTCGTGCAGATCGGGCCATTCGTCTTCGGGGACGTTGAACCGGATGCTTGAGGACGTGAACCCGTGACCCGAACCCTGGATCCTCAGGAAGCTGATGTCTATCAAAACCTGGGTGCGCAGGCGGTAGTCACCCGGCGGCAGGTAGATCACCGCTCCCGGTTTTCCGCCGTCGTTGACGTCTGAGGCGTTCTGCCGTTCCTTGATGTCAGCGATGATGCTGTTAATGACCTCGCCGACGTCCTCGGACGGATTGCCGATGGGCCAGGTGGTCACGTCGTAGTAGTTGTTCATTCCTGCTTCTCCTTAAACGTGTGACGAGACCGAGAGCTTCAGAACCGTTGCTGTGCCGCCCTCGGCGGTCAACCAGTTCTCCTTACTCCCGGCGCCCGGGAAAACGAGGTCGGTCAGGACCACCTTGCCGTCCTGGGCAAAGACTTCCACTGAGCTCTGGTCCACCACGATGAGCAGCTTGAGGATGCCGTCCTCCAAGGCAACGGGCGCTGATTCGGCAGACGCGAACTTTTCGTGGAACGTGGTGTCTCCTGACCGGGTGCGGTCAAGGGCGATGCGGCCGTTGCTTGTGGTGTAGCTCAGTACAGTGGCCTGGCTCCCGTCCGCGCTCACGAGAAGCCGCAGATCAACGCGCCCGGCGGTTCCCGGCACGATTTCGGCCTCGATCACTTGAGCGGTATCCGGCCTTGCATCCGGCAACCGGAAGGCCGTGGTGCCCAGGGTGAAGCTGCCGGTCTTGGCCAGCTCTTGTTTCAGGTCTCCCAGGATGGGTCGCTGGACCAGCCGTGCGGTGCCGTTCACGGAACTCAGCGCTACCTCTCGGGCAAGAGTCATGGAGGACCGCCACGGTGCCGTGGGTAACTGGTTGGCGTAGTCCCAGTTATTCATCCAACCCATGATGATCCGCCGGCCATCGGGGGTGTTGCTGAAGGACACGGAGGCGTAGCAGTCGCGCCCCCAGTCCAGCCACAGGCAGCGCTGCAGGGCCGCAGCTGCCTCATCCGCGTCTCCGATTGACGAGATACCGGCAGGAGCAACCACAGAACCGGCATCCGGGAGGAAATGGACGCCGTCGAATTGCCCGACGAAATACTGGCCGCCCGAACCTCCCGCCACCGCGCCGGGGTTGATGTTGACGATCAGAACCCATCTGATGTTCTGCGGATCCCCGTCCACCGCCAAGGGAAAGAGGTCGGGGCATTCCCACTCACCGGAGTCGGCGTTGGCCGGACCAAAGTGGCTCAGGAAGTCCCAGGTCTTGAGGTCCTCGGAGCGGTAGAACACCACCTTCTGCTGCTGCGCTTCGACGGCGACCATCACCCAAAACGAACCTTCCCCGCCTTGGTAACGGAACACTTTGGGATCGCGGAAGTGCTCGGAGTTCCTGGTCACCACAGGGTTTTGATCGTATTTGCGCCACGTCATCCCGCCATCGGTGCTGTACGCCAGGGATTGGGCCTGCGTGCCGCTGTGGGGAGTTCCTGCCTTGAAGGCGCTGGTGTATACAGCCACCAAAGCAGGTGACTCAACGGTGCCAAAACCGGAGGTATTGCCGTGGTCCACCACCACGCTTCCGGAGAAGATGTCCTCTTTCTCATCGCCGGCAATAGCGACAGGATGCTCCGTCCACTGCAGGAGATCCGTGGAGGTGGCGTGGCCCCAGGACATGTTGCCCCAGACATTGCCGTAAGGGTTGTTCTGGAAGAAGAGGTGATACAAACCGTCGTGGTAAACCAAGCCGTTGGGATCGTTCAGCCAGGTGTCCCTTGCCGTGAAATGGATGGCAGGCCGGAATTGGGGAGTTACGGCCGGGGCTGTTTCCGGGCGTGCGGCATCAAGGCTACTGGACATGTGGTGCGTTCCTTTTGGGACGTTGAAGTGGCTTGTTGGGGCTACCGTGGAGCTGCGACTGATTCGCGGCTGACCAACGGGCAACCCAGGATGGTTGGGTGGAGCGCCATCAAGGACAGATCGTCCTTGCCCTCGATGGCGTCTATGAGGTGTTCAGTGGCCCAGGCACCCATTTCGTAGTGGGGGAGGGCCACGGTGGTCAGCCCGGGGTAGAGGTTGGCCGCGATGAGTTCCTGATCATCAAAACCAACAACTGAAAGGTCCGCCGGGATGCTGAGGCCCAACTCGGCGGCGGCCCGGTAGGCGCCCATTGCCATGCGGTCGTTGTAGCAGAACAGGGCTGTAGGAATATCGGCGCGGTCATCCCGCGACAGGATCCGCTTGGCCGCCTCATAGCCGCCTTGCACCTCCGAGATCTCGGACTCGACAGGTGCAGCATCGCCGTCGAGCCCTGCTTCGGTGAGCATTGCCCGGAAGGCCTGAAGCCGCTGGCGGGTTGCGGGGACGTCGTCGGTGTTGTTGAGGAAAGCTATCCGGGTGTGGCCGGCGTCGAGGAGTGCTCCAACAGCGGCGCGGGCACCTCCGTCTTCGTCCGGGACCACGGCCGTGATGTTGCCGCCGATAGCGACGGAGTCCACCAGCACGGACGGGACGCTGCCCAGGTTGTCCGGGAGTTCCACATTGCGGTGGTACATGGTGGCATAAAGAATTCCGTCCACGCGACGTTCCAGGAGGGCTTGGACGTCGGCTTGCCTCGATTCGAGGCTGGCCGAGCCCGGTGTGTTGATGATCATGAGGTTGTAGCCCCGGGCCTTGGCGGCCTCATCAGCGCCCAGGATGATCCGGCCGGCGTGGGGAGTGGTGGCGATTTCCTCGCTCACCAACCCCAGCATGCCGGTCCTTTGCGTGCGAAGGGCCTGGGCCAGGCGGTTGGGGCCATAGCCGAGTTCCTCGGCCGCGGTCTTGACTTTGTCCCTGGTTTCGCTGCTGATCCGGGCGTAGGACACCTCGTTGAGGACATGGGACACCGTGGTGACGGACACGCCGGCGGCGACGGCTACGTCCTTGATACCGATGTTCTTGTTGCTCATCCGACTCCCACGTCCTTATGG
>NZ_JABMCX010000238.1 GCF_013179505.1 Paenarthrobacter sp. CM16 | reverse complement strand
TAACCGACAAAATTATCGATGCCATGGCTGGTCTGCAGCAGCAGGCCGAACACGAAGTAGTAGGTCAACCCATTGAAGACGGGGTTCAGCAGAAGCCACGCGCTACCTAGCCGGTCTTTCCGCGTTCCACTCTGAACCCGAGCCCGGGCGTCGTAGAAAATAAACTGGCGGTAATCCCAGAGCTGGACCAGATAATCCAGAAACCCCGGACGGGAACCGACCCGGGAGAGCTTCCTGATATCCACCGACAACGGCTGTATTGCCGCCGGCGGTGGAAGCTTAGCTTTCTTTGCCGACACTAAATGGGTCTCCTTGATCGATTCGAAAACACTGTGTCGCAAGCCCAACCCAACTGAACCGGAACGCCGTCGTAGGTGCACGTAAGCGCTGCACGCGTTGCCAACCTGTCCGCTGACATCAGTTGCCCCTCAATGTCTCGTAAGCCTTGCCATATAGATCTGCGTTTGCTTTCCATGTCCGCGTGGCCAGGACTTCCTGACGGCCGGCAGCCCCTAATCGGAGTCGCAGACCTTCGTCGTCGAGCAATTCGAACAGTGCTTCAGCAAAAGCGTCAGGCTTCTGCGCTGTCACCAAGCGGCCGTTTACCCCGTCATGCACGATCTCCCGTAAGGCATCAAGATCACTTGACACCACAGGTCTCCCCGAAGCCAATGCCTCTACCGGCTTCAACGGCGTGACCGCCCTCGTTACGGCGAGATCCTTCCGAGGCACGACGAAGACATCCAGAGCTTGGTGGAAGAGATGCGCTTGGGCGGCCGGCACCCGTCCTGCGAAATGAGTTCGTTCCGATAAACCGAGTCGCCGGACCTGATCCTGAAGAGCAGGAGCAGCCGCCCCATCTCCAACGACGAGCAACTTCAACTTTGACAGCCGAGGTGCAAGCAGCGCAAATGCTGAGACGAGATCATCGATGCCCTCGTAATCCACAAGACTGCTGACGGTTCCTATGTAAAGCCCCTCCGGATCCAGTCCCAAGGCAAGACGGGCCGCTCTATGCTCCAGGGGTTCTCTCAAGTAGGACCCACCCACTGCGTTGGGGCAGATGAGCACCTTGTTGGCCGGGACTCCCGACGCAACGATATTGCTCTTCATGGCCTCACCCAGAGTTACCACCAAGTCAGCGCTGCGCATGACGTCGGCCTCGCGCTCCATAAACAACTGATAGCGCTCGCTGCGCCGTGCATCGTCGCCGCGGGTTGATGCCCAGGTGTCGGCAAGCTGCCCACGAACCTCGTAAACCCAGGGTAAGTCCAAAGCGTTTGCCACTTCGCGTGCAACCACACCGTTGACAAAGTGAGTAGTTGTATGAAGAACGGAAGGCCTGAAGCTCCGGGCTACTTTGAGAAGTTCATCGGCCTGCTGCTGCAAGCGACCGTCCATGGACTTTGCCATGTGGCTTGGAAGTAGGCGAGTGTAGTGGACTCCATCCACTACGTCGTCCTTCCGCGCGGTCAGTGCACCGATCTGTACCGGATAGCCCAGACGGGTGACGGCTAACGTCTCCCAACCCGAGTCCTGTTGCGACGTGAGGATCGAATGGGTCCGCCGAGCATAACCACTGGCCGTATGGGGTACGGAATTTGTCAAGAGGTGCATAACGCGCCGAGGCTTTGGCTCGATGCTGATTTTCGGCAATACGGGGCGCCATCCCCTGAAGACTTTGAGCTCTGATTCGAGTCGTGCTCGCTGCCTGGCCATACCTGCGGGCTGGCCTGTCAAAGCCTCTACAGCCCCGGACATGTCGCCGTCGTACCATTTGCGTCGCGCCGCAGTCGCAGGACGGTGACGTGCGCCCTCGGCTTGACGCAAGAAGATGTCCGCCCATTCAGGCTGTCCCGCGGCAAGTGCAATTTCGCTTGCCCTCCGAGCTTGGCCGGCTGTGATTCTCTGAGCCGAAGTGCTTTCGAACCGCTTCACCAATCCGCCAATGTCACCAGCAGCGTGACTTGCGAGCAAAAATGGCGGTTTGGACGATCTTGGTGCTGCTTTTGTGACCATGGTGGCAGCGGGCCCAACCACGGATGAAGGCAGTCGCCTGAGCATCAAAAGCACCAGCATGAATGGTGCCTCCGTCATGTGTTCAACAACGGTGCTTGCTGCCAACTTGAAGTTGGTCATGACGCGAATCATGTGGATTCCCGCCGTTCTGACGCCTGCGTCGTCTTGGCTGCTACTTTTGCGATCTCCTGCATATATTGAAGGGCAAGATGTGCATAGTCCGCATGCTCGCTTACCCACTCACGACCACTTTTGCCTGCTGCGAGCCTTTGGCGGTCCTGGGAAAGCTCGCGCCACAGTTGAGCAACAGCTTCAGGATTGGCCTGCACCACGTCACCCGCCTGGGCTTCGCGGATGATTCGCTCAGCCTCGCCTCTGACGATTGCGGTCACATGCCTGCCGATCGCCAGAACCTCGTAGGTCTTCGATGGAACGGTGGTCTCAAATGACTTCCAGTCATCGCGGAGCGAGACGATACAAGTGTCCGTTTCCCGGTATTTTTCAAGAACAGCCGGGCCGTGAAGCGATGGGTAAAAGGTCACCGGAGCGTTCAGTTCCCGAGCGAGCTTGACCAATTGAGGCCTGGTTGTACCTTGGCCGACCAGTGTCAGATGAAAACCATCTCCCAACAACGCGCTGGCTCGGATGAGAATGTCCAGCTTCTGGCTCTTGCCGTGATTGCCAAGGTAGAGAGCCCGGAACTCCGTACGATCAAGAGCGGGGGGCTCCAGGAATGGGACTGTATGGAGATCCAGTCCATTACTGACCGTGGCTACATGCTTGATCCCCCGCGCGCGAAGCGTGTCAGCAAATCCCTCTGTCACTGTGACCACCAGGTCAGCCCGTTGCTGCAAGAACTCCACAGCATGCTCCACAAGACTCTTGACGCTGCCCTGGACGATACGAGCGTCACGTGCCAGGTCCGGCCATGCATCCCGCATCTCGACGATGAAAGGGACTCCCCTGAGCTTGGAGAGAACGTATCCGGTCGCCAACGTAGGAAGGCTGGGAGCCGTGGCGAGAATGGCGTCGGGTTTCTTGCCCCCCAGGCCCACGGGAACGGACATAACGGCAGAGAACAGCTGATCCATGAATCGGGCAAGGGACGATGTGCCCATGTGCCTCAGATAGGGGACCCGTCGGATGGTTTCACCATGAGGACCTCGCTGGTGCGAAAAAGCGAGTCCGGCTTGCCTGCGGGGCAGATTGCGCCGGCCGTTTGGATAATGGGCCACAGGCGCGACAACGTCCACGTCCCAGCCGGCTTTACGGAATTCACGAGCGAGGGAGGCCCACCTGCGTTGAGGTGGGCTATGTTCTGGCCAATAGGAGTGTGTGAGGAGCATGAGGCGCATCGGTGATGCAGGATTTTCCGCAGCCTGTTCCCCGGTGAGGGAGTAACCCATGGGCTACTTGCCGTTAAGACGGGGGCGAGGACTCCCCTTGGAACGCAGCGCACGGAAGTATGCAACGCCCAGCAGAATCAGCACGAGGATGGTAACCCCTTGGACAAGGGGGTTATTCTCAGCAACGGGTGCCAAGGCAACCTTTAGCGGACCCGCAATATCGGCGCTGGCAACGGGAGGCGCCGCTGATTTGGTTGGCAATGGAGTGGGCGTTGGAGATGGTGTGGACTCCGCAGGGGCCGTCGTCGTTTCCTCAGGAACCAAAGGTTGATCAACGTAGCCCTGAACCTCGCCTTCCGTGGGCAGGTTTGGCAAAAGCGTCTCTTGGGTGGGAGCGGTGGGAACAACTGTCTCAACGGCTGGCGGGGCCACAGGCTCGGTGACCGGAGGAGCAACGGGTGCGGGCTCAACAGCCGGAGGAGCTGGTTCCGGCGTTTTCTCCGGCTCCAAAGGAGGGAGTGTCGGAGACGGCTCCAAAATCGGAGGCACTACGACCGGTGGCACCACTGGTGGGGTGGGAGTTGCGGTTTCAGTGGGTTGCCCGGTTTCACTGCCTGGTCCCGGCTCCAGCTCGGTGGCGACAGCGGGCTGAATGCCTATGAACCCGATGCTGGCCAGTAGAAAGACCACGAGCACGGCTTGAACACGTTTGATTCCAGTGCCCAACTTTCCCCCCGTTGTATGTGTTTCAGAACGCTTTCGGCGATCCATTTATCGCAACCACCTGAGACATGACGGCGCGCGGACGTTCCCCTCCGCGGAAGGGCGACCCGGATTAGTTTATCGTATGGACTAGACCCATCCCCTCAGCCGCAGAGATCCGCCGGGAGCCCGCCCGCCGGGGCGGGATAATGGCCTCTCTTGGTAGAGTCGTCTCTGCTGATGTCGATTCAGAGGAATACATGAAGCCCCCTAACCTCTCCCGACAATCATCGCCGCAGAGGCCATCTCCCAAAGGAATAAGGCGATGGGCCGTTGCCATGCTCGCGGCCCTCCTTGTCGTCGTGGTCGTGATCTTCGCTCCCTGGGACAATAACGCCGGAACACCCAACACTGCCGTAACACCCAACGCCCCCGCTTCACCGCCCACCCATCCCATCAGCGGTTACTTCATTACCGCCAATACCGAGTCAGCCGCCAACAGGGACAAGATGGCAGATATCAAGGCCTTGGGTGGAGATACAGCGATCACTTTTGGCACCCTTTTGAGGCCGGCCACGGAGGAGTCCCTTCCGACCGACTGTGTTGTGCAAGGTATGGCCTGCGGCAAATTCGTCAGCACCTCCGTAAGTGTTCATCGATACTTCACCTATTCCGACGGAAGCCATTGGGGGGACTCTGTCTCGAAGTGTCCCAATGACCGGACTGTCTCATCCGCCGGCAAGTCCTACACCATATTGGTGCTGCCCACAGAGGGCCGCGGCTGCAGCTCCCCCGACGGAACCTATGACGTGGTGATAGTGGGAGGCAGCAAAGAGTCTGCCGAAGATCCAGCCGCCGCATTGTCGTCGGCGGCCACCGAACTGGACATGAAGTTCTACGCGGGTCTCCCGGCACCAATCAAGCGGACCGACGTGGACTACCTTCCCGATCTTTCATACATGAATACCCTTGACCTTTTCACGGAGCGGTTCCTGGAATATCAAGCCGCTAATAATGACGTTCCCGGTCTTGCCGGCTTTTATCATCACTTCGAGATGCCGATCAGCTCCGCTCAATTCTTCGACCCCGTTTTGTCTCTCTACAAGATGCAAAACACGGCAATCAAGCGCGTACTTCCAACCCGTTCAGCGATCGTTAGTCCGTATATTGAATCCAGATCAGCGGCGTCCAACGTCAGCCCTCAGGATGCCCGGCTCGGGATACGCAGGATAGCCCAGACCTCGGGTGGCCTAGCACTGAACATCGCCATCCAAGATGGTATGGGAACTGGAAAGGGCGCAGCCTACATGCCCAGCGAGGGCGACGATCCCGTGGATACTTTTGCCGCAACCATCGTCGGCAAGGGGACGTGGGGAGAGAAGTACGTGGCACCCAACAGGGACTACTTCCAAGCCGCGGCGGAAGGCATCACCGGGACAGGTGCCGTTTTGTGGGCCAACTTGGAAGGTATGGCCCCCTCCACTGAGTCCAATACGTGCGGCAACAGCCTTCGTGGGCAAACCACCTTGGAAAGAATGGATCGCCAGCTTCAACAGATGGCGGAGGCTAGAAAGATAATCTCATTCATGTGGGATCCGTACTTCACGTGCAAAGGCACCGGCACGCCGCTCAAGGAGCAATTGCTGCAGACGGGACATACATCCCCGGTCGTGACCGACGCTAAGGTCGACTCAGACGCAGGCGAAATATCCGTCGTCGGATTTAATCTCTCCGGCGGACAAGTGAAAGTGTCCTGGACCACAAGTGACGGCGCTTCCCATGAGTTGGACTCAAACCCTTCAAGCACGGCGAAAAAAGACGGTGAGAACGGCAGCTCTAATCCAAGACTTGAATCGATCGTTATCAGTCTCGATGGATCAACGCTGCCCCCTGGAACCCCGTACCTGGTGAACGTCACCAGCCGGCAGGACTCCGGCCAAAAAGTGGAGTTTGCGGACGGCGTATTTTCGCCTTGATAGAATCGTCACTGCTGATGCCAACATCAAGGAACACATGACGCTCCCGAACGACACCGAAACTCCCACCTCAGAGTCCCGTCCCAGACGGCAGAAAAGCGGCAAGAAAACTGTACGGAACGTACTCCTTGGCTTTGCAGCCGCCGTGCTCGTCGCGGGTCTGATTGGGGGTGGCTACCTTTACAACCTTGCTCAGACGTTCAATTCGGGCACCACCAAGATCGAGACGGCCTTCCCTGAAGAGTCGACTCGGCCTCAGAAGACCGAGCCCGTGAATGGCACCGCCGCAATGAACATCCTTGTGATGGGTAGTGATACTCGCGGGTCTGCGGAGCTCGACGTTGATACTCAGGCTTCCACCGACCAGCGCGCTGACACGTTGATGCTCGTGCACATCCCGGCAGACCGCAAGAACGTGTACGCAGTATCACTCATGCGTGACCTTTGGGTGGATATTCCGGGGAAGGGGGAGTCAAAGATCAACTCTGCCTTGGCTCTTGGGGGCGTGCCACTGATGGTCCAGACTGTTGAGTCCCTATTCCAACAGCGCATTGATCATGTCGCAATGGTCGATTTTGAAGGCTTCAAGGGTCTTACTGATGCTCTGGGCGGAGTCGAAGTGGATGTAAAGATCCCCTTTGCACCGGCGAAGGGCCCCATGAAGGGCCACTACTACGAAGCCGGAAAGCAAACGCTTAATGGTGATGAGGCACTGGCTTTTGTCCGTGAACGTATGTCATTCAGCGATGGCGATTACCAGCGAGTGCGGAATCAGCAGGCGTATATGAAAGCAATCATCAGCAAGACGATTGCACGGGAAACCCTGACCAACCCTATGACCGTTAACAGCATGGTTGGCGCTGTGACTCCTTTCATCAGCGTCGACAAGAGCTTCGACGCTTCCGCCATCGGGAGCCTCGCCCTTGGTATGAAGGATCTGCGAGCAAATGACACTGTGATGTTCACGTTGCCCACCCTCGGCACGGGCACCTCAGCTGACGGCCAGTCGATTGTTGTCGCCGATACAGCAGCCATCTCGGACATCGCAGGAGCCCTTTCCAAGGACCAGTTAGGCGCCTATGTCACGGCCCATGCTCTGGAAAAAGGAAACTAGTCCCGGACTCGACATCATGTCTTGATGAGCTTT
>NZ_JABMCX010000237.1 GCF_013179505.1 Paenarthrobacter sp. CM16 | reverse complement strand
TCGGAAGCGGGCGCAAGAAGATGGAACAACCCTCGGAAGGCATGTCAAATACCGCCCAGCACAACCAAACTGGGCGCGACACCGAAGGCCATGGATCGGCACGGATGTACGTGAAATTCGGCGTCATTCTTGTGATCAGCCTGGGCCTGATGTGGGTGTTGTCGATGTCGATGATCAGAACGACCGATCACTTCTACTTCAACTTGAGCAACTTTTGGATGGCACTGCTCATGGTTTCGGCGATGGCGATCGTCATGATCATTGGCATGTGGTCGATGTTCAAGAACAAAAGAGCGAATATCGCGATGCTGGCTGGCTTCGCCTTGCTGTTCGCCGGCGTGTTCGGGTTAGGCAGGACGGAGGCATTCGTTGGAAATGAGCAGTTCCTAAAATCCATGATCCCCCACCATTCCCGGGCGATCCTGGTTTGCCAGGAATCGGACATCACCGACCCGGAAATCATCGAGCTGTGCAACTCGATTGTCCAATCCCAACAGGACGAAATCACGCAAATGCAGTCAATCCTTGACCGGTACGGATCCAAATGACCTGATTCCAGAGACGGTGGTGCTGCCCACGGGATGAATCCCCGGGACAGCACCACCGGGATGGTTTAGGAGGGTGGTGCCGGTCTGAAGGTGATGCCGCCGTCCGTAGACACAACAACTCCATCGGGTGTGGCAGCCCACACCCATGGATTGCCGTCTGCGACCTTGGCCGCTGCTACAGCCAGAACTTCACCATCGACCCGGCCCTTCGTTGTCCAACTCGCCCCGGCGTCTGCCGAGTAGTAAGTGGTCCCGTCAGGGGCGACCCCGGCGGCTTCGTCGGGAGTAGCGAAGGCGGCGTACTGGATTATCGGCCCGGACTTGCTCAGTGACCAGGTATCTCCGCCATCGGTGGAGCGCTGGATTCCCTCGGTGGTGGTGCCCAGTACGGTGTCGCTGTCGGGGTGGCCGGCCAGCACCGCGGGGGCGAACCTGGCGGCCACAGTGTTCCAGGTCTTTCCGTCGGGGCTGTGGCGCAGTTCCCCGTCGTACGCGACGATCCCGGTTCTGGTGGCTGTCATGGCGTGGAAGTCGGACTGGCCTTGCCGGGAGAGTTTCTCCCAGGTTTGCCCGCCGTCGGAGGACTTGATGAGGCCGAGCGGGTTGGGCAGGTGGGATCCGGCCCCGGGGTGTCCGGAGGCGTAGAAGACGCCGTCCTTCCCGGCAGTGAACCCCATCAGGTCGTTCGTGCCACCGATCTTGGTGGCAGGTTGTTTGGTGACGTCGAAGAGCCCGTCATGGGTGGCCAGGAGGACCTGGCTGGTGTCGGGATCAACGCTCAATCCGTGCACGTGGCTGCTGGGCAGGGCTTTGTCGCTCAGTTCAATGGATGGAGTCGTGGTCGTGGGTGGGCTGGCCGGGGTGCAGGCTGCCAGGGTGAGGACGAGTGCCGCGCCGGTGAAAAGGACGCGGCGTCGTGAGGCAGAGCGGGCGAAAGAGTGCATGGGAAAGCTCCAGAGTTGGGGAACGCGGGTACACCGTGCGGGCCCCGCCCGTCTTGGGCGGGGCCGGAGGGAGCGGGCTAGAGGCTGGCCAGCAGTGTCTGCATTTCCTTGATCTCGGCTTCCTGGGCGCTGACAATGTCCTTGCTCAGTTGCACCGCTGCGGGGTCTTTGCCGTCCGTGGTTTCGGTCTTGGCCATCGTTACTGCGCCCTCGTGGTGGGCGATCATCTGGGTCAGGAACAGCTTCGCGGCTTCAACGCCTTGTGCGGCTTCGAGCTTGGTCATGTCCTCAGCGCCCATCATGCCGTCCATGGTGTGCCCGGTGGGCATCTGCGTGGACTCGCCCCAACTCTGCAGCCAGCCGGTCATTTTCTCAATTTCCGGTCCCTGGGCGTCCTTGATGCGGGTGGCCAGGGCGGTGACCTCGGCGGGGATGTCCTGTTTCTTGAGGATCATCTCGCTCATGTCCACGGCTTGGGTGTGGTGCGGGATCATCATCTGGGCGAACATCACGTCTGCAGAATTGTGGGCAGCGGCGTTGGCGGCAGGGGTGGACGGGCTGGAGGAGCTGTTGCCGTGGTCCATTCCCGGCATGGAGGTTGCGGAGGAACCGGAACCGCCGGAGGAACCGCAACCGGCAAGGGCGATCACCGCGGCGACGGCCGTAGCGGCGAGGGGCGCAAACTTCTTGGTGTTCATTATGATCAAGTCCTTCAAAAGGGTTTTCAGGGACGCGAAGGCGCCCCTGGAAGGGGGTGGGCAAATCCATCAAGTACGCGCCGGAACACAGGTGTTGGGTTCCGGTCGCAAGGTAAGGCCGCAGGGCCTTGGCCGGGCGGATAGCGTCTATGTTCTGCTGATGGACAGTTCACCCGGTGAAGGACCGCCGGGACGGTAGGACCACAGACACCAGACCATGAAGGTGGAAGCCGGCGATGGGGCTGTGATCGAAGGTGCTTCGGCCGGTACCGGAGCGGCAAGGACACCCGAAGCGGCCGAGGGGATACAAACCGCGGTCATGGAGTGCTCGCTGGAGCAGTTCCCTGAACAGGAGCACTGGGCCGGGAACGTCGCACCATAGGCGGGAGTCAGCGCCTGCAGGACAGCAACCCCGGATGTTGAAGACCGATGGCCGGCATGATCGGACGGGCTCCCGGACGTGGACAGAACCCCCGTCGCGATGATCGGTGTTTGGCTGGGTATCGTCATGGCCGAGTGCGCTGAGTGGGTGCCAGTCATGACGTGCATGCCAAGGATTCCGGTGATGATGGCCAGGACCGCGGCCAGCAGCGTTCCGGTGAGCAGGGCGGATCCGGCTATGGTGCGTTGCGCGGCCATGCTGGTCCTCCTCCCTGCGTGCTGGTTGGTTCAAGGCTACCGGCACCAACGCCTGGTCCTTGTGGGACTAGTTCGTTGGTGCCGGTGGCGCTACGTGGTCAACGAACCTGTGAGGGGTTCAGTTTCACCCGCCGGAGCAGTTGGGCGTTGAGGGCGACCACGATGGTGGAGACCGACATCAGCACCGCCCCAGCCGCGGGGGAGAGGATGATCCCGGCGAAAGCCAGGACACCGGCCGCCAATGGGACGGCAATGACGTTATACCCGGTGGCCCAGATAAGGTTCTGCCACATTTTGGTGTAGCTCGCCCTGGACAGCTCGACCATGGACAGCACGGCGCGGGGGTCGTTGCCGGCCAGGATCACCCCGGCCGATTCCATGGCCACGTCGGTGCCGGCGCCAATGGCGATGCCGACTTCTGCCCGGGCCAGTGCCGGGGAGTCGTTGACCCCGTCCCCGACCATGGCCACCTTCAGGCCGCGGGCCTGCAACTGGGCGACTTTCTTGTCCTTGTCGGCCGGAAGTACCTCAGCGAAAACCTCATCAATGTTCAGTTCCGAGCCCACAGCCTCCGCGACCTGCTGCGCGTCGCCGGTGATCATTGCGACCTTGATACCCCTGCTTTGCAGCGCGGCCACAGCCTGCCGGGATTCGGGGCGGATCGCGTCTTCAAGACTGACCGCGCCCAGAATTGTCTCTCCGTCAATGACGTGCAACACGGCGGCCCCCCGGTTCATCCACTGACGGGTCGAAGCTGCCAGGGGTTCCGGTTCGTCCAGTCCCAGTTCGCGAAGCAGCGCCGGGCCGCCGACCTGGACGGTGCGGCCATCAACTGTGGCGCGCACGCCCCGGCCGGTCATGGACGTGAAACCCGTCGCGGGTGGCAGAACCAGGTTCTTGCTCCTGGCTGCGCGGACGATGGCCCTCGCTACGGGGTGTTCGCTGTCGGACTCCACTGCCGCGGCCAGGGCAAGCAGATTATCGGCGGACCCGCCTTCGACCGTGGCCGTGTTCCGTACTTCGGGTTCGCCCTTGGTCAAGGTGCCGGTCTTGTCGAACAGGACGACGTCGACGGTGCGCATCCGTTCCAGAGCGATCCGGTTCTTGATCAGCACCCCGGCCTTGGCGGCCTGTTCGGTGGAAATGGCGATCACCAGCGGAATGGCCAGGCCAAGCGCATGCGGGCAGGCGATCACGAGCACGGTCACAGTGCGGGTGACAGCGTCGGGCAGGCTGCCCAGCAACGCCCAAGCGATGAAGGTGATCACGCCGGCGATCGTGGCAAAGTAGAACAGGAACGCCGCTGCCCGGTCTGCGAGGGCCTGGGCCTTGGACGAGGAAGCTTGGGCTTCGGCAACCAACCGTTGAATGCCGGCCAGTGCCGTGTCGTTCCCGACGGCGGTAACCCGAACCCGGACCGTGTTGTCGGTAGCCACGGTCCCGGCCACGACCGGATCACCCACGGAGCGCAGGACGGTCTTGGATTCACCGGTGATCATGGATTCGTCGAATTCGGCCTGCCCGTCAACGACCGTGCCGTCGGCTGGCATCCGCGCCCCGGACCGGACCAGAACAATGTCGCCGGCCGTCAGTTCGGAGACGGGGACGGTTTCGACGCCGTTGCCGGTGACGCGTTCGGCCTCGTCGGGGAGCAGTGCGGCCAACGCGTCCAAGGCGCCTTGGGCTGAGCCGAGGGCGCGCATTTCGATCCAGTGGCCGAGCAGCATGATGGCCACCAGCAGCGCCAGTTCCCACCAGAAGTCCAGATCGAAGTTCCCGATCCGCAAGGTGGTGGCCCAGGATGCGAGGAACGCGACGGTGATGGCCATGGAAATCAGCAGCATCATGCCCGGTTGCCGGTTCTTCAGTTCACTGATGCCGCCCTTGAGGAAGGGTTGTCCTCCGTAGAGGAAGATCACCGTACCCAGGACCGGCGGGATCCAGGACGAGCCCGGAAACTCCATGGGCATGTAACCCAGCAAGTGCCCGAACATCGGGCTGAAATAGACAACCGGGACCGACAGGGCCAATGTCAGCCAGAACCTGTCCTTGAACATTGCCGTGCTGTGCCCGGCATGCTGGCCATGGCTGTGCACCGCGTGATCATCGGCCATGTCGTGCCCTTGATGGGCGTGGTGTTGATGTGGTGGTGCGGCGCTGGTGGCGTGGTGCGCGTCGGTGACGTCCGTTTCGTCTTTGCCGACAGGCGCGGGGTGAGTGTGGTGATGGGAGTGCTGTGTCATGGTGTACTCCTCCAGGGACCGCCGCGCAGTACAACCGGGCGCGCAGGTCCGTGATTGTGGACTAGCTCTTGGCCAGGCTGTATCCGGCCGAGGTAACGGCATCCCTGACCGCGGACGGTTCTGCGGATCCCGCGATGACCAGGCGGGAAACCCCGCCCGGAACAAGGTCAACGCTGGCGGACTCGACGCCGTCCACGGCGGAGACTGAACGCTGAACGCTGGCCACGCAGCCGCCGCAGGTCAGTCCTTCAACGCCGTACTCAACGCCCGTTTCGACGGGCGGCGACGACGGGGCTTGAGTGGAGCAGCAACCGCAGCCCGAAGAAGAAGCTGTCAAGGGCAGTTTGGTGCGTGATGGTGTTTGCATGTCAGTTTCCATTCATTGCAGAAAAGGTGCGATGGGAGCTGTGGTTGAACGGCTGTAAAGAGGGAACCAAAGTCCTCCGCGACACGCCACTCACTGACAACAACTTAAATATACCCCCCGGGGGTATAGGAACGCAAGCATTCCTTGGAAACCCGAGGCGTCCGGGGCAGTAGTCCCTTAGGAGGCTTGAGCCTTCGATCGCTGGGGGGCATTCTTGTCAAAGAGAGCCATGAAAAGACACTGTTATGGATCACCCCGACACTGAGCGCGGAGACTACGTCGCAGGGCTGCTCGCAGCCCTGACCTACATCGACAACGTCGGATTCCATGGCATCGCCACGACGCTCACCGGCCCAGAGCCAAAGATCGACCCGAACTGGGCGCCACTAATCCGCAACGCCCGCATCGCAGTCGCCGTTACGGCCTGGCCGGACGATCTGATGGTGGCCGCCGATAAATTCATCGCGGCTGCCGAAGCACTAACCACAGTTCTGGGGCGGCGTGACCTGACTGCCGTCGTGGACCCGGCCAAGGAACTTCACATCGCCTACCACGCACTCAGTGATGCCGGGTGGCTCCGCCTTGCATCAGCAGCAGGAGTTGTCAGCAATTCTGAGCAAGCTGGACACCAGCACTAAGCAGTCGGGACATCAGCTGCCATTGAGGTGGAGTCTCGGTGGAACCTCAACTGCGGTCGGATCTATTTCAGGCCGGGTTCTGAGGTAGCGAAGGGCATGCCGGAATGAACGTCCCGACCACGCAGCATCCGCGGCGACTTCAACGACGACAGGTTCCACAAGCGTCAGCTCCACGCGGGAGGCGTCGCGGTTGAATCGGTCAAGGGTGGTCCCTTTGACCGTGGAAGGCCAGGGATGGGTGCCCACCGGCTGGCGGAGCCATCGGGACAAGGCACGGCTATCGGCCGGTTTCAGCGGGGAGCTGCGCCCGACGATGCGCAACTCACCGGCCATGGGCAGTCCTGCCACGATCTCAGTGGGCCGGCCCAAAGGCCCGATAACGGCTCCACAGACAACGTCCAGCTCGGACCGCTTCTTGGATTTCAACCAGATTCTCTTCCCGCCCAAGTAGGGCTGGATACTGCTCTTGGCCACCAGTCCTTCGTATCCGGCAGCTGCCCGATCTTCGAACCACTCCTTGGCCATCTCCAGATCTGTTGTCTGAGGCGACACAGCGAGGGGAGGAACCCAAACTGTCGCCAGCTCTTCCAACAGTGCCCGGCGGTCCTTCAACGGGAGGTTCCGGGCATCATGGCCTGCCACTCCAAGGACATCGAAGCCAATAAAGCTGGCCGGCTGCGCCCTGACAATGGCGAGGAGTCGTGCGCGACTAGCCGACAACCGCCTCTGCAGGGCCTCAAAGTTCAGCCGTCCCTCCGACCAGACCACTGCTTCCCCATCGATTACGCAGCCATCAGGGATCATTTCTACTGCCGCACTCTCTAGCTCGGGGAAGTACCTCGTCAGATCCTTGCCGTGGCGGGACCATAGGGTAGACCGTCCCTCTGCGCGGAAGATGACGAGCCGGTACCCGTCGACCTTAGGTTCAAAAAGCGTCTCACCGGGCAACGCCGAAGCCGCAGGGATGCCGGTGACGGCCTTCGCTAGTGCAACCTCGACCGGCGGCCGAAGTCCAACCAGAACCACTTGATCGATCGGTGGCATGCACCAAGGATAGGCCCACTTTGGGAGTCAGAGTCCGGAATGACTTGACGAAGTCCAGTGAATATAGCCGTCCCACTTGGGCTCGTAGTAGGAAGCGCCCGGGAGCGCGTTAGGACCGGGGAGAGCCTTGACGAGTTTCGCCAGGGCAACAGCAACCGGTGGTTGCAGTGCCCTCGGGATGGACTC
>NZ_JABMCX010000236.1 GCF_013179505.1 Paenarthrobacter sp. CM16 | reverse complement strand
TGCCGCCACCGCCGAGATCTCCAGGTCCCAGCTCTGGCAGTGGATCCACTCCCACGCCATCACGGAGCAAGGCGACATCATCACCCGCGAATGGGTGGAGGACATGCTGGACGAGGAATACGCCCGCTTGGAACGCTTCGACGGAGACCGTTTCGCTGACGCCCGCGCCATCTTCGAGGAAGTCACCCTGGCCGAGGAATTCCCCACCTTCCTCACCATCCCCGCGTACGCCCGATTCCTCACCGAGGCCCGTGAAGAGGCCACGGAAGAGGAACTCGTCGCAGCCTAGGTCCAGTGACCTGAGGTAGCGACACCTATCAAGCCCCGACGCTGGGCTGCCTGCACTCTTCGCAACAAGTGACCCCGACCGCCGGGGAGGCAGCCCAGCAACGGCGACACCTTGGGTTTTTGAGCTGTTCGAAGCTCGACGCGTCGTCGGTCATGCCACGGAATCATTAGGTAGTCACCGAATTAGTGAAGAAGGAAATCCATGAACGAGGTTCACGATTGGAGCGGCTTGGAGGGACTTACCGTTCTGATCAAAAGGAGCGGCCACCGAGTGCGTTCCGGACACGTTGAGGCCGTTACGTCTGCGGGCGACATGTTGTGGTTGGAAGGGCATGGAGTCGAGCCTCGCATGCTCTTCCAAAAGGATGAGGGCTACGAAGTTTGGCATACCTCGGTTGAATCGGCCGGTGACCTGAATGGCACAACATTAGAATCCACCATAGTTCACGTCTGTTCGAACGAGGAGGGAGAGCGCTATATCCTATCGATTCCCATCGAGTGAAGTTCCCCACTGGGACCAGGTAAGGATGGCTGTCGCATGAGTGCATGTACCGACGAACTCGTTACCTACGCGCCAATAGTGCTGGCGGTATAGCGGGTCCAATCACTGATTCCGACTGCCAAGCCCAGGGCGGTATGCCCAGAAATCCCATACGAGGACAGCAAAAGCCCGGACTATGAGGGGTAACACCCGGTAGCGGCAAGAGAGCGGCGATCGTCGCGTCCAGACTGTTCCTGCGGTCCAGGGTCAGTCCTGCTGATTCGTAGGCCGCCTGCAGGCTGGGATCTGTCAAGCGCTTGCGGCCCAGCCAAATTTATGGGTCCGCGGACCGCACCCGGCCCCGGAGAAGACCGCGCCGCGCCGCAGCAAGAGTTTGGAAACCGGGTTCCTTGCCCGCATGAGATCAGCGCGGACGTCCTCGCGTGCACGCACAAGACTCCGGAGCTACTTCGTCTGCGCTGCCCGGAGCCCTCACGGGAAAGCCTGCGTCCAGAAACGCATAAGGCAACTGCCCCACATTCGAGTTCGGTGCCTTCGACCAACCCTTGGGTTTGTTGATTCACGCTGGTCATAGAGCGCCAAGACTTTGCGATGCCGGAAGTCAAAGCCATGGATGGACCCATATCCGGATGGGAGGGGTCCTTCCAGCAGCCCGTGTCGGATGTAGTCCTTGGGCCAGAACAGGTTCGGCGACCGCGTCCGCGTCGACGCGGACGGCGATACCGTCACCGTACTCTCACGGTCCCGGGTGAGAGGGCAATCCGTCAGAACACAATGATCTGCCGGACGGCCGTACGGTCCGCGAGTGCGTCCATAGCCTCATTGATCGAGTTCATTCCGATGTGCGCGCTGATCAGCTCCTCCACCGGGAGTTTGCCCTCGCGCCACCACTGGGCGAACAGCGGGATGTCTCGGGACGGCACAGCGGAGCCGAGGTAACTGCCGATGATGGTCTTCGCTTGGGCCACCAGCTGCAGCGGCGAGATCGACGAGCGCGCGTCGGGAGCGGGCAAGCCAACGGTTACGACGCGTCCGCCTGGAGCGGTCATTTCCACAGCCGTCTCAAATGCCCGGGCGTTGCCGGCGGCCTCGATCACGACGTCGGCGCGCACTCTGCGTTCTAGTACCTCTTGCGGTGTGTAGGTCTCAGCGGCACCTAGCTTCCGCGCCAGCTCCAGCTTCGCGCTCATCGCGTCCACCCCGATTACTGTCACACCCTCCTGGGCCAGGCCAGTCATTAGCGCGGCCATGCCCACGCCGCCCAGCCCCACCACGGCCATGGTTTGACCTGGCTTCGGCCGGCCGGCGTTGATGACGGCGCCGCCGCCGGTAAGCACAGCACACCCCAACACGGCCGCAATGTCCGGCGGAACGTCGTCGTCCACTCGGGTCACGGAGCGGTGGTCCACCACGGCATGCGTGGCGAACCCGGATACACCCAGGTGGTGCTGGATGGGTTTGCCGTCCCGCTCCAGCCGCCGTCCGCCGCCGAGCAGTTCCCCGACCTCATTGGACGCGCTGCCCTTGCTGCACGGCATGACGCCATTGGTGGCGCAGGCCGCGCATTCGCCGCAACGCGGCAGGAAGGCCAGCACCACCCGGTCGCCCACTTTCACGTTCCCGACGGCGGCCCCCACCTTCTCCACCCGGCCCGCGGCCTCGTGGCCGAGGAGCATGGGGACGGGCCGGACGCGGTTGCCGTCTACCACCGAAAGGTCGGAGTGACATACCCCGGCGGCCTCCACCCTCAGCAGGAGTTCGCTCGGACCGGGATCGGCCAGCTCTAGCTCGGAGATCGTGATGGGCTTCGAGGCCGCGTAGGGCCGCGCCGCTCCAATGGTTTCCAGCACTGCGCCGCGGATCTTCATGGGGCACCTTTCAGGTCGTCGGATCGTGTTGTCAATCGGCGGTCAGCGCGCGATGCTCTCCAGTAAAGTGCGGATCGCGACCGGGATTGGACAGGACTTGCGGGTGGCTGGGTCCACATAGACATGCACCCACCGCCCCACGGCCGCAACCGGCGCCGACTCGTCGCCCGTGAAAAGACCCAGTCTGTAGGTCACTGACGACCGACCGAGCCGTGTCACGGTGATCCCTACCCTGGCAGGATCCGGAAAATGGACCTCGCGGAAATAGGAGCAGGCGGACTCAGCTACCAGCGGCAGTGCGGGGGAGGCCGCGGGCTGGATCCCCGTTCCCTCGATGACCCACCGGTTGATGGCACTATCGAAGAGTTGGTAGTAGACCGCATTGTTCAGGTGCCCGAAGATGTCAACGTCCGACCACCGAGTATCCATTTGGAGCAGGACCGGGAAATCCCCGGCCACAAGTTCTTTGTCCCGCGTGGTCTCGGCATGCTGTTCTGTCATGGCATTCTCTCGGTCAGCGGCCAGTCGATGGCTTGGTAGGCGGTTGGGTTTGGTCAGGAAGCTCTCCACGTTCAGAAACCCTTCTCAGCGGTCTGCTGCTTAGAGCACAGGCTCGGGACGTGTGTCGACCGTTGGAACAAGCCTTTCCAGGATGATATTTCGGGCATCCTTCAGGATGGTATCCACCACCTCTTGGCAACTGGCTACTTCATGGATCAGGCCTTGAGACTGCCCTGCCCACCACAAGCCGTCTTCCATGTTGCCTTTCAGCAAGACTTCTTCACGGCCCCTTCGGCCGGATGCCAGATGGGCGATGTCTTCGAAGGACTTACCCTCCTCCTGGGAGATCCTGAGGATTTCTTCTGATACGGAGTTACGCGCGACGCGGGCGCTGTTGTGGAATTCACGGAAGACAATGAGTGTGTCTCGCTCACTATTCGCCACAATCTGGCTCTTGACGTTCTCATGTACGGGCGCTTCATGTGTGGCGATGAACCTTGTGCCCATGTTGATTGCAGAGGCTCCGAGTGCCAAGGCCGCCACAAGTCCGGCCCCATTGGCGAAGCCACCGCTGGCAATGATGGGGATATTCAGGTGCCGAGCTGCTGCGGGGATTAGCACAAGGCCCGGGATGTCGTCGTCTCCGGGGTGACCTGCGCATTCAAACCCGTCGATGCTGATCGCGTCGACTCCCAGCCTCTGCGCTTTCAACGCATGCCGGACTGCCACGGCTTTGTGAATGACCTTAACGCCGGCGGCTTTGAAGTCCGGCATGTGAGGCTCGGGGCTGCTACCGGCCGTTTCGACGACCTTGATCCCCGACTCAACGATCGCCTGGCGGTATTCGTCATAGGGCACCGGGTTGATCGTGGGCAGAATTGTAAGGTTGACGCCGAACGGCTTATCCGTCATGTTCCGGCATCGCTGGATCTCTTTGGCCAACAACTCGGGGGTGGGCTGAGTTAGCGCGGTCAGGAATCCAAGGGCTCCTGCGTTGGCCACGGCCGAAATAAGCTCGGCTGAACCGACGCCCGTCATACCGCCGCAGACTATGGGGTGTTCGATGCCGAACAGTTCGGTGAACCTAGTCTTCATTATTTCTCCTGACACTTATACGTGCATTCATCGACAGCTGTCTTATTCCCGCGTCACGGGTGTGCGCAGGTCGTCCTGAACTCTTGCCTGCTAATGCTGGGCGCCTTGAAGGGCGAACGGGGGCCGCAAGAGACCGGGGGTGATGCTTTCGGCGGGATCGTTGCCGATCTGGACCGGGCGGTTGGTCTGATCAACATGGACTATCCGCGGCTCATAGGTCTGGGATTCTTCGTTGCTCATCTGGGCGTAAGTGATGAGGATGACCGTGTCGTGTACGTGCACGAGATGCGCGGCCGGGCCGTTGATGCCGATCACGCCGGAACCCCGTTCGCCTGCGATGGTGTATGTCTCTAGACGCGCGCCATTGGTCACGTCGACGATCGCCACGAGTTCGCCGGGCAGGATATCGGCGGCTTCAAGCAGGTCGAGGTCAACAGTGACTGAGCCTACGTAGTGCAGATCTGCGTGAGTAACGGTGGCACGGTGGATTTTGGACTTGAACATTGATCGATTCATATGAATATTTCCACGCTCCGAGTTCAGTGAGTCGCGCCCGACAGAACAGAAGTCGGCGTAGGGCAAGCCGATGTGCCTTCAGGCTGCCGAGGTCCAATCTGCACGGCATAGTCTCCCCTTCTGGCTTTGCGGGCACACGAGTAACGACACGCGTCAGCCCTTCGCCAGGCAGTCAGGACGCCTCCCCCAACGTCGACGCCACAAGCACGTCGTGGTCGATGGCCAAGGGGATCGTCCCACCCGTGTCACTGGCGTAGTTCTGGCGGTACTCGCCGGCCGAGAGGCCGAAGACCTCGCGAAATTCCCGGCCGAGGTGGCTCGCGTCGTAATAGTTCCAACGGTGCGCGATCCTGGCGATCGTCAGGTTGGTGTTGAGCAGGTCCTGCCGCACTGCCGCGAGCCTTTGCGCGCGGACCACCGACCTCATAGTGTCACCGGTTAATGCGAAGGCTCGGTGGATGGTCCGGGTCGAGACCCGGTTTTCGGCCGCCAGATCCTCAAGTCGGATGGGGCCATCCTGCAGTCGTTCGCCGATGGAACGATCGAGTCGCGCCCGCAGTGCGGGAAGAGCGGACTGTTCACTGACGCACACGCCGTCCGACCGGACGATGCCCGCGACCAATGCGATCAGCGCTGTCCGGGCCGCCTCGCGTTCACCGGCTGCCATCTCGGGCAATCCGGTCCAAACCTGATCCAGGAAGCTGTGAAAAAGGTTGACCAAGGGACGATCTGGCCCCAGGGCGAGACCTCGGGGAATTCTGAGACCGCTGCCTGCGGCCAAGAGTGCGGAGCGAGGAATGACCAGTGTGCGCTTGCGAAATCTATGAGGCACGTTGAAGCTGCCGCGGCGCGAGGCGCCGCCACCCATGATGAGAAGGGTCCCTCGACCGACGACCGTGTCGTAGTCGCCGTACGACAAGCGCTCCTCTCCAAGGTATCCCGCCATCACGAAGACCACGTCCTGGTCGGACACATCTTGCAAAGAGCTACGCTGCACGTAACCGTCCATGGGTGGACAGTCCCAGTCAGTCATCACCAGGTCGGCCAGGTCGGCCGACTGCACTCTACCGACCCCGCAGTCGTCTGGGCTGAGCCGGATCCGCATGGGACTCAGCCGCTCGCGCATGGCCCTCTCCCACAGGTCCTCGCGCTCTTCCAAGCGCTGCCGTCCAGGAGTCTGGTCGGCGGTATACAGCGTCGTTACTGTCATAGCCACTCCCTGTTCCTGTGTTACCCGCACCAGCCTCCACAGAGTTCGTGTCGACTCTCTACCTGATGGCGATATGCGGGTTCGGGCACGTCATTGTTGGAACCCGTTGGAATATAATTGAAGTCGACCTCAACATCAATGTCAATACCTCGACGAGACTCATGAATAGTGCTCGCGAAACGGGGTGCATGCCTCATTTGAGAAATGCTCGCGAAATCACGGGCCACGGCGGGCACGGCGGTGACGATGAGGGAGCTGTCGATGGCAACGCGTAGGGAAATCACGAAGAAGTACGCATCCGATTATGGGAAGTCGTCGAAGAACGCCAAGGGATTGGTTCTGGACGAACTGGTCGCAGTCACGGGCTGGTCCAGAGCCAATGCCCGGCGGGCGCTTTCCACAGCGCGCAAGCGCAAGGTCCTGCGAGGGTGACGGTACGGAAGCCTCGGGGACGAACCTATGGCTATGACACGCTTAAAGTACTGATCGGTGTGTGGCGGCTGGCAGGGATGCCCTCGGGCAAATATTTGGCCGCGCCATGGACCTGTGGTTACCCAAGCTCGAAGCGTTTGGTGAACTCGACGCCAAGAGACTGACACCGGCTGTCAGAGTGCAGTTGATGCAGGTCTCCGAGGCCACGATCGACCGGCTCCTCAAACCCACCAAGGACGCGGACAAACCCAAAGGGCTCTCCGCGACGAAGGCCGGGCCAAGCTGCCGATCACGGTCCGTAAGGCCGGCGACGAGCACGAACAGCTCCCCGGTTTCATCGAGGCGGACCTGGTCGTCCATTGCGGCCCCACCCTGACTGGGGAATTCGCACGAACCCTGACCGCCAAGGACGTGTTCACCGGCTGGACCGAGAACGTGGCCGTCCAAAACGGGGCGCACGTCTGGGTCCTTGCGGCCATGGATGAAGTCGTGGCAGGACTACCGTTTCCCTTGGTGGGGCTCGATACCGACAACGGCGGGGAATTCATCAACTACGCCATGATCGAGTGGGCCGGGAAGAAGGACATCTACTTCACCCGCGCACGGCCATATAAATCCAACGACAATGCTCACGTCGAGCAGAAAAACGGTGACGTCGTGCGCCGGCACGCCTTCCATTACCGGTACCTCAACCTCTTTACCGCGACCACCAAAACCATCGGCTGGCGCTCAAACAAACACGGCAAAAAGACCCGGATCTATGACAAACCACGGACCCCATACCACCGCGTCATCGACTCCGGGATCCTCACCGAGGCCAAAGCGACCGAACTTCCGAACTAATGGAGACCATCAACCCGGCCGAACTCACCCGCGGCATCACCAGAATCCAAACCCAGCTCATCGCCCTCCC
>NZ_JABMCX010000235.1 GCF_013179505.1 Paenarthrobacter sp. CM16 | reverse complement strand
ACGATCCACAGCAGTTCATACCGGCCCCGGAGCACACCGGAGAAGTCGCCGATCATCCAGTTGCTGAGGGTTTGGAGGAGGTCAAAACGGTAGGCGAAGAACGTAGTGACGGCCGCGATGATGCCGCCCAGCATGATGCCCACCAACGGAATCAACAGGGTGTTCCGGGCAGGGAGCCTGCGGAGGATGGCCAGGAACAGGGCCGTACCCAGGACGGCGAACACCGAAGCCACCAGCATTTTGCTGAGGATCGGAGAGTCCGGAGCCAGCACAGTGACCACCAGGATCCCGAGAGTGGCCGACTCAACGGTGCCCACCGTGGACGGCTCAACAAAACGGTTTCGCGCCATGAGTTGCATGATCAACCCGGCAACGGCCACTGCCATCCCGGCCAGGACCACGGCAACGGTGCGCGGCACCCGGGAGACCCAAAAGATTTCCCAGGCACCGGCGTCGTTGGCCAACAGAGCGGGTAGCGAAACATCGCTGACGCCCACGAAGATGCTGCCAACAGCGATCACCAGCACCACGACAGCAGCCGCAACCAGGCGGGCGGTTTCGCTCGTCCGGTTGCGGCTCGCTGCTGCCGTGGGGCGCACGGCTGTAGTTGTCACGTCAGGATTTCAGGTGAAGCGGAAGGTCAGGCGACGGAGTCGGCCACTGCGGTGACCATGGCCTGGACGTTGTTCAAGCCGTAGCCAACGATGTACCAACCGGCGGGATCGAGGTTGACGATCTTGTTGTTCTTGGCGGCGTTGGTGGACTTCACGAGCTCGTTGTCCAGGATGGGGTTGGCGGTGGAACCGGCCGTGCCGATCGCGGTGTCGCGGTTGATGACGTAGAGGATGTCCGGGTTGGTGTCCTTGATGTATTCAAAGGAAACGGCCTCACCGTGGGAGCCTTCAGTCTTGACGTCGGCGGCGGTGGGAACGCCCAGGACGTCGTGGATGATGCCGAAGCGTGAGCCGGCGCCGTACGCCGTGACTTCGCCACCTGAGGTCAGGACGATCAGGCCCTTGCCGGCAGAGGCGGCCTTGGCCTTGGTCTCTGCCACCGTCTTGTCTACTTCTGCAAGCTTGGAGGCGACTTCGTCTTCCTTCTTGAAGATCTTGCCGAGCTTCTCAGTCTGGGCCTTGAAGCTTTCCATCGGCTTGGCCGCATCCACGGAGAGATCGATGGTGGGAGCGATCTTGCTCAGTTCCTCGTAGGCGCCGGCGGTGCGGCCGGAGACGATGATGAGGTCCGGAGCTGCGGAGCTGACGGCTTCGAAGTCGGGTTCCTTCAGGGAGCCAACCTTGGCGTACTTGGCCTCGGAGAACTTCTTGAGCGCCTCCGGGTAGCTGGCCTCGGGAACACCGGTGGGCTCGACGCCGAGCGCGTTCATGGTGTCCAAAACGCCGAGATCGAAAGTAACAACCTTGGCCGGGTTCACGGGAACGTTGGAGGTGGAGCCTTGGGCGTGCTCAATGGTGATGGTGCTGGCTTCCTCGGGCTGCGAAGACGCCGTTGCCCCGCCTCCACACGCCGTAACGGTCAGCAAGGCGGCCCCTGCAGCCAGTGCCCCGATGTAGCTCGACAGCCTCTTTTTCACGCCGGTACTCCGCTCACTAATAAGTCATAGATGTGTTGCCTAATTGCTTTTTGACTCTATTAGTAAGGTGAGGCTAACTTCAAAACCGAAAGGCCCTCCAGCGGGTCTTTGTGACTGAAGTCACGTATTTTTCTCCCGCTGGAGAGCCTTTGTTACTTTCGGATGGCGTTTAGGCTTCGGTTTGCCGGTCCTCCACAAGCTTCCGGACCGCAGGGAACAGCGGGTGCGACGCCGTCAGTTCCGTAATCCGCTCGACGACGGCGGCCGCGTCCAGTTCGGACAGCAAGGAGGCGAGCTCCACGGCTTCGTCATCGTTGCCGTCGTCGAAACGCAGCGCTGCGGACATCGCTTCCAGGAGAGCCACCGGCGTCACGCCGCGCTCTGCCAACTCCGCCGCAGGACCAACAAAGCGCTCGTGCCGGCTGAGCTTCCGCAACGGCGCACGGCCCACCCGGTTTACGGTGTCCGGCAGGTGCGGATTGGTGAAGCGGGACAGGATCTTCTGCACATACGCTTCCTGCTCGGCTTCAACGAATCCATGCTTGGCTACCAGCAGTTCCTTGGTTTCCTCCAGCACAGCCCGGACCTTGGCAGCCACGGCCGGATCAGCCATGGCATCGGAGATCTTTTCCAGCCCGGCTTGGTAACCGAAATACGCTGCCGATGCATGGCCGGTGTTGACCGTGAACAGCTTGCGCTCAATGTACGGGCCCAACTCGTCCACGAAGGTAGCGCCCGGGATTACCGGCGCATTTCCGTCAAACGGCGTGCGGTCAATGACCCACTCATAGAAGGTCTCCACCGTGACGTCCAAGCCCTGACCGGGCGCCTGGTTGGGGACAATGCGGTCCACAGCGGTGTTGGCAAAGACCGCGAGGGCGTCCAAGTCGCCCGCCGAGTCGTCCCAGGCCGCCCGGATCTCCGTGCGTAGGAGGTCCGTGG
This sequence comes from Paenarthrobacter sp. CM16, assembly GCF_013179505.1. GTDB lineage: Bacteria > Actinomycetota > Actinomycetes > Actinomycetales > Micrococcaceae > Arthrobacter. Next base: position 4,832 of record NZ_JABMCX010000235.1, on the reverse strand, counting down.
CGTTGATGGCGTTCTCGCAGGCCATGACCTGCAGCGGCGGCAAATCCGTGGACCGGGCGGCCAGCCCGCGGGCGATCACCGGCGCCACGAACTTCAGGATGTGCGGCCCCACAGCAGTGGTGACAACATCCGCCGTCGAGATTTCCTCCACTACCGCGGCTTCCTGCGAACCCGAGTTGAAAGCGCGGAAACCGGTGACGGTCTTGACCGCCGGATTCTCGCCGACCTCGTGGACGTCGTAGCTGCTGGCCGATGCAAGCTGGCTGATCAGCGCGTCCGCAACATCAGCGAACACCACCTCATAACCGGCCTCGTGCAACAGCAGTCCCACGAAGCCACGCCCGATGTTGCCTGCCCCAAAATGGACTGCCTTCACTATGCATTGACCTTTCCGAACAGCTCCAGGACTTCGTCAACCGTGGTGGCTTCTTCCAGCTGGGCAACCTGTGCCTTGTTGGTGAAGATCTTGGCGATTGAAGACAGGATGTGGAGGTGCTCATTGTTGAGGCCGGCCACGCCGACCACGAACTTCACTTGCTTGCCGCCCCAGTCGATTCCCTGGGGGTAGCGGATGATGGACACGGCCGAGTGGTTGATGTGTTCCTTGGCATCGTTGGTGCCGTGCGGGATCGCCAGGAAGCTGCCCATGTAGGTGGACACGGATTCCTCGCGCTCGTGCATGGCGTGGACGTAGCTGACATCCACGGCACCGCGGTCCAGCAGGAGCTTTCCGGCCTCGTCGATCGCCGCGTCACGGTCCGTTGCGGTTCCGTTCAGGATCACGCTTTCGCGGAGCAGGACACCTTTACCTTCGACGGCGGCGGCCGGTTCAGCGGTATGCGCACCCTGGGCGGGGGCTGCTGTTGTTGCAGCTGCGGTGGGCTGTGCGCCGGCGGCGGGTTCCGTCGTCGTGCCTGAAGCCGCGCCGTCAGTGTTGCTGCTGCGGACCAGCTCAACAATGTCGTCATACTCGGGGCTGTTCATGAAGTTGTCCACCGAGTAGTGAACGGCGCTGGCCGTCCTCGGCTGGGCTCGTTCAGTCAGGTCCTGGTGCGTGACCACAACGTCGTAGTTGTCGTTGAGGTTGGCAATGGCCGAGTTGGTGACCTTGACGTCAGGGAAGCCGGCCGCCTTGATTTTGTTGCGCAGGACCGAGGCGCCCATGGCACTGGAACCCATTCCGGCGTCGCAAGCGAACACAATGTTCCGGACCGGACGGGTGAGCACGGTGCCGTCCTGGGCGCCAGCGCTGTTGCCGGTCAGCGCCGAGGAGACCGAGCTCTTCTTGCCCTTCATGGCTTCCATGCGGGAGGTGGCCGCGGAGAGGTCGTCGTCGCCCTTGTTCTTGGACGTACGCAGGATGACCGCGGCAATCAGGAAGGACACGGCCGTGGCCAGGATGACCGCCAGGATCACGCCAACGTAGCTGTCACGGGATGTCTGCGCGAGCACCGCGATGATGGAACCCGGAGCGGCGGGAGCCACAAGACCGGAGTTGGTGATGGCCATGGTGGCGATGCCCGCCATGCCGCCGCCGATTGCAGCGAGGATCAGGATGGGCTTCATCAGCACGTACGGGAAGTAGATCTCGTGGATACCGCCGAGGAAGTGGATGATTGCTGCGCCCGGAGCCGAAGCCCTGGCGGCGCCCCGTCCAAAGAACATGTACGCCAGCAGGATGCCGAGGCCCGGGCCGGGGTTGGCTTCCAACAGGAACAGGATGGACTTGCCCTGTTCCAAGGACTGCTGGATGCCCAGCGGGGTGAGTACGCCGTGGTTGATGGCGTTGTTGAGGAAGAGGACCTTGGCCGGCTCGATGAAGATGCTGGTCAGTGGCAGCAGGCCGTTGTTGACCAGGAAACCAACCACTGCACCGGCGCCATCAGTGAAGCGCTGGACAACCCAGGACAAGCCGTAGAAGCCGCCCAGTGCCAACAGCGCGCCCCAGATACCGGCGGAGAAGTTGTTGACCAGCATTTCGAAGCCGGGGCGGATCTTGCCATCCCACAGGGCGTCGATCTTCTTCATGGTCCAGGCACCCAGCGGGCCCATGATCATGGCGCCGATGAACATTGGCGCATCCGTGCCTGCGATGACGCCCATGGTTGCGATAGCACCCACCACACCGCCGCGGACGTCATAGACCATCCGGCCGCCCGTGTAGGCGATCAGGATCGGAAGGAGGTACGTGACCATGGGGCCGACGATGCCCCCGTTGGGATCACCCTCGGCATTGGTGCCGAAACCGCCCAGTTCAGCGACTGGAAACCAGCCCTTCTCGATGAAGAGGGCCGTGATGAGGCCCCAGGCGATGAAGGCGCCGATGTTGGGCATGATCATGCCGGACAGGAAGGTGCCGAACTTTTGTACACCAACGCGCACGCTGGTGCGGGGCTTCGCAACTGTCTCTGTTGCCATGTGAATTCCTAACGTGTGTCCCGCGGCGGCGCGGGGTCAGTCGATATAGATCGAGAGAGAGCGCAGCCTTAGGAGCTGCTGGAAATGCGGTGAAGCCATTCAAGGAAAAGCTTCAGTTCAGAGCTGGAAAGTTGGTCTGAATGCGAGGCCTGCAGTGCCGCATTCAGGGCGATTGCCGCAACAACTACCGAGGACTTACCGGAGTCCTCCGCTGCGGCGCCACGGGCGGTGTCCGTGGAGACAGCAAAAATCATGGAATCCCGGGTCATCGTTGAGAGCTCGAGGTTCCGTTCCTCCACCGGTTCGGCGATCAGCATGAGCGTGACGCCCACGTTGGCCGCCAAGATGCTGCGGGCAGCCTCGCGGGGCGGCACGTTGATCTGACCGGCAATGGCGGCCTTGTTCAGCATTTCTTCCAGGAGTGCTTCAGCATCTGCCACGATTGCCGGGCGACTCTCAGGCCTGATGTTGCCGAACATGACCAGGTAAAGATGGGGTTGGCTCAGCCCGAACTGGACGTGGTTGTCCCACATCCGCCGGACGTCTTCCAAGGGCTCCCCGGACGGTGCAAAATCCCGCTCCCCTGCCACATACTCTTCAAATCCGGCCGATACGACGGCGTCGAACAAGCCTTCTTTGTCGCCAAAGTGGTGGTAGAGCGTTGGCGCCGTGACCCCGGCAAGCTTGGTGATCTGGCGCGTTGAGACCGCTGACCCCTCCGAATTCGCCAGCAACTCGGCCGCTGCGCGAAGCAACCGAATTTTGGGCGGAAGCTGGTCATCGAAACTCATAACCGCTACCCTAGCACCTATAGCGTTGCTATATGAAGTGGCTCACAAAGGAATTTTGTAGGCTAGTTTTCGAGGCTCCCGGTGCCGTCGCCGGAGGCCTGAACCACAAGCAGGAACAGAGGATTCAGTGCAGAATTTCCAAGGAGTAGGGGTAAGCCCTGGCCGCATCATTGGTCCCGTCCGCCAGATGCCCAAGCCGGTGAGCGAACCGCCGTCGGGAGAACGATTGGGCGCGGACGTCAGTCCGGACGACGCCGTCGCGGGCTTGAAAGCGGCCGCACAGGCCGTCCATGACGAGCTCAAGGCACGCGCGGACAACGCTTCCGGCGACGGCAAAGCCGTCCTCGAAGCCACCGCCCTCATGGCCAAGGACACCATGCTCCTAAAATCGGCGGGCAAGCTCATCAAAGCCGGCTCCTCTGCTGAGAGGGCCATCTGGGAAGCGGGCGCGTCCGTCTCCGAAATGCTGCACAACCTGGGCGGCTACATGGCCGAGCGCGCCACGGACGTCCTGGATGTGCGCGCCCGGATCGTGGCCGAGCTCCGTGGAGTTCCTGCTCCCGGCATCCCCGCCTCAGACACGCCCTTCATCCTGGTGGCCGAGGACCTCGCTCCCGCCGACACCGCAACACTGAATCCCGCGGTGGTGCAGGCACTGGTGACCTCAGGCGGCGGACCGCAGTCCCACACCGCCATCATCGCCCGCTCGCTCGGCCTGCCCGCAGTGGTGGCGGCACATGGCGTTGACGACATCGCCGATGGAACCGAGATCTATGTGGACGGCGCGGCTGGTTTCGTTGCCGCTTCACCCACGGATGAGCACCGCGCGGCCGCTACCGCGTGGGCGGAAACCTCCGCCACCCTCGCCGAATTCGACGGGAACGGCACGACGGCGGACGGCCACTTGGTCCCGCTTCTGGCCAACGTCGGCGGAGCCAAGGACGCCGTGGCAGCTGCCGCTTTGGGCGCCCAGGGAGTTGGGCTGTTCCGCACCGAATTCTGCTTCCTGGAGCGGGACACCGAACCCTCCGTGGACGAGCAAGCCGCAGCTTACAAGGCCGTCTTCGATGCCTTCCCGGGCAAGAAGGTTGTCCTGCGCACCCTTGACGCCGGCGCGGACAAGCCCCTGCCCTTCCTCACCGATGCCACCGAACCCAACCCCGCGTTGGGTGTACGCGGCTACCGCACCGACTTCACCACACCAGGGGTCCTGGAGCGCCAACTCGAGGCAATTGCCCGGGCCGCTTCGGAATCCGAGGCCGATGTGTGGGTCATGGCCCCCATGATCTCCACGGCTGCCGAAGCCGGCCGTTTCGCCTCGCTGTGTGCCGCGGCCGGGATCCAGACGCCGGGTGTCATGGTGGAAGTTCCTTCCGCTGCATTGACTGCCGCCACTGTGCTGCGGGAAGTCGGGTTTGCCTCGCTGGGAACCAACGACCTCACCCAGTACGCCATGGCTGCCGACCGCCAGCTCGGACCCCTCGCCGAACTCAACACCCCCTGGCAGCCTGCCGTCCTTCGGCTGGTGCAGCTCACTGTTGAAGGTGCTTCCCAGGAAAGCACGGGCCGGGAGGGCGCTGCAAAGCCCGTGGGCGTCTGCGGTGAGGCGGCTGCGGACCCGGC
>NZ_JABMCX010000234.1 GCF_013179505.1 Paenarthrobacter sp. CM16 | reverse complement strand
CCTTCGAAAGCAACCTCTACCTGGGCGTTATCACCGGCGAAGCGGAATACGTGGACGACGAGACATCCCGTTTGCGTAGGCAAGTCACGTGGCGCCGCGAACCCATAGCCAATGATGATCTCCCGGCGCCGATGCCGCGGTTGTTGGAGGAACAGGGATCCGTCGTCGACCTCACGGATGCGCTCTCCATCATCAGCGCGTGGTCGGCGGCCGAACCAGTGGTGGACGGCACCACACCGGAGACGACCGCACTGCCGCAGCCCGTCGTCGTACCTCAACTGCGCGAAGCGACCGCCGACCTCGCAACTAAACTGCATGTCGAGCGGGACGACATTAACGAAGTCATTCGGCTCCTACAAACACGTCAGCAGATTGTGTTCTACGGACCGCCGGGAACAGGCAAGACCTACTTGGCGGGAAAGATCGCACGGTTCCTTGCGGGGGAGGAGCACGGAGATCACGTCAAGACGGTACAGTTCCATCCTTCGTACGCGTACGAGGACTTCTTTGAGGGCTATCGTCCCGCGAAGTCCGACGGCGGGGATGTTGGCTTCAGCCTGGAACCCGGACCTTTGCGGCGAATCGCCGCGGAGGCTTCGCTGGACGGGAACCGTGACAAGCCGTATTTCCTGATCATCGATGAGATGAACCGCGGGAATCTGGCCAAGATCTTCGGTGAGCTGTATTTCCTGTTGGAGTACCGTGACCAGGGAATCAACCTGCAGTACAACCCGCAGCAGACATTCGTGCTGCCACCGAATCTGTTCATCATTGGAACGATGAATACAGCCGACCGGTCAATTGCCATGGTGGACGCCGCGATTCGGCGCCGGTTCGCTTTTGTGGAGCTTCATCCGCAGGAAGGCATGATCTCGGGCATGCTCGAGCGCTTCCTGGATACGACCGGGCAGCCGACTCTGCGTGCAGACCTGCTAAATGCACTGAACAGCGAGCTTGGTGACACGAAGCGCGACTTGATGATAGGACCTTCATACTTCATGAAGGAGCACGCGGAAACTGATCAGGGTCTGGCCGAGATCTGGAAGTACGAGTTGTTGCCGTTGCTCGAGGAACACTATTTCGGGCAAATGAGTCGGGAAAAGATCCGTGAGAAGTTCGGCCTCGCCGCCATTCGGCGCAAGGCGAGCGGTGACGTCGGCCCGCACGCCGATGTTTCGGACCCTGGCAACGCGCGAGCCTAATGCCAACGCAGATCATCCTCGACGAGCTTCAGGGCTACCCGGAGCCCGTCGTGCTGGAACGCGAAGTAGCGGCCACCCTGCGGGATACGGGTTTGGTTACCGTTGTCCCGGCGCATAACGGTGCTTGGACAATTCTGCCTTCTGGCAAGGTTGGAGCCGTCCAGATCGATGACCTTCTGGTCAGGGTAAACCCTAAGGAAAAGGTAGGTCTCAGCAGGCTGCTCTTTTTGCTGGGCTACGCCGCCGATCCTGGGTTTAGGCCAGACAACGTGGCTGCGGAAGAGGATAAGGATCTCTTTGCTGCGCTGGGTGAATCGCTTGCAAGGCACGGTGAACGGGCACTCGAACGAGGCCCTCTCAACGGCTACGTGCACATGGAAGAATCACTGCGAACAGTCAGAGGGCGCATTCGCGTCGGCGATCAGATGACCCGCCGGCCTGGGATGCTATTGCCACTAGAAGTGTCCTATGACGATTACACCTCGGACGTAGCGGAAAACCAGATTCTTCGTGCGGCCATTCGGATGATGCTCCATGTTCCGCGTTTGACTGAATCACTTGTTGCGCGACTTGCGCACTTGGACTCAAAACTCGACGGCGTTTCGGCTTTGAACCATGGAGCGCCGCTGCCGTCTTGGAGCGAATCTCGTATAAACGGGCATTACGTGCCGGCATTGAGGTTGTCCGAGATCATCCTTCGGAACATGTCCGCCGAAGCTGGAATGGGTCACCGTGCAGTTGCGTCTTTTGTGGTGAATGTGGCCACCGTGTTTGAGGACTTTGTTGCGACCGCGCTTAAGGAGGCGCTGGAGCCATACCAGGGGCTGACGGAGTGGCAACACGAAGCGTTCATGGACGAAGCCGAGGCCGGGTACTCGAGTGGTGACAGGGTGCGCATGTACGTCGACGTAGTGCACTCGGTTCGAGGACGACCGACGATGATCTTTGATGCCAAGTACAAGGCTGCATCTGCTAGTGGCGCGTATCCAAATGCGGACCACTACCAAATGTTGGCTTACTGCACCGCGCTTGGGGTGCCGCGTGCTTGGCTTGTATACGCTGGCCGCGGTGCAACCCGTGTTCGCCGGGTATTGAACACCGGGGTGTCCGTGGTGGAGTTCCCGTTGGATCTATCGCAGGAGCCGGAGGCTCTTCTGGTGCGTGTGCGTGAGCTAGCAGGACATGCTTATCGGAGCGAGTTCACCGTGGATGCTGGAGGCGGCGCCTAAGATTCTGCTAAGCCTTAAATGCGGCAGCTTTTGGTAGGAGGGGAGGGCGGAATGGTGCTTGGTAAGCAGGTGCGACTGTTCCTGGTTGATGGAACCCCAGGCGGAATGCTGACGGCGGAGATCATGAACTGGACTGGTCATATCATGGCCGCCGGCAGATCTGATTTACCGGAGCTGCTGAAACGTGATGAGGTGAAACGCACAGGGGTGTACCTGCTTTTGGGCGATGATCCCAATGACTCGTACTCTAACGCTATTTACATTGGAGAAGCTGACGAGGTCGGAGAGCGGCTCCGCATCCATAGCCGATCAGAGGACAAAGGCGGCAAAGACTTCTGGAACAGAGCCATTATTCTGACCAGTAAGGATGCAAACCTCACTAAGGCCCACGCCAGGTATCTTGAGAGCCGTTTCATCTCTATTGCCAAGGTCGCTGGGCGTTCCTTTGTGACCAACGGTACTGCTCCGGTACCCCTCCCGCTACCCGAGGCGGATGTCTCGGACATGGAGCAATTTATCGAGCACGCGCGGATTGTCCTGCCAGTCTTGGGCGTTGACGCTCTGCGCGCCGTTCCGACCCTCGCAAGTCTTGAGCCCGCCTCAAAGGGCTCAGCTTCTGAGTCGCCTGTATTCGAGATGACAGTAAGCAGCGAGGGGATCCTAGCTCGGGCACAAGAGACCGATAACGAATTCGTTGTCCTGGCGGAATCCACGGCCCGAAGCGGTTGGGTTGGATCCACTCCCGGCTACTCGAAGCTTCATGAAGTCCTTGTTTCTGATGGGGTTTTGGTCCCAAACGGCTCGAATCTCGCATTCTCGAAGGACTACGTGTTCAAGAGTCCTAGCGCGGCTGCAGCTGTGGTCGCAGGGAGGGCCACCAATGGACGGGTGACTTGGAAAGACCCGTCCACAGGGCTGACGTATGGGCAGTGGCAGGAGCACGGGGTGGAGGATGCCCGATCTGTAGAAAGTGGCGTCGTTAGTCCTTCTTTGATCGAGCAGCAGAGCAACCTGCCTTAATTTCGCAGGGACCGCCTACATTAGGTTGAAACGCATGCACGTCGCCGGAGAGCGCGCCTCACAGGCTTCGGTTGAGAGAAAAGTACCTTTTGCATAGCTATGCTTGCCCAAATGACCTGGCGTTCATCGTCGCGGATGTCCAGGGGTGGACGCGAAGGGGCTTTTCTTGTCGAACGAATCAATCTTGCTGTTCTTGCATGGAGTTGGAAGTGGCGACCAAGAGGACCGCTGGATGGTCGGACTCACGCAATCTCTGGAACGACTCGACTACCCCAGCTTGGAGCCAATGCGCGTCATAGCCCCTAAATACGCCCATGCATTAAAAGGCTCTGACGAACCGTGCCCGCTGCCGGGTTTAACGATCAAGCAGCCTCTTCGGGAGGCGGCCAAAAAGAACCGTCGCGAATTCGAGCGCCGCATCGGAGCCCTGGAATCAAGGCTCGGGCGTCACGATAGAGGGAGCGGCTATATTGGCGGAGACGTCGCGGTCAATGCCTCAGTCGATTTGCCACCTTTTCGGCAAGCGCACAACTACCTGAATAATCCGAATATTCGAGCTCAGGTTCTGGACCGCATTCTGGGCAAACTTCCGGAGTCAGGGAGGCTCGTGATCGTGGGGCACAGCCTGGGTTCGGTCATCGCCGCCGACATCGTCCGGCGTTTGCCTGTGGGCCTTGAGGTGGCTGGCATGGTCACGATCGGGAGCCCCCTGGCGAACGGTGCCTTCGACATGGATAAACTTCGCGACACGCTGAGTGAGCCGCCGACGAATTTGGCATGGTGGGTGAACTTCTGGAATGTCGCTGACCCTGTGGCAGCCCACCGTGGCGTGTCGTCCGCTTTTCCGTGGATGATTGATTTTCGGATTAACACCAAGGCGCTGCCATTTTCTGCTCATGCGGCAGCCGAGTATCTGGCGAATGACGCGGTGGCTGCCGCCATCGGCTTCGCCCTTTACGGGTCCAAAACTACAGAAGTTGCGCAGGCAGGTAGGGGGCTGGATATTCCATTGGACGCCACAGAGCACTTCGCACTCCTGGCCTTGCGGTACGCCTACCTGATGAAGACACGCCTGGAAGGCGAACGAAAAGATCGCTTTGCGGGGGCCCTTCGGCAAGTGCAGGCGGCCGCCGTCGAAGACATCAGGGAACGAAACCTCCGCGACGGCAGGGCGATGCCATCAGAAGTTGCCAGACTCGAATTCGACGTGTCCGATCCAGAGACTCCAGTACCCGAGCCGCTTCCGAGCAGTCATATCACGAAAGAGGATGCCGTTGTCCTTCTGACGGTGCTTGCGGCAGAAAATGTCATACGCCCCTTCGAGATCTCGATCCCCAGAAAGCTATGGCAGGAAGCCATGGAGGACCTCGCCGCTGAGATGGGGCTGGGAGGCCAGTACGGCGCAGACGTGTTCGTAGCGGCAAAGCTTTCGCAAGACGCACTCAGCGGCAGTCGTGGGGTCAATTGGATAAAGTGGGGCGCCCTCGGCGCGGGCGCGGCAGCCATAGTCGTCGCGACCGGTGGCTTGGCGCTCGCTGCTGCACCGGGCCTTGCAGGAGCGGCAGTGATCACGAGCGCCTTAGCCAGTTTCGGCCCCGGCGGAATGATTGGCGGCCTGCTCACTGCGGGCACACTCGTTACGGCCGGCGGTGGCGGCATTGCATACGGCTTAGCCAGTCCAGGAACCACGGCGGAAACTCTTGTCGGCGTTATTGAGCGCCGGCTCGCAGCAGCAATTCTGCGCCAGCGGCAGCATCTCGATCCTGACGAAGGTCTCTGGGCGGTCCTCGTAGAAACCGAAATAGAGGTGCGGCGCGAGCACGAGCGGCTTGATGAGTTTTCTGATGCGTCGGCACCTGCGCTCAAGGAGCTGAAACGGAAGATTGAAGCCATCGAGCGGGCGCTGAAATACCTTACTGACCACGGCTTGGAGCCTCGCGTCGATTCTCCTCAGGAGGACGAGTACCCAACAGCAACTTTCTCCGAGAGGGAACCTTGGTTTTCTAAACAAGGAGGGTGACTGGCCTCAAACGCGGCACAGACCGTCACTACCCATCCGAAGTCTTTGATGGGCGTGAGCCGTTAGGCTTCTTGGACGACATCGTAAGGGGAACGATTCTGAAGATGACTACCGCACGTAAGCTCCGCGTTTTGAACATTTCCGCCACAGTCCTGCTGGTGACCGTAGTGACTCTGCAATCCACGCAAGTGATCAGCATGTTCTGGGGCATGGCGCTCCTGGTGCTCATCGGGGTCCCGACGACGGTCGTTTGGGTGATCCTTGAGCGGCGCCAGGGCGCCGAGAAGATGGTGGACGGGGCGTAACTGGTCAGACTGTCACGTTGCGGCGACCGTCCCGGCCACGTACTCCGAGTCCAGTCCAACTCCGCCGACTATTGCTGAGTAGTGCCTCGTCAGCCATGGCAGGCCCACCACGTATAGCCCTGGGATTTCCATGACGCCTCGCGAGTGCGTTGGATAGCCCCACTCATCTATCACTGGCGTGTCGATGAAGCTGAAGTCGAGTTTGTACCCGCTGGCCCATATGACAGACGTGATGTTGGCATCTGCGAGGTCCAGTTGCGTCGGCCCTGCTGGCAGCCAGTCGTCGTCCGGCAACGGTTCCTGCTCTGGCGCGTCAATCCCCGCCGCCGAAATGTAAGCATCGATTGCCTTTCCTGATCGTTGCGCGAAGATCGACTCAACCATGGCCAGGCGATCGGCGAGGTCGTCACTGAAGGTGATGTCGGCGTCGTCGATTGATTCCAGGTGCCCGTGCAGGTGCATGCCGCGGCGGCTGAGTTCGCGAAGGTGGATGGCGTGACCGCCGTCGGTACCCGAGAGCAAAGGGTTCGGGGCGAAGCGGGCGGCGGGGGAGGGGAGCGCTTCACGGGTGAGGGCGTTGACGCCGAACTCGGGGCCGTGTTTGCCGGTTTCGAGCATCCAGTAGATGAGGTCCTGGCCGCGGTATCTGCGGGGCGCTTCGGGGACGATTGAGACGGAGAGGTGGACTTCGCGGCCGGCGGCGTGGAGTTCCTCGGCGATCTGTCCGCCTGACTGACCGGTGCCGACTATCAGCACGGCGCCCTCCCGAATTTGCTCAGGGTTGCGGTAATCATGCGTGTGAAGTTGTGTCACGCCGGCGGGGAGCATGGCGGACAGCGCGGGGATCTTGGGGACTTGGTATGCGCCCGTCCCGAGGACCACGTTCTTGGCCCGCAGGTTCCCGAGCGATGTCTCAAGATTGAAGGCGCCGTTCGACGCAGGGGATAGCCGGGTTACGTCCACGCCCGTATGGACCGGAGCGACAATGAGCTCCGCGTACCGGCGGAAGAGGTTGACGACAGCGATGCGTGAGATGAACGAGTCCCGATCGTCGCCGTCGTACGGCATGCCGGGGAGGTCCAGCGCAAGGTTCGGGGTGTTCATGTAGAAGCTGTCCCAGCGGTCCTGGAAGGCGCCGCCGAGGGAATCGCGTCGTTCCAGCAGCTGATGCTCGACGCCGAATTGCGTGAGCCAGTAGCTCGTCGTGAGGCCGGCTTGGCCTGCGCCGATGATGACCGTATCCAGGGTCGGTCCCATGGGGTGAACTTTACGCTTGCAGTCCACTTCAGGACAGGTCGCGGGCGGTCAGATGCGACGAGTCTTTCGGGGGTCCCGCGAATTCCATTCGTCCGACGTGAAGAACTCCCGCAATCCCGCTTCCGCCCCCTCGGCCAGGTCTGGTTCTTGCCCTGACAGGTCGAACAGCAGCAGGTAGCCCTTTTGTTTGGCTATGGAGTTGGCGACTTCCAGGGGAGGTTCGTCAGTCCCCGAAAGGGGTTCGCCTTGAAGCAGCCGTTCCGCGATGAGTTCACAGCCGGAGACCTGAATGATGACCATCAGCTCAAAGTCCCTCAACTCATGGTTAATCCAGATGCTCTTGAGCTCGAGAGGGCCATAGATTGTTTCCCCCGCCCGGTA
>NZ_JABMCX010000233.1 GCF_013179505.1 Paenarthrobacter sp. CM16 | reverse complement strand
CCAAGGAAGCGCACGCAGCGCAGCCCTAGGCCCCGGCTCCAGTCCGACACCATCCTCGTGAGAAGTTTCAGCACCCAGAAGCAAGGATCTCCATGCCCTCTTCCGACACCACCCCCTTCACCATGGGCCCGGCCCTCCTGTTCTGCCCTGCGGACCGGCCGGAGCGTTTCGGCAAGGCCGCTGACCGCTCCGACGCCGTCATCCTGGACCTCGAAGATGCCGTAGCCCCTGCGGACAAGCCGGCGGCCCGGGACGCGATTATCGAACAGGCCCGTAGCGGGGAACTGGAGCCGGAAGCCACTATTGTCCGGGTCAACCCGGTGGGGACCCCTGAATTCGAGCTCGATCTTGAAGCCTTGGCAAGGACGCCCTACCGGACCGTCATGCTGGCCAAGGCAGAGAGTGCGCAGCAACTGAACGCCCTGGCCGGGTATCAGGTCATCGCCCTCTGCGAAACCGCGGCAGGCATTGTCAACGCCTCCGCAATCGCAGCCCAACCAAACGTCGTAGCGCTCATGTGGGGCGCCGAGGACTTGTTGGCCTCACTCGGGGGCCTCTCCAGCAGGAACGACGACGGCGCTTACCGGGCTGTCGCACTGCACTCACGGTCCGCCGTGCTGCTTGCCGCCAAGGCCGCCGGCAAGGAAGCCATCGACTCGGTGTACGTGAACATCCCTGACCTTGAAGGCCTTCTGGCAGAGTCCAGGGACGCTGTTTCCAGTGGCTTCGGAGCTAAGGCCTGCATCCACCCGAACCAGGTGGCAGTAGTGCGTGAAGCCTACGCGCCGGCTCCCGAAGCCGTAGCCCAAGCCAATGAACTCCTGGCGGCCGCAGTTGCCGCGGGTACGGGTGTGTTCCAGTTCAAGGGCAAGATGATCGACGGACCCATCCTCAAGCACGCCCAAGCAACACTGCGCCGGGCCGGGCACCGCGTCTGAGGGCACAGCACCCCCGAGTTGCCAGGTCACACCCATGTTTCCGCCCAACATGGGTGTTAACCGGCAACTCGGCGGGCATCCGGAGCGCTAGGCGCGTACCGGCGTCGTGAGTTCGGTCAGTTCAACCACAGGGGGCCGGGAGGCCGTACTCTTGATGGCTACCGCCTGTCCGTTCCTGGCGGATTCCAGCACGGATTCCATGACCTCCAAGGCGTGGAAAGCCAGTTGGCCGCCGGCACGTGGTTCTTGCCCGGCGGGAGTCGCGGCGAGGTCGGCGATGCCAAAGCCACGCCCCGCATCCACGTAGCCGGCTGAAACGGGGAGTGTTTTCCAATCCTCGGCGCCCAGGGCGAACAACTGCACGTCGCCGTCAAAATGATTGGGGTCCGGGACGATCAAGGATCCCGTTTCTCCGTGGATTTCAATGTTGGGGCTTTTGGTCTTGACGGCGTCGAAGCTCATGAACAGCGTAGACAGGGCTCCCGAGGCATGCACCAGGACCCCGGTGACATGGGAGTCGATGTCCACAGGGACTTTTTGGCCTGCCCTTGGTCCCGAGCCGATGGTGCGTTCGCTGCGGGTATGGCTGGCCGCGCCCACCACTGAAACCACGGGCCCCAGCAAAGTGACCAGTGCCGAGACATAGTAAGGGCCCATGTCCAGCAGGGGGCCGCCACCTGGCTGGTAGTAGAAATCGGGGTTTGGATGCCACCGCTCGTGGCCCGGTGTGGCCATGGTTGCTGTTGCGGAAACAGGAGCACCGATCAGGCCGTCGTCGATCGCTTTGCGTGCCGTCTGGATTCCTGTACCCAGCACGGTGTCCGGGGCGCAGCCCACCACGACTCCCGCCGCCGCGGCAGCCTCAAGGACTTCCCGAGCCTCGGCCGTCGTGGCAGCCAACGGCTTCTCGCCGTAAACGGACTTGCCGGCGGCGATGGCCCTCAACGCGATGTCGGCGTGGGCCGCAGGAATGGTCAGGTTCAGGACCAGGTCCACGTCCTCAGCGGTGAGGAGCCCGTCCACATCCAAAGCCCGAACGCCGTCGTAGGAGTCGGCAACGGCCTGCGCCCTGGCGGGGTCCAGATCCGCGACGGCCACAAGGTTGATCGATTCCAGCTTGCGGAAGTTGGCCAGGTATTGGGCAATGATGGCGCCACAGCCGATCACTCCCACATTCAGCGGCTTGCCCACAGCATGCCCCTTTCAATGATGGTGCGGACGTTGGTGTCCTGAAGGATTTCCACGCGGTGGCCCGGGGTGCACACGAAGATTTTGCCCTTGCCCCACTGTCGGGTCCAGATGGCCGGGGAAGTGACTTCACGGTTCCACGGGTCCCACTCCCGGACCTTCTGGGTGGTGGTGGCCAGGACGTCGATGTAGTCGTCGGACAGGACCCAGTACTGCTCTGTGACGAGGTCGAAGTCGCCGATCCCTTCGGTGATGGGGTGCCCGGCCGCCGCGGGCAGCATGTTCACGGTGTACGGGACGTAGTTGTCCGATTGCTCTCCGATCCGCTCGTCAGCATGCTTGCCGGGATGGCAGGCAAACTGGCCGCCGATCAAGTGCAGGTAATCGGAATTGTTGCGGTATGAATCAGCGATGCCGCCATGCCAACCGGCCAGGCCGGTGCCCTTTTCAACGGCGGCCCGCAGGCCCTCGAATTCATCCTTCTCGATGGTGGTCATTGTCATGCATTGCACAATCAAGTCCACGCCATCCATGTAGTCCGAGTCAGCGTAGATTTTGGCGGATTCCTCTACCCGGACGTCGTAACCGTTCTCCTTGAGATAGGGAATGAACAGCTCGGTGGCCTCCACCGGTTGGTGGCCGTCCCAACCGCCTCGGACCACCAGTGCAGTCTTGTTCTTGCTTGTCATGTTTTCCTTTCAGACTTTTTGCCAACGGCTTGAGTTGTCCGCGCTCGATTCCACTGCGGCCAGTACCTTTTGGACCTGTAAGGCATCAGCGAACGACGGCGAGGGCTGCTCGCCTGTGCCGATGGCGTTCACCAGGTCCACCACCTGATGGGTGAAGCCGTGCTCGTAGCCCAGCCCGTGGCCGGTAGGCCACCAGTTGCCGGTGTAGGGGTGGGACGGCTCGGTGACCATGATTTTGCGGAAGCCTGCATCCGGTTCCAGCGCGGAATCGTAGAACTGCAGGGAGTTCATGTCCTCAAAATCGAAGGCAAGGGATCCCTTGGTGCCGTTGAGTTCCAAGCGCATGGCGTTTTTGCGACCCAAGGCGAAACGGGTGGCTTCGAAGATGCCGATGGGGCCGGCGTCAGCACCGGCGTCGTGCTTGGCCTCAAAACGGGCGGTGAAGAGGGCAGCATCATCCACGGTCACGGGACCGCGCGGACCATCTGCGCCACCGTGACCGCCCAGGCCCACGAAATCGCCGCCCACCGGGCGCTCCTTCACGAACGTCTCCAGCAACGCTGATACACCGGTGATGTTTAGTCCCGTGATCCATTGTGCGGCGTCGATGCTGTGGGCGCCGATGTCACCGAGTGAACCGGAGCCTGACTTGGACTTATCCAGTCGCCAGGTCAGCGGCGCATCGGCGTCACTGAGCCAGTCCTGGAGGTACTGGGCGCGGACGTGCCTGATCCGGCCCAGGCGGCCGTCGTCCACCATCCGTTTGGCCAGTGCCAAAGCGGGCGTGCGCCGGTAACTGAAGCCGCACATGGAGAGAATCCCGCGTTCGGCCGCAGCCCGTGCCACCAGCGTCATCTTTTCGGCTTCCTCAACAGAGTTGGCCAAAGGTTTCTCGCACAGGACGTGCTTGCCTGCCTCAAGGGCGGCGATCGCTATTTCGGCGTGGGTATTGCCGGGAGTGCAGATATCGATGAGGTCGATGTCATCGCGCTCGATCAGGCGGCGCCAATCAGTCTCGGTGGAGGCCCAGCCGTATTTGCCGGCTGCTGCCCGCACGCCTTCCTCGTTCCTGCCGGCTACAGCGGTCAGTTCCGGAACCATGGGAAGGTCAAAGAAGCGTGGCGCGGTACGCCAGGCATGGGAGTGGGCGGCGCCCATGAAGGCATAGCCCACCATGCCCACGCGCAAGGGTTGAGGATCTGTCATCGGAAGTCCTTTCTGCTTGATAGTGCCCGGTTACTTGCTGAAGCCTGCAGTGAGGCCACTGAGCAACTGCCGGCGCGCCACCACATAGATCACCAGCAGCGGGAGCGTGGCCAGCACCACGGAGGCGAGCACCGCGGGGATGTTGACGCTGAACTCGCCCTGGAAGGTCCACAGCGACAACGGCAGCACCCGGGTGTCCGGGCTTTGCGTAAGAATCAGCGGGAACAGGAACCCGTTCCACACATGCAGTGCGTTATAGATGCCCACCGTGATGACGGCGGGCTTGGTCATGGGCAACGCCAGACGCCACATCATGGCCCAATCCGAGCAACCGTCCAGCCGCATCGATTCAAAGAGTTCGTTGGGGACGTCCCGCATGAAGTTGGACAAGATGAGGACCGAAACCGGGATCGCGAACGCAATGGACGGCAGGATCAACGCCAACAGGGTGTCGTACATGTGTGCCTTGGTGATCATCCAGTAGATCGGGATGATGGTTGCGTGCAGCGGAATGGCCAAGCCCAGGAGGAAAACGTTGTTGGTCCAGCTGAGGAACTTTCCCTTGCCCCGGACAATGGCGTACGCGGCCATGAAGGCGACGAAGAGTGCCGGAACCACGCTGCCGACCGTGACGATGAGGCTGTTGGTGAAGTACTTGGCGAAGTCGTTCTCCAGGACCAGCTTGTAGTTGTCCAGGGTTGGTTCCGCCGGTGGGAGCATCGGATTGGAAGTGAAGAACCCTGCCTGGTTCTTCAGGCTGGTGATTACCACGTAGTACACCGGAACTATGATGATCGCCAGCCAAAGCCAGCCGCCCAGGCCGCCCAGGAAGTTCGGCCGCGAACGGCCAAGCTTCGGCGGACGACGGCGGGTGGTCACCGGTTGGGGCAGCGCCGCCGGGGTTGTGGGGAGTTGGGTAGTGGAAGCCATTACGCACCTTCCAATTGGCTGGCGTTGCGGTTCTTGCCGCCGAGACGTTGAAGGAACAGGGCAAGGGCAAGGCCGATCACAACGAGGATCACTCCCAAGGCGCTCGCCGCCCCCATGTCGTTCGCTTTGAAGCCGGTGAGGTACATGTGCAGCGGCAGGAGCCTGGTGGAGTAGCCCGGTCCGCCGGCGGTCAGTACGAAGACCAGATCGAAGTACGCCAGGGAGCCCACCACCATGAGGGTGGAGGAAGTGATCATGGTGTACTTCAGCTGCGGCAGGGTGATGTTGAAGAACTGCTGGATACGCCCGGCTCCGTCAATCTGGGCAGCCTCGTAGAGCGAAGCGGGGATCTGCCGGACGCCGCCTTGGTAGATCAGGGTGTGGAACGGCACGAACTGCCATGCAATGACGAAGACCACCACGAACAGCACCAGGTCCGAGTTGCCCAGCCAGTCCTGGGCGAGCAACGGCAGGCCCAGCCCAGGGCCGAGCCCGAAGTTGGGGTCCAGCAGCGCTTTGAAGGCGATGGCGACTGCGGCGGAGGACAGGAGCAGCGGCACGAAGTAGAGCACAGCCAGTGCCGCACGATACTTCTGGCTGGCCGCAGTGAAGACACCGAGCAACAGGCTGATGGGCGCTTGGACGATGAATGAGAAGAACATGATCTTGGCTGTCACCAACAAGGCGTTGCCCGTGACGGGATCTGCCAGGACCGTATTCCAACTGGACAGCCCGTCCAGTTTGATCTCGCCCAGGCCGTCCCAGCGGGTGAAGCTCAGGAACAGCACTCCCAGCAGGGGGAGGATGGCGAAGAGCATAAAGAAGGCAAGGGCCGGTACGGCCAGCCACCCCGACGGACCCTTTTCCAGGGTCCGTCGGGTGTCGGTCGCGCGCTTGGCGGCCGGTGCCCGTGGTGGAGTCGTGGTAGTTGCGGACACCGGATTACTTCCCGATCGTCGCGTTCATGGTGGAAGCGAACTGTTCCGGAGTGATCTTCTTCAGGAAGATCTGGTCAAGGTTGGCCAGCATGGCATCTCCTTGGGCAGGGCTGAGCGCCTGGTCCCAGGAAAGCGTGAAGTCCGGGGCATCCTTGGCCATGCCATAGACGTAGGTCAGGAAGTCCTTGTCAGGGGAGGCTGCGAGCTTGTCTTCGATCCCGGTGACCACGGGTACAGCACCTGAGTCGATCAGGCTTTGGACGTTCTCGTCATTGAACATTCCGTCCTTGACGTACTCCAGGGCGGTCTTTTTCTGTTCCTCGGTGGCCTTGGAAGAGACGGACCAGAAGTTGGACGGGTTACCCACAACGTTTGCCGGGTCACCCTTGCCGCCCTCCACCGTGGGGAAGGGGGTGTAGCCGAGCTTTCCGCTGGAGACGAAGTCAGCCGCGTCCTTCTTCATGCCTTGGTAGATCCAGCTGCCCTGCAGGATCATGGCGGCCTTGCCGGTGTACAAGAGTGCCTGGTCTGCGTTGCTGTCCGCAGCAATGGAGGAGAAGCCGTTGATGAAGCCGCCGGCATCCACCAGTTCCTGGATCTTGGTCAGCGCTTCAATCACTGCGGGATCGGACCAGGCGTCCGGCTTGTTGGCTGCAATGTTTGCAAAGACTTCAGGACCGCCGATCCGGTCCACCAGGTATTCAAGCCACATCAGGTCCGGCCACTTGGACTGTCCGCCCAAGGAGAAGGGCGCAACGCCGGCATCTTTGAACTTTGGTACCAGGGCCATGAGTTCATCCCAGGTCTTGGGCGGCTCGGCTCCGATCTTCTCGAAGACTTCCTTGTTGTAATAGAGCACTACGGGCTGCACTTTGTTGTTGGGCAATGCGTAGGTCTTGCCGTCGATCACGCCGCTCTCGAGGATCGAGGGAAGGTAGCGGCCCTGGACATCAGGGTTGTCTTTGAGGAATCCCGTCAGATCATCCACCTGGCCGGCATCAACGTAGGATTTCAGGACCCCGCCGCCCCAGCCATAGACCAGGGTGGGCCCCTGGCCGGCGCCGACGGCGGTGCGGACCTTGGTCTTGTAGGCATCGTTGGCGAAGAAATCGAGCTTGATGGCGGAGTCGGGGTGCGCCTTGTTCCAAGAGTCAACGGATGCCTGGAACACGGGCTGGTCACCACCGGTGAGTCCCCACATGGTTGCCGAGTCCGCTGAGGCTCCCGTGCCGGCCGGTCCCGAGGACCCGCAGGCTACGAGGGAGATCGACAAGGCGGCTGCAGAGACGGCCATTCCGGCGGTGCGCAACTTGAGACTATTCATGTGCAGTTTCCATTCGTCCTTCGGGCTCGACGCTGATGGCCCGGTTGTTCGTGTAAAAGCCGCACTCCGCGGTGTGGGGATCTGCTTCGATCGCCCCTTTCCATGAACTTTTCGAAATGTTTCGAAGGTCCTTTCGGAAGTGCCCACCAAACTTAGCCGTGAGGCAGGTCACCGTCAAGGGTTATTTTCAGGCACTTTCAAGCTCGCAGGGTTCATATTGACGGGAGTCCATCCGGCAATGCACACTGTCTGCAACCGAAACTTTTCGAAAGCGGACACTGTGAGCATCGAAGAACGACCCTCCAAATTGACCCTCTCTGCCGTCGCGC
>NZ_JABMCX010000232.1 GCF_013179505.1 Paenarthrobacter sp. CM16 | reverse complement strand
GCAGAGCTGGTCTCCGGAGAATTCCAGGACATTGACGAAACCCTGGCCCGAATCCAGGCTGTCACTGTGGAGGAAGTCCAGGAACTCGCCCGCGAACTCGCAGCGGCGCCCCGGACCATCACGGTGGTAGGTCCTTTCGAGGAAACCGAGACCTTCGGCCTCTGAATCTCTGGACTCACCCACTGTCAGCAGGGCAGCATGATCACACAGTGATGATGCTGCCCTGACTACATAGGAGAGGCGATGAACCAGCCCTCAAGCGGCCAAGCTGCGGAGATGCTGCACGACTTCATCGGTCACTGGCGCGGCATCACCGAAGTTGCAGCCTCGCCGTGGGGGAGTGCCCGGACCGTGGAAGCGGAGGTGGTTTTCACCAAAGCCGCCGGCGGGTATGCAGTCGTCCAGAGCTACCGGCACAGGGAACCGGACGGCACGCACTTTGAAGGGCATGGCATGTTTACCGTTGACCGGGACCACGGAGACACCCTCTGGTACTACGTGGACAGTCTGGGGAGGTCGCCCGCCAGCCCCGTCCGGGGGTCCTGGCACCAAGGGATCCTGACCCTGGACCGGAGGACCGCCGACGGCGTGGCCAGACACACTTTCCGCGTTGAGGACGGCGTCCTGGTGCACACGGCCGATCTACGGCTGGAAGGGACACCAGGCTTCAGCCCGCTATTGAGGAGTGTCTTTAGGAGAGCATGAGCCTCAGCCGCCGGCAAAAGGTGGCAGGACATCGATGACGTCCTGGGCACCCAGTGGCGCTGAACGGTCCCGCACCGCCACCTCATTGCGGAGGAAACTGCTCCGGGCCACGATGCGCTCCAGCGTTGGTGTCCCTTCAGGGGGCAGTGGGCGTTCGACGGCGAGGGCAGCTTCCAGGAGCGAGTCAAGGCTGGCGCCTTCCGGAAGGACGTGCACTTCTTCTTCGACCCCTGCGGCCGCGCGTGCGGCAGCGAAGTAACGGACAAGCAAGGATTCAGCCTCCGATTGCGCTCATGCTGCGGTCCGGCTGGACAAAGTCCGCTGCGCCGAGACCGGTATGGTCCATGCCGTGGGCCTTGGGCTTGACCCACATAGCGTCCTGCCACCGTTCCGCCAGCTGCTGGTCAGTGGCCCCGCCACGAAGCAGTCCCAGGAGGTCGAATTCTTCGCGGGAGAAGAGGCAGCTCATGATCTTGCCCTCGGCTGTGATCCGGGTTCGGCGGCAGTCGGCGCAGAAGGGTTCGGTGACGGAGGCGATGATGCCGACTGTACCGAGAACCGGACCCGTAGCTTCCCCCGAAGAGGTGTCCCGGCGTCGGACTTCAAAGCGTTCGGCAGGGGCGCCGTCACGTTCACGGGAGTCCCGGCCCAGGACGAAGTCACGGGACAGCAGGCCGCGGATCTCCTCGGCCGTGATCATGTTGCGACGCGTCCACCCGTGATCGGCGTCCAAGGGCATTTGTTCGATGAAGCGGAGCTCGTAGCCGCGGTCCAACGCCCAGGCCAGCAAATCCGGCGATTCGGCATCATTGATCCCGCGCATCAGCACAGCGTTGAGCTTAACCGGGCCCAGGCCCGCGGCCCATGCAGCATCCACACCGGCCAGGACACGATCCAGGAAGGGCCTGCGCGTGAGTTGGGTGAAGGTTTCCTCGTGCAAAGAGTCCAGCGAGACATTGATCCGGGTGAGGCCTGCCGCCTTCAGCGCCGCTGCCTTCTTATCCAGGCCAACGCCGTTGGTGGTCATGGAGATGGGGAGGTCCGGATGGTCCCTGCGGATATCGGAAATGATGTCCACCAGGTCAGCACGTACCAAAGGCTCGCCGCCGGTGAGGCGGAGTTCCCTGACACCCAGGGCGCTGACGCCGATGCGGACGATCCTGACAATTTCATCCCGCGACATCACGGCTTGTTTCGAGAGCCATTCAAGGCCCTCGGCCGGCATGCAGTAGGTACAGCGCAGATTGCATTTATCCGTCAGGGACAGGCGCATATCCGTAGCCCGCCGGCCATAACGGTCCCACAAGCCCGCAGGCGTTTCCGCTGGCCGGGGCGGCGGTACCGCGGCGCCACTTTCCTTGCTGCCTGCTGCGCCGCCCGGAGGGGGCACCGGCATTCCCAGCTGAACACTCATAAATTCAGGCTACGCCACCGTGGCAGGATCAGTGACACCGATTACAGTCATACAGTTCTTACGGATTCCATACGCTTGGGCCGCGGAACCCCGGATCGGGTGCTGTGCGCGGCCGGCAAACCTATGCTGAAAGTGTGACCACACCTACGGCATCATCAGCGGAACCAGGGAATCGCCGCATCCTCCTGGTCGAAGACGAACAGACCATCGCCGATGTGGTAAGGGATTACCTGCTTCAAGCAGGGTTCCAAGTGGATATGGCGGGGGATGGCTTCACCGCCCTGCAGCTGGCCGCGGTGCGCCAGCCTGACCTGGTGATCCTGGACCGCATGCTGCCCGGACTGGACGGCGTTGAGGTGTGCCGGCGGCTCCGCCAAACCATGAGCGTGCCGGTCATCATGGTCACGGCTTTGGGGACCGAAGATGACCGGATCCTGGGTTTGGAGATGGGGGCCGATGACTACGTCACCAAGCCTTTCTCGCCACGGGAACTGGTGCTCCGGGTGAAATCGGTGCTCCGGCGCAGCGTCAAGGAGTTCACGCCGGAACCTCCAGTGGAAGCCGCAGGACTCGAACTCGATCCCGCGTCCAGGACAGTCACCCACCGCGGTGTTGCCCTGGCCCTGACGGTCCGCGAATTCGATCTCCTGGCCTTCCTGATGCGGCGGCCCAACCAGGTTTTTAGCCGGGAGGAACTGATCAAGGCCGTATGGGGCTGGGACTTCGGCGACCTTTCCACCGTCACAGTGCACGTGCGTCGCCTCCGGGAAAAGATTGAAGCCAACCCCACCAAGCCGGAGCTGCTCAAGACGGTCTGGGGCGTGGGATACCGGTTCGATTCCGGCGCCGGCAAGGCAGCGGAGCAGCCCGCTGGCGGGGAGCGTGGCCATGGAGGGCAATGAGCTCTGGACCATCCTTGCTTGGGTCCTGTTCTGGGCTGTCCTCATCGGCGCTGCAACCTTGCTCATCCTCCGGTTTCTGCGCCGGGCCTCGGTCCTGACCCAGATCTGCCTGGTGGTGGTGGCCACGGTGGCGGTCCTGGTGGCAGGGATGGTCAGTGCATTCAACGCGATGTTCATTTCCGCCAGGGACCTGGAAGTGATGTGGTACATCCTGGCGATGGCGTCAGTGGTGGCGGTGGCCCTGTCCTTGATGCTGGGCGCGGGTGTGTCCCGAAACGCTGCCCGGTTGGTCGATGCCGCACGTCGCCTTGGACGTGGTGAGACATTGGACCACACCGGGGAGGGCCGGGGCAGTGCTCCGGCCATGACGTCCGAGCTTGCCGAACTGGCCAAGGAACTGGAGGCCAGCAGCCGCAGGCTGGCCGAGTCGCGCGAACGCGAAGCCGCCATTGAGACTGCCCGGCGAGAGCTCGTGTCATGGATTTCGCACGACCTCAGGACCCCGTTGGCCAGCATGCGGGCCATGACCGAAGCCCTTGAAGACGGCATGGCATCCGATGTGCCCGGCTATTACCGGAAGATCATCAGCCAGACCGAGCAGATGACTGCCATGGTCAACGACCTCCTGGAGTTGTCCAAGATCCAGGCAGGCACGCTTCGTCTCCGTGCTGAACCGCTGGACCTTTACGACCTCGTCAGTGATGCGCTGGCCGACCTCGCGCCGTTGGCCGCCCAACGGGGCATCACGCTCGACGGCGGTGGTGACCGCGAGTGCATGGCCGTTGCCGATGGGCCCAGCCTCGCCCGGGCCGTACGGAACATCCTGCTCAATGCCATCATCTACAGCAGGCCGGACACCGAGGTCCACATCAGTGTGGGGCGGAACGGCGGGAATGCAGTCATTGCCGTGCAGGACCACTGCGGGGGCATCAGCAGCGAGGACCTGCCGCACCTGTTCCAGACGGGTTGGCAGAAAGACCCCGCCCGGCGAACTGCTGACGGGCTGCAGGGCAGCTACAGCGGTGCCGGCATCGGCCTGAGCATGGTGGCCGGCATCGTCAAGGCACACAGGGGATCGGTCACCGTGGACAACGTCGACGGCGGTTGCCGGTTTACGCTGTCCCTGCCGGCAGGCTCCCTACCGGGCATCCCGCTACCCGCTGTTCCACTTCATGACGGGCCTCTTCCGGCTGGGTCACTTCCCGACCAAGATCGTCCGTCATCTTCCCTCCCGGCTACGTTCGGGACTTCAGCCGACCAGCGCCCAGGAGGCCACTCATGAACATGCCCAGCAGTGTGGACAAGCCGGGCCCGCGCATGGATCAGCAGGAAACCGCAGGCAAGCAGGAAACCGCAGGCAAGCAGGAAACCGAAGGCACCGAGGAGACTGCTGTTTCCACGCCGCCGCGAGCGCATCGTCGCCCACGGCTGTGGGCTGCCGCGGCCGGTCTCGCCGCGGGTGGTGCCGGGATCGCGGCCGGTGAACTGGCTGCAGGCGTGCTGAGCCCCCTGGTTTCCCCCGTCACCGCTTTGGGCGGGGCCGTGATCGACGCCGTGCCTCCGGGCGTGAAGGACCTTGCCGTCCAGTTATTCGGCACCGCAGACAAAATCGTCCTGATCGCATCGATCGGAATAGTTGCGGCGTTGTTGGCAGCACTGGCCGGTGTTCTGGAGCAGCGCCGTACCGGCTGGGGACTGGCTCTGGCCGGGGTGGCCGGCGCGGCGGGCCTGACCGCCGTCGTAACGCGGGCCCAAGCTGGTCCGCAGGCGGCCCTGGCCCCCATCGTCGCCGCGATAGTCACCATGTTGCTGTTGCGCATGCTCATTCGCCGGCTCACCACGTGGGCGCCGGCCGGAACAACGCCGGCCGGAACAATAGGGGCGCGCGATGGCCATGATCCGGCGCCACTGGCCCGGCGAAGCTTCCTGAATGCGCTCGGAGGAACCTCCCTCGCCGCAGTAGTCGCGGGAACCGTCACTGCCGTTCTCACCCGTGCCACCACCGTGGCTTCGGGTTTCAGAGGTTCCATGACTCTCCCTCAGCCGGCAACCCCGGCCCCGGCAATACCCGCTGGCGCCTCGCTCCCTGTAGAGGGCATCAGTCCGTTGGTGACCCCGAATGCCGATTTCTACAGGATCGACACAGCACTGACAGTCCCTGCCATCGATCCGCCGCAGTGGAAGCTGAAGGTGACCGGGATGGTGGAGAACGAGGTCGAGCTCGATTTCGCCACCCTTCTGGCCAAACCCATGACCGAGCGTCACATCACCATCGCCTGCGTGTCCAACAACGTGGGCGGGGACCTCATCGGCAATGCGCTGTGGCTGGGCTGGCCGGTTCGTGAGCTTTTGGCCATGGCCGGACCCAAGGCCGGCGCGGACATGGTGCTAAGCACCAGCAATGACGGCTGGACAGCAAGCACACCCTTGGAGGCCCTCACCGACAACCGTGACGCACTGTTGGCGGTGGGCATGAACGGCGAGCCGCTTCCCTTGGAGCACGGCTTCCCCGTGCGGATGATCGTCCCCGGACTCTACGGATTCGTCTCGGCCACCAAGTGGCTGACCGAACTGAAAGTCACGCGCTTCGCAGACGATACCGCCTACTGGACCCCGAGGGGTTGGAGTGATCGCGGCCCCATCAAAACCCAGTCCCGCATCGATGTACCCCGCAGCGGCAGGTCCGTCCAGGCAGGAATGGTGCAATTCGCGGGTGTGGCCTGGGCCCAGCACCGGGGCATCAACGGCGTAGAGCTTCGCGTCAACCGCGGACCCTGGCGGCAGGCTACGCTCGCCAAGGGGATTTCGACCGACACCTGGTACCAGTGGCAACTGGGCCTTGACCTGATACCCGGTGACTACGAGGTACAAGTGCGGGCCACCGACTCTACCGGCCAGCCGCAGACCGAGGACAAAGCTCCGGTGGCTCCGGACGGCGCCACGGGCTATCACACCATCAGCGTCAAGGTGGGCTGAGGCCCTAGTCTGGGTAGGTCCGGAGAGTTTCCGAGAACCGGTGTGTCACTACAGGAGGTTGTCCGTGCCCAGATCAGTCGCAGTCCATCGCCAGGCAGTGATGGAACTGCTGGCAGGCGTTGCCATCACCAAGGGCAACCAGAGCGTGCCACTGCTCCAAGCACTGGGAAAGCCGCTCGCTGCGGACATCTACGCCCCGTTGTCGTTGCCGCCGTTTGCCAACTCGCAGATGGACGGTTTTGCCGTTCGCTCGCAGGACATCCCAAGCTCTGGTGCGGAGCTCCGTGTTACAGCGCCCGTCCCGGCAGGTGCGGCGCCGGCTCCCCTCAAGCCCGGCTTTGCCGCCCCCATCATGACCGGAGCCATGATTCCCGAGGGCGCGGACGCCGTCGTGCCCATCGAGAAGGCGAACCCCAGCTCCTTCCCTGAGCCCGCCGCCACGGATGTCCTCGTAGAGCTTCCCCCAGTGGCTCCAGGTACCTATGTGCGCAACAGCGGCAGCGACATCGAAAAAGGTTCAATGGCGTTGGCGGCCGGGACCTTGCTGGGACCGGCCCAGCTTGGCCTGCTGGCGGCCCTGGGCCTGGCAACTGTTGACATCCCGCAACCGCTGCGCGTCCTCCTGGTCACCACCGGGGACGAGGTAGTGGAGCCAGGGGAAGAACTCACGGCCGGCAAAATTTTTGACTCCAACGGCACGCTCCTGGAAGCCTCCATGCGCCAGGCAGGCCTTGACGTTGTCCGTTCGGGTATCTCAGATGACCACCCCGCCAGCCTCCTGGCGGTCCTTCAGCAGCACACCCGCCAAGGGGGCCCTGCCGTGGACCTCATCGTCACCACCGGAGGAGTAAGCAAGGGAGCCTACGAGGTGGTGCGCCAGGCCCTGGCCGGCCACCCTGTTGATTTCCTCCCCGTTGCCATGCAACCCGGCGGGCCGCAGGGCCTGGGGACCTTCAACGGCGTCCCGTTCCTCGGATTTCCCGGAAATCCCGTCAGCTGCCTCGTCTCCTTCGAAATGTTCCTTCGGCCTGCCCTGTCCGAGGTTGTGGGCGCTCCGGCTCCACGGCCCGTTCAGAAGGCACGCCTGGCTGAAGCGCTGACATCGCCGGGCGGAAAGCACCAGGTCCGGCGGGGCACTTTGGCAGGCAATGGCACGATCCACATGGAAGGTGGCGCCGGCTCGCATCTGGTCCATGCCTTGGCCCGGGCCAATGCGTTGGTGCATATCCCGGCCGGCGTCACGGAACTCACCGCGGGAGCTGAAGTGGAAGTATGGATGCTGTGAATGAAACTCCCGGGACAACAACAGAACATGCCGGCGGACTGACCCACCTCAGGCAGGACGGAACCGCGCAGATGGTGGACGTCTCCGCCAAAGCAATTACCACGCGTGAAGCCACCGCCACCGCAACCGTCCGCACCACCGCTGAGGTAATGGCGCTCCTGGGCGCCGGCGAGCTGCCCAAAGGCGACGCGCTCGCCGTCGCGCGGGTGGCGGGGATCATGGCGGCAAAGAAGACACCGGACCTGATCCCGCTGTGCCATCCATTGCCGATCTCCAAGGTCACCGTGGATTTCGACTTGCGTGCTGACGCGGTGCACATCCTGGCCACCGTCAAGACCAAGGGGGTGACCGGCGTCGAAATGGAAGCACTGACGGCGGCCTCGGTGGCGGCGTTGAGCGTTTACGACATGATCAAGG
>NZ_JABMCX010000231.1 GCF_013179505.1 Paenarthrobacter sp. CM16 | reverse complement strand
TTGCCAAAGCGTTGGTCACGGAGATGCCGCGGACCCTGGCGGCGTTGAACAAAGGCCTGCTCAATGAGTGGCGGGCCACGCTGCTGGTCAAGGAAACAGCCTGCCTGTCCGTCGAAGACCGGGCCGCGGTGGATGAAGAGCTCGCCCCCGATGCCGGGACGTTCGAGGGCGCCGGAGACAAAGCCATCATCGCGGCCGCGAAAGCCGCTGCGTATCGTCGGGATCCGCGGTCCGTGGCCCAGCGCGCCAGCCACGCCGCCACCGAACGAACCGTAAGCCTGCGACCGGCACCGGACACCATGACGTACCTGACCGCGCTGCTTCCGGTGGCCCAAGGCGTCGCCGTGTACGCGGCACTGACCCGGACCGCTGACTCTGCCCGGTCCAGCGGTGACCCCAGGACCCGCGGCCAAGTCATGGCCGACACCCTCGTTGAACGGACCACCGGCACCCCAGACGGGATCTCCGGGGTCGAACTCCAGCTCGTCATGACCGACCGGACCCTGTTCCAAAGCGATTCCGAACCCGCCCGGCTCCACGGCTACGGCATCGTCCCCGCACCCTGGGCAAGAACCCTGATCGGCGCCGCCGAAGAGACACCAGCACGAGGAAAACAACCACCCGAACAGGGCCGGCAACCAGCACGAGGTGCCGCAGCAACCCACCCGGAACAGCCGGTTCAGCCGACAAGCTACCGATCACGGTGGGCGGAGACACCAACACCAGCCCCAGACAGCCCGACAGGCCACGGATCACCGCCGGGCATCCGGTCAACATCCAGTCAAGGCCGGCAACCAGCACGAGGTGCCCCAGCACAGGACCTACAGCCGGCACCCGGGCAGGACCAGGAGTTCAACGTTTGGCTCCGGAGGCTCTACACCGCACCGGACACCGGCGAGTTGTTGGCCATGGACTCCAAAGCCAGGCTCTTCCCGCAGCGGCACCGGCGATTCATCGAAGCCCGCGACCATACCTGCCGCACACCCTACAGTGACGCGCCTATCCGGCATATCGATCACGTCGTGCCGTGGCGCTCCGGCGGGGCCACCACCGTGGACAACGCAGCAGGGCTCTGCGAAGCCTGCAACCACACCAAAGAAAACCCCGGCTGGAACGCCACACCCCTGCCCGAAGACACCCACGCCCTGAGCACCCACACCCTGAGCATCAGCACCCCCACAGGACACACCTACCAATCCAAAGCCCCACCACTACCCGGACACAGACCCTCCAGAACATGACCAGGCACGAAAAAGGCGGGCAGCGACTGCTCGCTGCCCGCCTTTTGGTGGTCGACTAATAGACGACTTAGAACTCCCAGTCCTCATCTTCCGTGTTGACAGCCTTGCCAATCACGTACGAGGAGCCCGAGCCCGAGAAGAAGTCGTGGTTCTCGTCGGCGTTCGGGGACAGGGCCGACAGGATGGCCGGGTTCACGTCGGTGACGGAAGCCGGGAACATGGCCTCGTAGCCGAGGTTCATGAGGGCCTTGTTGGCGTTGTAGTGCAGGAACTTCTTGACGTCCTCGGCCAGGCCGACGCCGTCGTAGAGGTCGTGCGTGTACTGGACTTCGTTTTCGTACAGCTCGAAGAGCAACTCGAACGTGTAGTCCTTGATTTCCTGCTTGCGGGCCTCGGAAACCTTCTCCAAGCCCTTCTGGAACTTGTAGCCGATGTAGTAACCGTGCACGGCCTCGTCACGGATGATGAGGCGGATGAGGTCGGCCGTGTTCGTGAGCTTGGCGCGGGAAGACCAGTACATGGGCAGGTAGAAGCCCGAGTAGAACAGGAAGCTCTCCAGCAGAGTGGAGGCAACCTTGCGCTTCAGG
Source organism: Paenarthrobacter sp. CM16 (assembly GCF_013179505.1). Taxonomy (GTDB): domain Bacteria; phylum Actinomycetota; class Actinomycetes; order Actinomycetales; family Micrococcaceae; genus Arthrobacter. The sequence goes on along the minus strand of NZ_JABMCX010000231.1, from coordinate 5,893 downwards.
GGATCGTCGCCCTGGTAGTAATCCATGACGATCTGCGCCTTCTTCTGCAGGTTCTCGTTCTCGAGGGACCAGCGGAAGGCGTCGTCAATCTCCTTGGTGGAGCACAGGGTGGAGAAGATGGACGAGTAGGACTTGGCGTGCACGGACTCCATGAAGGCGATGTTGGTGTACACAGCTTCTTCGTGCGGGGTGATCGCATCCGGAATCAGCGAGACAGCGCCGACCGTGCCCTGGATCGTGTCCAGTAGCGTCAGGCCGGTGAAGACGCGCATGGTGAGCTGCTGCTCATCCGGCGTCAGGGTGTGCCACGACTGGACGTCGTTGGACAGCGGCACCTTCTCCGGGAGCCAGAAGTTGTTGACCAGCCGGTTCCAGACTTCAACGTCCTTATCGTCCTGGATCTTGTTCCAGTTGATGGCCTCGACGTGTGTCAGCAGCTTGACCTTTTCGGTCATTTCATCCCCTTTAAGCGATGGTTTTTCTTGAGATAAGCCTACGACGGCGGGTGGTGGCCCGCCGTCGCAATCTTTAGTTTTGAAGGTGGCCATGGCCACCATTAATCAACCGATAAAGGTTGATCACAACATGCAGCTGACGCAGCCCTCCACCTCAGTCCCTTCCAGCGCGAGCTGGCGGAGACGGATGTAGTAGAGGGTCTTGATGCCCTTGCGCCATGCGTAGATCTGCGCCTTGTTGATGTCGCGCGTGGTGGCGGTGTCCTTGAAGAATAGCGTCAGGGACAGGCCTTGGTCCACGTGCTGCGTGGCAGCGGCGTAGGTGTCGATGATCTTCTCGTAGCCGATTTCGTAGGCATCCTGGTAGTACTCCAGGTTGTCGTTAGTCAGGTACGGAGCCGGGTAGTAAACGCGGCCGATCTTGCCTTCCTTGCGGATTTCGATCTTGGCGGCCACCGGGTGGATGGAGGACGTGGAGTTGTTGATGTAGCTGATGGAACCGGTAGGCGGCACGGCCTGGAGGTTCTGGTTGTAGATGCCGTGCTCCATGACCGAAGCCTTCAGCTCGCGCCAGTCATCCTGGGTGGGGATGTGGTGGCCGGCAAAGAGTTCCTTGACGCGGTCCGTTTCCGGAGCCCATTCCTGCTCGGTGTACTTGTCGAAGAACTCACCGGATGCGTAGGTGGACTTCTCGAAGCCGCCGAACTTCTGGCCGGTCTCGATGGCCAGGCGGTTGGAAGCGCGCAGGGCGTGGAACAGCACCGTGTAGAAGTAGATGTTGGTGAAGTCCAGGCCCTCTTCGGAACCGTAGTGGACGTGCTCGCGGGCAAGGTAGCCGTGGAGGTTCATCTGGCCGAGGCCAATCGCATGGCTCTGGGCGTTGCCCTGGGCGATGGAAGGAACGGAGTTGATGTAGGACATGTCGGACACAGCGCTGAGGGCGCGGATGGAAGTCTCAATGGAGAGTCCGAAGTCCGGCGAGTCCATGGTCTTGGCGATGTTCATGGAACCGAGGTTGCAGGAAATGTCCTTGCCGACGGTCTCGTAGCTGAGGTCCTCGGCGTAGATGGACGGCGAGGAAACCTGCAGGATCTCCGAGCACAGGTTGCTCATGGTGATCTTGCCGTCGATCGGGTTGGCCCGGTTCACGGTGTCCTCGAACATGATGTACGGGTAGCCGGACTCGAACTGGATCTCCGCGAGGGTCTGGAAGAACTCGCGGGCGCTGATCTTGGTCTTCTTGATCCGGGAATCGTCAACCATCTCGTAGTACTTCTCGGTCACCGAAATATCGGAGAACGGAACACCGTAGACCTTCTCCACGTCGTACGGGGAGAAGAGGTACATGTCCTCGTTCTTCTTGGCGAGCTCGAACGTGATGTCCGGAACCACAACACCCAAGGAGAGGGTCTTGATGCGGATCTTCTCATCAGCGTTCTCGCGCTTGGTGTCCAGGAAGCGGTGGATGTCCGGGTGGTGGGCGTGCAGGTACACGGCACCTGCACCCTGGCGGGCACCGAGCTGGTTGGCGTAGGAGAAGCTGTCTTCGAGGAGCTTCATCACGGGGATGACGCCGGAGGACTGGTTTTCGATCTGCTTGATCGGGGCGCCGTGCTCGCGGATGTTGGTGAGCGAGAGCGCTACACCGCCGCCACGCTTGGAGAGCTGGAGCGCGGAGTTGATGGCACGGGCGATCGACTCCATGTTGTCTTCGATGCGGAGCAGGAAGCAGGAGACGAGCTCGCCGCGCTGTGCCTTGCCGGCGTTGAGGAACGTGGGGGTTGCCGGCTGGAAACGGCCGTCAATGATTTCATCGACGAGGCGGTTGGCCAGCTCTTCGTCGCCGCGTGCCAGGTGCAGGGCAACCATGCAGACGCGGTCTTCGTAGCGCTCCAGGAAACGCTTGCCGTCAAAGGTCTTCAGTGTGTAGGACGTGTAGAACTTGAAGGCGCCCAGGAAGGTCTCAAAGCGGAACTTCTTCTTGTACGCGCGGTTGAAGAGGTCGCGGATGAAGTTCATCGTGTACTGGTCGAGGGTTTCGCGCTCGTAGTACTGGTTCTTCACCAAGTAGTCGAGCTTCTCTTCCAGGTCGTGGAAGAACACCGTGTTGTTGTTTACGTGCTGCAGGAAGTACTGGTGCGCAGCTTCACGGTCGGCTTCGAACTGGATCTCGCCGTTGGGGCCATACAGGTTCAGCATGGCGTTGAGCTCGTGATAGCCCAAGCCCTTGAAAGCCTCAGGCAGCGGCTTCTTGACCGTGTCCACAGCGCCCCCGGTTACTTCTGTTTCTGCGACAGTTGTGTCCAAAACTTTTCCAGCCCTTCGTTGACCCGCTGAACGTCTTCCGGCGTTCCCATGAGTTCAAATTTGTAAAGATGCGGCACCTTGCACTTGACGGAGATGATGTCCCCCGCCGCGCAGTAATTGTCCGCGAAATTGGTGTTCCCTGCTCCAATAACACCGCGGATCAGTTCCCTGTTCCTGGGATCGTTAAGAAATCTGATGACCTGCTTCGGCACGGAACCTTCGCCGTTCGTTCCGCCGTAGGTGGGCAGAACAAGGACGAAGGGTTCAAGGGCTCTCAGCGGAGCATCCTGGGCATATAGCGGGATGCGCGCAGCATCCGTGCCCAATTTTTGGACGAATCGTTTGGTGTTCTCGGAGGTCGAGGAAAAGTAGATGAGGTGACTCCTCGTGGTCACAGCTTCCGCAGCATCGCGTACGGGTGCCGCTGCCAGCGGTGCCATGGGAGTCACCTCGACTACATAGGAATTCTGAGTGTGCTGTGGTGGCGAAGTTTGAATGAAACTTAGGCCACGGAGGAAACGGCCTGTGCCAGTTCCTCAATCTTGTCCGGGCGGAAACCAGACCAGTGGTCCTGCTCGGTTACGACAACCGGCGCCTGCATGTAACCCAGTGCCTTGAGGCGCTCAAGGGCCTCGGCATCCTGGGAGATATCCACGCTCTGGTAGGCAATGCCCTTTTTGTCCAGTGCCCGGTAGGTTGCGTTGCACTGAACACAGGCCGGCTTCGTGTAAACCGTTACGGTCATGATCCCTGTCCCCTTAATTGAAGTCTGTCGCTCTTCGTATCTGGCGGGCTCAACCGGAACTAACTACTGAATCCGATACCGGCCCGCGGGCTGCCGTGACAGCCAACACGCTCTGATTTTGTCTTGCGCTGGTTTCCCGCTCAATCCGTAAATCGATACTACATGTAGTGCAAGCGTCGAACTGGAACCCCAAGATGATGTATTACAAGTATGTCATTCAATCCACCGGTCGTCCACAGGCAAGGGCCCTCAAAATGTCCGTGATTCCGCCAAATTGAGAGATGTCATCCACACCCTGTGGACTACTTAGCCACATTTAATCTCCAGCGTGTCGCCGGGATACGGCGTGTCGTGACACTTTGAAAATGTGGCGTGGCGAACAGCTAAAATCTGCTGATGGTCAATCTCCTCCACCTCCGGACGCTGATGGAAGTAACCCGCTTGGGTTCCTTTGCCGCTGCCGCCGCCCAGCTTGGCTACACAGCCTCGGCAGTCTCCCAGCAGATGGCCGCGCTGGAACGCGATACCGGCGTCGAGCTTTTCCAGCGGTCAGCGCGCAGCGTTGTCCCCACGGAAGCGGCCATGACCATGACCCGGCACGCCTCGAAAGTACTGACCGACGTCGAGGCCCTCATGGCGGCGGCCTCAAGGACCAACGACTCCCCCGCCCAGGAACTGAGGCTGGGCATCTTCCCAAGCCTTGCCACCTATGTGCTGCCCGAGATCCTTCGGAACGAACGCTGGAATGGGTTGGGCATTGAGCTCCGGGTCTCCGTGGCCGAACCCGCCCAAACCATCCAGGGCCTGCGCAGCGGCGGCGAATTGGATGTGGCCTTGGTCTACCAGGTGGGGCAGTCCGGCCTGGCTTGGCCGCACTCGCTGGAGCGGCAGTGGATCGGGGACGATGATTTCCGGGTGGTGCTGCCTGCGTCCTGGAAGATTCGCGAGGACGCCGAGATCGAAGCAGCGCATCTGTCCGACATGCCGTGGATCATCCACCACCCCGGCACCAGTGACGCCCTGGTGATTGAGCGGCTCTTCGCCAGCTGCAACCTTCACCCCCGCGTGGTGGCCTACAGCGACGACTTCCACGCCAGCCTGGAAATGACCGCCGCCGGACTGGGCGCATCTCTGGTACCGGAACTGGCGCTGCGGAACCGGCCATCCGGCGTCGTGGTCCTTGACGTACCGGACATCCGATTGGCACGAAACGTCTTCGCCCTGCTCATCAACGAAAAGCGGACCGCCCAAGTGCAGTTGTTCACACAGCTGCTGGCCGATACCCTCCGGGACACCTCCGGCAAGAGCGGACTTCACCCCCTGAAAACCGCGCCTGTCAAGGGTCCGCAACGGCGCAGGTGAAATATTGCCAAGTGCTGGAACCCGCAGGTTGATGGGGTTAGATTGATCACATGGGCAAGGTAGCGAGCAAACATTTTGGGGAGATCGAGCTCAACCACGGGCGTGAACATTGTTTCGTCGCCAGACACGAGCTCGCCGGCAACCAGCTGGAACTGGACCTCAATGTCACTGCGCACGACCACTTTGACGAGGCGGCCATGCGCAAGGTGGATTACCGCCTGCGCTTCCTCCCCGAACTGGTGGACCAAGTCAGGGAAATGATCGCCGACGAACTCGACCAGGACGGCACCAATCCCCAACAGTTCCTGCATTTCCATAGCTCACAGCTCAAGGATGAGCAGCTGGAATCGGTCTTCGGCGTCCGGGACAAGGGCCAGCTGACCAACGATGTGTTCCTCAAGGCCCTCAAGCTCGGCCACGTCGCCATCTACCCGGGACAGCCGGAACGGTACTTCGTCCTGGACTTCACGCTCGGATCACACTTCACGGACGAGCTCCTGGTGGTCGCGGCCGATGAAGACGGCGTGGTGGACGACGAAATCCTCTGGGAGTAGCAAACAACTCCAACAACGTACGACGACGGCCGGTCACCTTCTTGGTGACCGGCCGCCGTCGTTGTTGCCCGATGTGGGTCCAACAATTCGTCAACTTTGTTGGATAAAAGGTTCACCAGGGCCTGTCGACGCGCGGACCATCGTCAGGGCTTCTCAGATACTCCCCGCGCTCCTGCCCTTCCGAGCGCTCCCGCTGGGCTTGTTTCGCACTTTCCTCCAGCTGTTTAAGTTGTTCCTGTGCAGGGGCGGTCGGCGATTCCTTGGAAGGCTGCTGGGGTCCGCCATTTCGCGGCTGGCCCTCAGCGATTTTTGTGCTGAGCCGCTCTTCTGCTTCTTCAAGGGCGGCACCCTCACCGGCGGCATTGGCGGGACCAACAGCGCGGCACTGTGGCGGTGACGCCTCCGCGGCAGCAAGCCCTTCGGCAAACAGGCGGGCCGCAGCATCGCCCTCGCCGGCGGCGTCTCCCAAT
>NZ_JABMCX010000230.1:6017-7725 GCF_013179505.1 Paenarthrobacter sp. CM16 | reverse complement strand
GGGCCAGGTTTGGTGTGTGGCTGGTCATCGGCCTGGTGATCTACTTCGCGTACGGTCGCAAGCACTCACTCATGAACCCGGACAGCCCCCGCCACAAGGTGGAAAGTAAGCCCTTGGCGTAGTTTGTCCACAGCCCCGCATCTAACCCTTGGCACCCCTGACAAGTGGTGTTAGGGTCGGACGCGGAGGAGCGAACTGGCTCCGCGAAGGAAGGGAGGTGCCCGTGGGTTTAATTGACGACCTGAAGGGCAAGGCTCAGGGTCTCATTCAAGGCAACGAAGAAGCCATCAAGAATGGCATCGAAAAGGCCGGGAATTTTGTGGACGAAAAGACGGGCGGCAAGTATGCCGGTCACGTCGACAAGGTCCAGAACGCCGCTTCCGACTTCGTGGCCAAGAACGACGGTCAGCCTGGACAGGCTCCCGTCACGGATGAGCCGAAGCAGCCGTAGCTGCCTGAGCCGCCGTACCAGATACGTCAAGGGGGCACCGGTCCCGCCGAGAGGCGCCACCGGTGCCCTTGGCGTTTAACAACCGCACGCCGCGGGTCGGGTACGTTGGACTTTATGCCTTCTGCCGCCCCGCCAACAACGCACCACAGCTCCAACCGGGAGACACTTGGACCGCCGATCACCGCCGGTATCGTTACAGCTTTGGTGGGATTCACGTCATCATTCGCGGTAGTCCTTGCGGGACTGCAGGCTGTTGGCGCCAATCAAGCCCAGGCATCCAGTGGGCTTCTGGCGCTCACCCTGACCTTCGGCCTGGGCATCCTGTGGCTGTCCTGGCGGTCCAAGATGCCGGTGACACTCGCTTGGTCCACACCCGGGGCTGCCCTGCTCGCCTCCGCTGGAGTGGTCGACGGCGGATGGCCGGCGGCCGTAGGTGCCTTCCTGATCGTCGGGGTACTGATCGTCCTGACGGGGCTGCTGCCGGTGTTGGGCCGACTCATGGCACAGATCCCCACAACATTGGCGCAGGCAATGCTGGCCGGGGTCCTGCTCCCCCTGTGCCTGGCGCCCTTCAAATCGCTGGGTTCTGCCCCGCTCTTCATTGCTCCCGTGGTCCTGTGCTGGGTTGTGCTCATGAAGTTCGCCCCGCGTTGGTCAGTCCCGGCATCCTTGGTGGTGGCTCTGGTCGTCATCGGAATCCACATCGTCACCAACGGCGTCCAGGTACCGGTTCAGGGTCTCGTGCCACGGCTGGAATGGACAACTCCTGCGTTTTCCCTGGAGGCTGCTGTCGGGCTGGCATTGCCCCTGTTCATCGTCACCATGGCCTCGCAGAACATTCCCGGTGTCGCGGTTCTCAAGTCGTTCGGCTACACCACGCCGTGGAGGCCATCAATGCTGGTCACCGGCGCAGGCACCATTGCCGGCGCGCCTTTCGGAGGCCATGCGATCAACTTGGCCGCCCTCAGTGCGGCCCTCGCTGCCGGCGAGGAAGCTGGCAAGGATCATGGCCGGCGTTGGATCGCAGCGTTCGTCTCCGGCCTGGCCTACCTTGTCCTGGCGGCGGCATCCGCGGCCCTGGTGACTTTGGTGGCCGCAGCCCCGTCAGGACTGTTGGAAGCCGTGGCCGGCCTCGCACTCCTCGGGACCCTGGCGGCCTCCATTTCCTCAGCGTTGGCCGTAGCGGAGGAACGCATTCCAGCCTGTATCACCTTTCTGCTGGCAGCCTCAGGCCTCAGCTTTGCCGGCGTAGGCGCC
>NZ_JABMCX010000230.1:0-5920 GCF_013179505.1 Paenarthrobacter sp. CM16 | reverse complement strand
TTTCCTCAGCGTTGGCCGTAGCGGAGGAACGCATTCCAGCCTGTATCACCTTTCTGCTGGCAGCCTCAGGCCTCAGCTTTGCCGGCGTAGGCGCCGCGTTCTGGGCGCTTGCCGGAGGCATCCTGGTCCGCTGGATGCTCAAGAGCCGCGAACCCGTTCAGAAAGCGTAAGTCAGGCGGGCTCGTGGTTTTGCGCCTCGCGGGCAAGCGCCGTCAACCTTGATACAGCACGGAAGTACTTCTTGGTGTAGCCGCCGGTCATCATCTCTTCGGTAAAGAGTTTGTCGAAGGGGACGCCACTGGCCAGGATGGGTACATCCTTGTCATAAAGCCTGTCCGCCAGCACCACAAAGCGGAGGGCCACAGCCTGTTCCGTGATGGTTTCGACGTCGCTCCAGACCACTGCTTCGACGCCGGAGATGAGCTGGCGGTAACGGCTGGGGTGGACCGCAGCCAGATGGTTGACCAAGGTGCGGAAGTCGTCCACTGCAACCGTTTTGCCTGCAAACTCCGCTTTCATGCGGTGTTTCAGTTCTTCAGTCTTAAGAGGCGCAGGAGCCGCGGGCAGCCCACGGTGCCGGAAATCCTCGCCGTCGATCCTGACAACATCGAATTGGTCGGCAAGGACCTGGATCTCGCGCTGGAAATCGACGGCGGCAAAGCGCCCCTCACCCAGCGAGCCCGGCAAGGTGTTGGACGTGGCAGCGAGCTTGACCCCGGCGTCGGCCAGTTCACGCATGAGGCGGGACATCAGCACGGTGTCGCCGGGATCATCGAGTTCGAATTCATCGATGCACACAAGCTTGTAGCTGCTCAGGGCCTCCACGGTCTTCCTAAAGGACAGCGCACCAACCAGGTTGGTGTATTCCACGAACGTTCCGAACGCTTTGGGCCCGGGCGACCTGTGCCACAACGAGGCCAGGAGGTGGGTTTTGCCCACGCCGAAGCCGCCGTCAAGGTAGATACCTGCCCTGGTAGCGGGCGCCTTTTTGGCGAAGAGTTTCTTGAACAGTCCCCCGCTGTCCTCGGAACCAACCCCGTCGGCGAAGGCGGAGAGGAGCTTCACAGCATTGGCTTGGCTCGGCTGCGAGGGGTCGGGACGGTAACTGTCGAACGAAACCTCTCCGAATCGCGGAGAGGGGTAGAAACCCTTGAGGAGTTCCTCCACGGAGACTGCCGGTGTGCGGGCAGCCAGTTGTTCGATCTGTACCACGGTGGTCCGTTCCTTCGGTATTAGGTCCCCAGCAAGAATACCGGCATTGGACGGCCCGGGACGGACACGTGACCAAGCCCATGTTTCACCGTGTGACCACAGGGAAGCAATCCGGGCGGCCCGTGGTTAGTGTTGGGAGAACGCCGGGCTGGCACCTGCATCATTTTCACGGCCTGGCTCCCGTCCGTTGTCAGTGAAAGGCCATCACCATGTCCTACCCCGTTGAACAAAACGAAAAGTTTGCTTCGTACGCAAACCCCGAACGCCTTGTCTCCACAGAGTGGCTGGCCGCAGCCCTGGCCGACGGTGCCATCGCCGACGGCAAACTGGTAGTGGTTGAATCCGATGAAGACGTCCTGCTGTATGAAACCGGCCACATCCCTGGAGCCGTGAAGATCGACTGGCACACCGACCTGAACGACGAGGTCACCCGTGACTACGTCGACGGCGCAGCGTTCGCTTCCCTCGCAGCCTCCAAGGGAATCTCCCGTGACAGCACCGTTGTCATCTATGGCGACAAGTCCAACTGGTGGGCTGCCTACGCACTCTGGGTTTTCACCCTCTTCGGCCACGAGGATGTCCGGCTTCTGGACGGCGGCCGCGACAAGTGGATCGCAGAAGGACGCGAGCTCACCACCGATGTTTCCCAGCCAACAGCCAGCGAATACCCGGTGGTGGAGCGCAATGACGCCCCCATCCGCGCGTTCAAGGAAGATGTCCTGGCACACCTGGGCAACCCCCTGATTGATGTCCGCTCCCCCGAGGAATACACCGGTCAGCGCACCCACATGCCGGCTTACCCGGAAGAAGGCGCACTCCGTGGCGGCCACATTCCCACTGCCGCATCGATTCCGTGGGCCCGTGCCGCCGCCGAAGACGGCACCTACCGCAGCCGTGAAGAGCTCGAGGCCCTTTACCTTGGCGAGGCCGGGCTGGCAGCCGGCGACGACGTGGTGGCCTACTGCCGGATCGGGGAACGTTCAAGCCACACGTGGTTTGCGCTGAAGTACTTGCTGGGCTTCGATTCCGTGCGCAACTACGACGGCTCCTGGACCGAGTGGGGCAACGCCGTGCGCGTTCCGATCGTCAAGGGCGCCGAGCGGGGTTCCGTACCCGCTGCCTTCGCACGCAACTAGTAGCGCGGCCGGAGCCCGTAGTGTTGCGGTACACAGAGCACATTTCGGGCCGGTTGTGCGTAAGCTGGAAGAGATGAGTACGTACACTTTGCCCACCGCGTTGGCGGAAATCGTCGATGACTTCCAGGCACTGACGGAGCCTGACCGCCTGCAACTCCTGCTCGAGTTTTCACGGGGGCTGCCGGAACTTCCGGAGCGCCTGAAGGACCACCCTGAGTTGCTGGAGCAGGTGGTGGAATGCCAGTCTCCGCTGTTCCTCACCATCGAGTCGGAGAAGAATCCCGACGGCGCCCGCAAATACCGGCTCTTCTTCAAGGCTCCCCAGGAGGCACCGACTACACGCGGCTTTGCCGGTGTGCTGCACGAGGGCCTCGACGGACTCACGGCCGAAGAAATCCTTGCTGTCCCGGACGATATGCCGGAACTGCTGGGGCTCACCCGGGCCATCACTCCCCTGCGCATGCGGGGAATGACCGCCATGCTCGGCCGCATCAAGCGCAAAGTTGCAGCCGCCAACCGACTGGAACACTGATTCTGTCAGAGCGCTGAAGGACACCACCGCACCGAATGGCAAAGAAAACAGCTTCACAGGGAACGCCGGCAACTGCAGCTCTTACTGCAGCCGGCGTTCCCTTTGTCCTTCATCCCTACGCCCATGATCCCGCAGCAGCCAGTTATGGCCTGGAAGCAGCAGAGGTCCTCGGTATTGAACCTATGAGGGTCTTCAAGACCCTCATGGTGGAGGCGGAGGGCAGACTTGCCGTGGCAGTTGTCCCCGTGTCCGGCAATCTGGACCTGAAGTCCGTTGCTTCCGCCCTTGGGGCAAAGAAAGCAGCCATGGCTGATCCCAAGGCAGCAGAGCGCCGCACCGGTTATGTACTGGGCGGCATTTCACCCTTGGGGCAGCGGCAGACCTCCCCGACGGTGCTGGACGAATCAGCGCTGGCCTTTGACACCATCCTGGTATCCGGCGGCCGGCGCGGACTGGACATTGAGCTTTCCCCGACGGACCTGATCCGGCTGACCAACGCCGCAGTTGCGGCAATCGGCACCTCTCACGCAGCTCAAGGCTGAACCAGGCGCCGTCTTCACCCGCTGTGGTCTGATGCGCCCGCAGTGGCCGCCTGTCCCGGGTTGTTCCGTGGCGCCAACTGCCGCTGCAGCCAAGCGTGCACTACGCGTTCCCATCGCTCCGGGTCCACGTTCCACTCCTTGGTGTGCCGGGCGCCGTTGAAGGGCTCGAAAGTTACCATGTCCGGGTTCTTTTCGGCGAGGGACGCTGATGGCCCGAACGGAACATAGTCGTCGTCAACGCTGTGAATCAGCAGTGTGGGGGTGCGAAGTTCGATGGCCCGGGCTTCCCAATCCATGGCTTTGAGGTCCACGGGAGCAGCCAGGCCTGTGAGCCGGCGTCCTAGCGGATGACCCAGCATGAGTTGCCCATACCGCCCCACGGTGTAGGGAATTCTGTTCATTTGCGCGTGGTGGGCCATGACATTGACCCAGTTGATGACAGGGGCGTCCAACACCATGCCCCTGATGAGATGCCGGTGATTGGAAAGATCGGCGGTCTGCAGGCTGATCGCTCCGCCCATGGACCACCCGAAGAGCACGATCTCCTCTGCGCCATGGGCCAGCGCGTAGTCGATGGCGGCCTCAACATCCCGCCATTCGGTGGAGCCCAGGCCGTAGCGTCCGTCAAGGGCGGAAGGGGCAAGACCGTCGTTGCGGTAGGAGATGAGCAGGCTGTCCAATCCCAGGCTCCGTGCTGTCCGCACAGCCCGCAGGCCTTCAAGCCGTGTGGCACCGCGCCCGTGCACCATGATGGCCCAGACCTTGGCTGGAGCAGAAGCCTCGGCGCGGATCAACCACGCCGGCGCCAGCCCGCCGTCGACCTCTATCTGGACCTCTTCGGACGCAAGGCCGATCGCTGCCGGGTCCGGGTAGGTAGCCCCGCTCCACCAGCCACGGCGCGCTTCCGCCAGGTTGCCGCTGTAAACCTCTTCGACCTCGCGAAGCACCGTCTGTTCAGCCGGGGAATAGGACACGATCCTGCCAATCCGGGCGTGCCCGTGGCCACCTCCGAAGAACAGGCTGAACACGCCGTCGATGATGGTGTCCGCAGTGGCGGTCAGGATGACCTGGGGCCCTTTGTCACCCTGGATGACAGCGAGGACCTCTTGGTCCTCATGCCGGGCGGCCGGAGTGATGACGCGACGGGCAAAATAGACGGCGAGCGCAGAAGAGCCGGCACCCAGCAGGCCGGCGAGGGTGCCTCCCGCCAAGAAGCCGCCAATGGCCCATTTGGTGCGGAGGGACAGCTTGGTCTCTACAGCGTCGCTCGCTGACCGGGAAGTTGTTGCCATGCCTCCATTGTTGCCGCTTCTTGCTGTTACCCGTTGCAGGCACCCGGGGCGCGGCGCATCAGGGCCTGGATTCGATCCCAAAAGCCTGCGGACCCACGTTGTGCGGGACTACGCTGTAGCCATGAGTGATCCCATAGTCATCCTGACTGAAGAGCCCCTTGGCCCCGACGACCGCGTTAATATCGAGAAACTGGTGGACGGTGGCGACGCTCCCCTGGTTGTCCTTGTCCCCGCCAATACAGAGCGCCATCTCCTGGTCGATTTCCTGGAAAATCTTTCGTTGCTGGATATCGCCAAGGCGTTCCGTGAGCTTACGGCGCAATCGCCGGATCCGGAGGCGGAGCGTGCTGAGGCCTCGGAGACGTTGGCTGCCTCGTTGGCGGCGTTGGCCGGTTTGGGTGGCGGCGTCACCGGTGAAGTCGTCGACGGCGGTGCGGTTGCCGGCTTGGTGGCCAAGGTACGGGCTCTCGATGCTGCCCAGGCCGTGGTGATCACCCGTCCCCATGCCATCGCCGATACGTTCCACACGGACTGGGCCAATAAGGCGCAGGATCAATTGGGGCTGCCGGTGTTGCACTTGTACGCGGGCTCGGGATTTATCGGCGACTCGTGAGCGTTGCACAAGACATGAACACTCCTGAGAACACCAGTAAGACAACGTCTGCGTCCGTGGAGAAGAGCGATGCCCGCTGGCGCGAGGAGTTGACCCCCGAGGAATATCGCGTTCTGCGGCAGGCGGGAACCGAACGGCCATACACCGGCGAGTACTGGGACACCCACACGGAGGGCGTTTATCAGTGCCGTGCTTGTGGCAGCCAGCTCTTTACCAGCAAGGAGAAGTTCGATTCCCATTGCGGCTGGCCGTCGTTCTGGGCTCCCTTAGCTGAAGGCACGGTCCGCTACCTTCATGACCGCACCATGGGGATGGACCGCGTGGAAGTCCGCTGTGCCAACTGCGACTCCCATCTGGGGCACGTCTTCGAGGGCGAGGGCTACGGCACTCCCACGGACCAGCGGTTCTGCATCAACTCCATTTCGCTCCGCCTGGTTACCCCGGAAGAGAGCTGACGGTTCCGGACGGGCCGGGCTTTGCACGGTCCGTCCGGGGCGGCTCCCGGGGTCAGCACTGTGGGGCGCTGGACCTCGAACCGCGCATGAGCAGTCCAAGGCCAAGAATTGCTTACGCTGGACCCGTTTTTCAATTAG
>NZ_JABMCX010000023.1 GCF_013179505.1 Paenarthrobacter sp. CM16 | reverse complement strand
GTCGGTCCCGGCATCGGCGTTGGCGTGGAGGCCGGCGACGACGGATCGCAACACCATCAGTTCAGCAATCTGGTGGTCCAGGTCGGCCAGCTGGTTGGAGAGCAGGTCCTGGACGTGGGAGCAGGGGGCTTCTCCGGCGTCACGGAGGCCAAGAATTTCCCGTATCTGCGTCAGGGCGAGGCCGGCGGCTCGTCCGCGGCGGATGAACTCGAGCCTAGCCACGGAGTCTTCGGTGTAGTCCCGGTAGCCGTTAGAGGATCTTTTCGCTGCCGGGAGAAGCCCGCTGTCCTCGTAGAAACGCAACGTCTTCGTCGTCATCCCTGCCGCTGCCGCGGCCTCACCGATACGCATCATGAACCCATTTCTTAGCAGGCCACCAGGACGGCGATTCCTTGACATTCCAGTGTAGGGGAAGGTTGAGAATGAGATGCAGAGCAGGTCTTCGGCTGAAGGCCCGCCATGGCTGAGCAGCAGTTGTGCTCCCCTCGCATCTTTAGGAGTCCCTCATGTCGGCAATACCTTTCGATTATGACCTGGCCATCATCGGTTCCGGCGGGGGTGCTTTCGCTGCTGCCATCCGGGCCACTAATCGCGGCAAGCGGGTGTTGATGGTTGAGCGCAGCACTGTGGGTGGCACGTGCGTGAACACGGGCTGCATCCCGTCTAAGGCCCTGCTGGCCGCCGCGGAAGCCCGCCACGTCGCCGTGGACGCTTCCGGGCGTTTCCCCGGCATCAGCACCTCCTCAGCGCCGGTGGATATGCCCGAACTGGTCGCCGGGAAACGGTCCCTGGTCGAAGCCATGAGATCAGAGAAGTATATGGACCTCGCCGCGGACTACGGATGGAAGCTTCAGCAGGGGACGGCGGCGTTCGCCGGCACCGCGGCCGCACCGGTTTTGAATATCACCGTCCCGGGCGGGACCACCGAGACAGTGAGCGCCGACCATTATCTGGTGGCAACTGGCTCCACCCCCTGGATCCCTGAAGTACCGGGAATGGACGACGTGGATTATCTGACGTCCACGAGTGCGATGGAGCTGCAGGAAGTTCCCCCTTCGATGCTGGTGTTGGGCGGCGGGTACGTGGCGCTGGAGCAGGCGCAGCTTTTCGCCCGGCTCGGAACGAAGGTGACCATGCTGGTCCGCTCCAGGCTCGCCTCGGCCGAAGAACCTGAAGCCGGGAACGCCCTCGCCGGTGTCTTCGCCGACGAGGGCATCCGGGTCGTCCGCCGAGCGACAGTGTCCAAGGTAGGCTCCGATCCGGCCACCGGGGACGTGGTCGTAGACGCTTCCGTCTCAGGAGGACAGGAGGAGTTCAGGGCCGCGCGCCTGCTCGTGGCAACAGGCCGGCGCCCGGTCACGGAGGATTTGAACCTCTGCATGGTCGGCGTCGAAACCGGGAACCGCGGTGAAGTCCTGGTCGACGGGAGCCTTCGCAGTACTAACCCAAGGATCTGGGCCGCGGGTGACGTGACGGGGCACCGGGAGTTCGTCTACGTAGCCGCCGCGCACGGTGCCCTGATGGTGGAGAACGCCTTCGAGGGTGCCGGTCGCGAGGTCGACTACCGGCACCTGCCCCGGGTCACGTTCACCAGCCCTGCCTTGGCGGCCGTCGGGATGACGGACAAGGAAGCGAACCAGGCAGGGATCCGGTGCATGTGCCGGGTTCTGCCGCTCAAATTTGTCCCCCGCGCGCTGGTGAACCGTGACACCCGTGGCTTCATCAAGATCGTTGCCGACGCTGGCACCGGTCAGATCCTAGGGATCACTGCCGTGGGAAAGGAAGCCGGGGACATCGCCGCCGCCGGGGTCTACATACTTGAAGCCGGGATGACCGTGGACCAGGTCGCGAATCTCTGGAGCCCGTATCTGACCATGGCCGAAGGCATCAAAATCGCAGCCCAGTCCTTCACTACTGACGTCTCCAAACTGTCCTGCTGCGCGGCATGATGTGGCCAACGACAACCTCTAGTGCGCGTTCCTCGTCAGGCTGTGGGCGAGGCGGTAGGAGTCGGTACCGGTTTCGATGATGGTGCCGTTGAAGGTCAACCGGTCAACGATCGCGGCGCAGAGCCGGGGGTCAGTGAACGTCTTGGTCCAGCCGGAAAACGACTCGTTACTGGCGATGGCGATGGAGTTCTTTTCTTCGCGCTCGGTCAGGACCTGGAAGAGGAGTTCGGCTCCTCTGCGGTCCAGTTCCATATAGCCGAGCTCGTCAATGCACAGCAGGTCCACCCGGCCGTATCTGGCGATGGTCTTGGCGAGGACTTTCTCGTCGGCGGCTTCGACGAGCTCGTTCACGAGCCGGGTGGCCAGAGTGTATTTGACCCGGTATCCCTTCTCAGCTGCAGCGGTTCCCAGCCCGATAAGCAGGTGGGATTTGCCTGTTCCGGAGTCCCCAATCAAGCAAAGCGGTGCACCTTTCCGGATCCATTCGCCGGTAGCGAGGGTATGGATGGTAGCGGGGTTGATGTTCGTGTTCGCGTCGAAATCGAAATCACCGAGCCATTTGTCCCGCGGAAAGTTCGCGGCTTTGACGCGTCGGATTGAGGAGCGACGGTCCCGGTCATCGCACTCGGCCAGCAACAGCTCGGCCAGGAAGCCTTGGTAGGAGAGTTGTTCCTTCCCCGCCACGGTCAGAGCCTCGTCCAGGACCGCCCGGATGGTGGGCAGGCGCAATCGGCGGCAGGCCTGGTCCACGGCGGCAACCGCTGCCTGTTCCGTCAGGCCGCGGCGCCGGCGCAGGGTTGGAGTGATGGTGGTGGCCGGTGCGGTGGGGCTCATGAGATGTTCTCCTTCGACGCGGTTCCTGCGGAATGTTCGGTGCGTTTGGCCAGCAGCTCGTCATAGGCGCTGATTGTCGGGAGCGGTCGCTTGTCCGGAGGGAGCCCGGCGATGACAGTCGCCGGGTCCATCAGCCGACGCTGGGTTAGGCTGACAACTCGTTGCACTTTCGCTTCAGCATGTGCACCGCGATGACGGTCAGGATGGGACCCACCAGCGGGGATGCTGGAGGCGTGTCTGCGGGCTTCAACCGCTACGACGTCGGCGCTGACGGCACCTACTCCAAGTGCTGCGGAGATCCCCGCCTCGATGTCTTCGGCTTCCATCGAGCGGTGCAGCAGCAGGACGTCAATCAGTTCACGGGTCCCCTCGGCATCGCCGTTGACCCTGCGCGAGGCAGACCAGAAGGCCTCATGGGCGCTGGTGAAAGCACCTGACTCCCGCGCCCTGGCCAAAGCCGTGGAACCAGGCAAAGCGCCGGGCTTGGTCTTGAGGACCTCCAGATAATGGTCCAACTGGACCGACTGCCCACCCTTGGCAATAATCCGCTGATGCCGGGCCGCCACCGCGCGGCCGTCGAACACCACAACTTCGGACGCCCGCAAGGAGACCCGGACCCTCCGGCCGATGAACCGTGCTGGCACCGAGTACTTCACCATCCGCACGGTAATCATTGAGGACCGGTCCACTCTCGGGTTCAGCACCAGACCGGGATCGAACTCTTCGGCCGGCAACGATGCCAGGAACGGGCGCTCGGCGGCGAAGTCCTGGCCGATGGTGCGAATCCTGCCATCGATCCGCCGCTGATCGTCTTGGACCTCCCGGCCCCGGATCCGGTCGTTGAGGTCCTCAAGGGACCTCGTCACGGGCATCGGCGTAAGCCGGTTGCGGCGGAACCAACCCACCTCGCCCTCGACCCCGCCTTTCTCGTGAGCGCCGGCAAGACCTGGCAGGCAGTAAAAGGCATCAAATCCATAGAACGAACGGAACAGCACCCACCGGTCGTTTTCCAGGCGGTTCCGGCCCTGACCGAACACCACGGACCTGACGGCACTGGTGAGGTTGTCATAGCGGATGTGTTTGACCGGCACGCCGCCGATCTCGTTGAACGCCTCGACATGGCCTTCCAGAAATGCTTCCTGGGCCTGGGTGGGGTAAATCCGGTGGATGGCCTTGCCGGAGTGGGAGAGCCGGAAGATGAACATGTGGCATTTCGTCTTTACCCCGTCCAGCACGATCCAGACTTCACCGAAGTCCACTTCCGCTTCCGCGCCCGGGGCGTGCTCCTGGGGAACGAACACCTCAACCCGGCGGCCGGCCTCCACATCGATCTGCGCCCGGCGGACCCGAACGTAGTCACGCACCGTCGAATACGACAACTCCTCCGCTCCGTGCTCTTCGATGAGCCTGGCAAGAATCCTCCGGGCAGTGTGACGCTGCTTCCTCGGTGCCGTCGTGTCCTCAACGAGCATGGCGTCGATCGCCAGTTTAAAAGGATCAAGCCGCGGCGAGGATCGTTCAGGAGTTTTGCGCTCTGGCGGGACCGGGGAACTCAACGCCTTACGCACGGTTTTCCGCGCCACCTGGTGCCTGCGGGCAAGCTCCCGAATTGACGCCCGCTCCACCCGGGCATCCCTCCGAATCTGCGCGAACAACTCCACTCTTGACCCCATCCCGGGCCCTCCCGTCGTCGATCCAACACTGGATGGATCAACGCTCACAGGTGGGTACCATTCAAGCCGTCATTAGGTTCGGCATGTCCGGCTGGTGGGTACCGTTCGGGCCGTCCTAGTGGGCTCCGATCAGACTGACATACTCACGTTCTCTAATGTCGGGAATTCCGTGCGTTGATCGCGGCAGTTTCGGCCGGGATTCGATACTCCGCCCTGGGGTTCAGTTTGGGCCGCCGCTGCCGACTCCGCCGATCCACAACGCGCTGACCTCATCAGCTACCTTTGCCAGATCGAAGGCAATGCCGGCACTCCTCACTACAAACGCGGAGAACGCATATTGCTCGGCCATCCCACCCAGGAGTGCAGCCGACAGTGCACAGTCCACATCATCCCGCACCAGGCCGGCCGCTTGGCCGCGCCGGAGACTGCGTTCGATACGGCGGTAGAACATATGCCGGGCGTCATCCCAGATGCGGTTGACGTCCGGGTCGGTCAGGAAGGTCTCGTAGGCAAGACGGTAGAGATCAGCATTTACTGAATACCCCTCAAGGTATAGGAGGGTCGTCTCCCGCACGGAATGACCCGGGTCGTCAGCCCGCCAAGGCGAACGCGACGACTTGTAGAGCGAGTCGAAGAATTCCGCCAGAATTGCCAGCAGGACCTCACGCCGGCTGTCGAAGTAGCGGTAGAAGGCGCCAAGTGAAAGCCCCGCTCTCTCGGTAATGTCTTGAATTCGGGTGCCAGTGTAGCCAGCCTCGTCGAAACAAATCCGGGCCGCTTCGAGGATGGCCTGGCGGGTACGCCGCCCCTTTGCGGTCCTCGGCAATTCGCGTTTCGGCATCGCTGCCGCAGCACTCTGCGGGTCGACCTCGAGCTTCTCCATGCGTGCCCCTCCACTCATCGATGCCTTCTGTTGCGGAACATCGGAAATAGGCTATCATTTCTAAAGGTGACGTCACTTTCACTTTTATGTATACCTTGCAAAGGAGCAAAGATGAAGCCCGTGAAGACACGAGTCGCTGTACCTGGCTCCACCCCAACTCCTAATCGGCGGGCGCCATTGGCCCACTTTCGGACCTCCGAAACGCGGCGGCGACGTTCGTCGGCGGGCGTCGCCAACGTACTCATCCGCAACATTGCTTCCTTGGAGGGTTGATCATGGCATCTAGAATCCTGTCCCGGCGCGACCTCGACTTCATGCTCTTCGAGTGGCTTAAGGTCGACGAACTCTCGGCTCGCCCACGATTCGCGGAACACTCGCGCGACACATTCGACGCGGTGCTCGACCTTTCCGCCGAGCTCGCCACAGCGGCGTTCGCGCCGCACAACGCCCTGGGCGACACCAACGAGCCCCAGTTCGACGGTGAGCGAGCACACGTGATCCCCGAGGTAGGCGAGGCGCTGCGCGCCTTCAACAACTCGGGTCTGCTCTCCGGCGCGATGGACGAGGAGGTTGGTGGCGCCCAATTGCCGCACGTGGTCGACCGTGCGTGCTTTGCCTGGTTCCAGGCCGCGAACAACTCCACGGCGGGCTACGCAATGCTGACGGCGGCCGCGACGCGGGTTCTGCTCGCTTTCGCGACGGAACGCGATGTCGAGCGCTATGCCACCCCCATGATAGAAGGTCGCTTCTTCGGCACCATGTGCCTCTCTGAACCGGATGCGGGATCGTCACTTGCAGACATCGCCGTGAGGGCCGAACTGCAGCCCGAGGGCACCTATCGCCTGTTCGGAGGCAAAATGTGGATCTCCGGCGGGGACCACGAGATGAGCGAGAACATTGTTCACCTCGTGCTGGCGCGCGCTGTCGGCGCGCCTCGAGGCATCAGAGGCCTGTCGCTGTATGCAGTGCCCAAGTACCTTGTCGAACCGGACAGCTCGATCGGCGAGCGAAACGACGTCGCCCTGGCAGGTCTCAACCACAAAATGGGGAACCGCGGAACAACCAACACGGTGCTCGACTTTGGTGGCGGCCGCTACCGACCGGGGGGGCAAGCGGGGGCAATCGGCACCCTCATCGGTGAAGAGAATCGCGGTCTTGCCTACATGTTCCAGATGATGAACGAAGCGCGCATCGGGGTCGGCGCGGGAGCCGCCGCGCTCGGTTATACAAGCTTTCTGCATGCGGTGGACTACGCACGGACCCGCTCACAGGGGCGTCCCGTCGACGCCAAGGCTCCGGAATCGTCACCGGTGCCTATCATCCGCCACGCCGACGTGCGCCGGATGCTGCTCACGTCCAAGGCATACGTCGAAGGGGCAATGGCACTCGTTCTCTATGCGGCAAGGTTGCTCGATGAAAGCGAGACCGGCGAAACCGCCGCGGAGCGCGATCGCGCCACGATCCTGCTGGAGGTGATCACCCCGATCGTGAAAAGCTGGCCGTCCCAGTGGTGTCTCGCCGCGAATGACTTAGCCATTCAGGTCCACGGAGGATATGGGTACACACGCGACTACCCCCTGGAACAGTTCTACCGTGACAACCGCCTGAACCCCATCCATGAGGGCACCCACGGCATCCAGGCGCTTGATCTGCTCGGCCGGAAAGTGCGTATCAACAGCGGAAGAGGATTGACGCTACTACTCGACGCGATCCGGTCCACAGCGGCTCGAGCAGCCAATTCCGACGAGTTTGCCGGTCCGGCCAGAACGCTGACGGCCGCAGCGGCCAGAATCGAGGAGATCACCGCGTTGCTGTGGGCAGACGGGGACCCCAAAGCCGCGCTTGTGTCGGCCAGTAGCTACCTTGAGGCGTTAGGTGACGTCGTCGTCGGCTGGCTTTGGTTGGAACAAGTGATCGCATGCGGTGACCGCGACGACGACTTTTACCGAGGAAAACGGTTGACGGCCAACTACTACTTCACAGACATTCTCCCGCGCATCCATACAGCCCTCGACTTGCTCGAGGCCCGTGACCAGACCCTGGTAGAACTTGACGATTCGATTCTGTGAGTCCATCCAGCTCTCGACGGACGCCACGCAGGCCAGATTGCGGGGTATGGCGCCCGAGCGCTCAACCAGTGATCCCGGCCGGATGTAGTCGACCGGCGCACCGACATCCACGGACGCCGATAGCGGCGCCTTTTGGGAACAACGAGGGAACGTAAGGAGATGTCAATGAAGATCATCGTTCTGGTGAAGGAGGTTCCCGACACTTACGGGGACCGCAAGCTAGACCTCGAGACGGGGCTCGCGGAGCGCTCGGCGGGCGAGGTAGTGCTCGACGAGATCGGGGAACGTTCCCTCGAGGTCGCGCTCTCGTTCGCTGACAAGAACGCGAACACAGAGATGGTTGTGCTATCCATGGCGCCGGAGAGCGCCACGGCTACACTGCGCAGGGCCCTCGCGATGGGGGCGACGTCGGCGGTGCACGTGGCTGATGGAGGCCTGAGCGGGGCGGACCTTGGATTGACCGCAGAGGTGCTCGCCGCTGCGATCCAGCGCACCGGGTTCGACCTCGTGATCGCGGGCGACCTGTCCACGGATGGGACGGGGGGGGTGCTGGCAGCGATGGTCGCGGAATTGCTCTCCGTGCCGCACGCTACGTCGCTGTCATCGATCGAAATCGATTCCGAAATCGTGACCGGTATCCGAGTGACGGAGGACGGCACGATGCAGCTGAGCGCACCCCTGCCTGCAGTGGTGTCGATCACGGAGGCTTTGCCGGATGCGCGGCTCCCGAACTTCAAGGGGATCATGGCAGCGAAGAAAAAGACTTTCGAGACTTTTTCTCTCGCCGACCTCGGAGTCGATCCGGATGCCTCAGAATCCGCGCGGTCGATCGTGATTGCGGTCGCCGAGAAGCCGGCCCGCGGCCCGGGCCTGAAGATAATAGACGAGGGCGACGCAGGCGACAAACTTGCCGACTTTCTCCTGCAGAACCGCCTGGTGTAAGGGAGCACGATCATGACCAAATACGAAGCGGACTCCATCCTAGTCCTTGTTGAGCTCACGCCCTCTGGCGAACTCGCTAGCAGCGCGGCAGGGCTCCTCGGCGCCGCCGCCCAGGTCGGCACTCCCGTCGCGCTGGTGGTGACAACCGCGGGCGCGGCTGCCGCTGCGGCTGCCGCAGCGGGCGCCTTGGGTGCCGCGAATGTGATCGTTGCCGAGACGGCTGATCCGGGCGTCCTGACAAGGCCTGAAGCAGATGCGCTGATTACCGCCGCAGATGTAGTGCGCCCCGACGCGGTGCTGATCTCGAACTCGATCGCAGGACGGGACGTCGCGGGCGTTTTTGCCGCACGCACCAGATCCGGCCTGGCGGTCGACGCGATCGGCGTCTCCAGGGATGCTGAAGGTGTCGTCGCCCACCATTCCGTTTACGGGGGCGCGTACAACGTCGACTCCGCAGTGACCTGGGGTGCGCCAGTTATCACGGTGCGGCAGGGCTCAATCGAAGCGCGTGCCGAGGCACGGACCCCCACCATCGTGACGCTGCCCGTGACCGCGTCGGGCAAGCCCGCGGCGTCCGTCATGTCTTTCGACCAGGTCCTTGAGTCATCAAGCCGTCCGGAGCTGAGAGGAGCGGCGAAGGTCGTCTCCGGTGGCCGCGGTCTGGGTTCGGCGGAGCAGTTCGTCCTTGTCGAGCATCTCGCAGACGCACTGGGCGCAGCTGTCGGTGCCTCACGCGCCGCCGTCGACGCTGGCTACATCCCTCAGTCACATCAGGTCGGGCAGACCGGTGTTTCCGTGGCTCCCCAACTTTATGTGGCGCTCGGGATTTCAGGGGCTATCCAGCACCGTGCTGGCATGCAGACGGCCAAGACCATCGTCGCGATCAATAAGGACGCCGATGCCCCAATCTTCGAGATCGCGGACTTCGGTGTCGTTGGTGACGTGTTCACGGTCGTGCCGCAGCTGATCGCTGCCCTCAACGCCAAGAAGGGGTAACGGGCGATGGCGACTTATGTGCGGTCCATGCGTCAGGGCCTCCCGCGCGTCCCAGGCGGTGAAGCCTGGCCACCGGCTGCGGATTCGCCGGTCGCCGGGACTGCACCCAGCGAGGACGCGGAGGCACCCGGGAATGCCTTGGTAGTGCCGGCACATGCAGTAGCGACGGCATCCTCGCTGACCCGAGAGACGGCGACGGGGGGCAAGGAAGTGGAATCGGACGTGGCCGGGCCCGCCGAGGCCGGCGCGGGCAATCGGTCGACCCGCAGCGGGTTGCCTAGGGTTCCAGGCGGTAAACCATGGCCGCCTGCCGGCGCGGTGGGTGCGCCCATTGCCGCGTCCGTCCCGGTGGCCGAGACGCACGGGGTCCCATCCAATCTGGAGGCACGGCCAGACACAGCCCGGGAGGTTGTCGGAACAGGGGCATCTGTTGCCGTTCCTGCTGGACAGGCTCAAGCCGCTCTGGCTGCCGCAACATCTGATCGTCCGGTCCGTCGCGGCCTGCCGCGGGCAAAGGGCGCCGGACCGTTGCCGGCAGCAGGGACCGCACCCGCAGTCATGGCTATCGGATCCGGGGAAACGGCACCGGGGCCAAGAAATGAGACCGAACCCGCCGAAGCGGCACCCGCGCCCATTCCCACCGTCATCGACGCCCCCCCGCAGCAGGGTCGCCCGACCGAGCCGGCGACCCTGACGGCTCAGGCACGTTCCGCCTTGGCGATCGTCTCCACAGAGCCCGGACGGTTCGGCGCCTACACCCGCAAGCAGCAGCTGGGATTCGCCGTCATTGGCGCCTTCGCCCTGCTGGGGGCCGCTACGGTTGTGGTCGCCGCCGCGCAATGGTTCCGGCACCTTCCGTTCATGTTAGATTTCCTTATCGCCTATCCCGGCGAATACCACCTGCCGGAGAATGCGACCCCTGGGTTCCCAGCATGGGTGCAGTGGCAGCACTTTTTCAACGTGTTCCTGATGGTGCTCATCATCAGAACGGGGCTGCAGGTGCGCAGCGAGAAACGGCCAGGCGCGTTCTGGACGCCGAAGTGGTCAAAAAAAGGGAAAGGTAAGATCAGCCTTGCCCTATGGTTTCACCAGTCGCTGGACGTCCTGTGGCTGATTAACGGCGTCGTCTTCTTCGTGCTGCTTTTCGCTACAGGGCACTGGATCCGGATCGTGCCGACCAGCTGGGAAGTTTTCCCCAACGCGCTCTCGGCCCTGCTGCAGTACATTTCGTTGAACTGGCCAGCCGAGAACGGCTGGGTGAACTACAACAGCCTGCAGCAGCTCATGTATTTCCTCACGGTCTTCCTGGCCGCCCCGCTGGCGGCCATCACTGGGGTGCGGATGTCGGAGCTGTGGCCGAAGGACACGAAGACACTCAACAAGGCCTACCCCATCGAGTGGGCACGCGCAGTCCACTTTCCGGTGATGCTGTACTTCACGGTATTCATCGTTGTGCATGTCGCACTGGTGTTCGCGACCGGCGCGCTGCGGAACCTGAACCACATGTACGCCGGCACAGACGTGGTCAACTGGGCCGGATTCTGGATCTTCTTCGTCTCCCTACTCATCATCGTCGGCGGCTGGATCGCGGCCCGGCCCTTAGTACTCGCCCCGATCGCGAAGCTCTCCGGCAAGGTGACGGGACGCTGACATCTCGCCACAGAGCTTCGACTGATCGAGGGGCTGGATCGAACAATTTGCAGGGCGAGCAGGCACGCATGGTGACTCCGAGAAGAAGAGCCAGCAAGTCAATGTCTTGCTTACAAGTTCAATACAAAACATATCTGGCGGCGTCGGCAGCGGAATTCTGCCCCGCCCCGGTTGCTGAATGAAAGAGAGTGAACGTGACACGTATTGGCATTGTGGCCGAGTTGGGTCGCGAGACGAGGGTGGCGGCGACGCCTGTCACTGTGAAGCAGTTGTTGGGGCTGGGCTACGAGGTCGTGGTCGAGAAGGGCGCGGGTGAATCTGCATCGTTCCGTGACGAGGCCTACGAAGAGGCCGGGGCCCTGATTGTGGGGGCCGATGAAGCGTGGGGCAGCGACGTGGTGCTGCGAATCAACCCACCCACGCAGGAGGAGATCGGCCGCCTGACGGACGGGGCAACGCTGATCGGGACGCTGAGCCCGGGCCTGCGGCCGGAACTCGTGGATGCTCTGGCTTCGCGTCCGATCACGGCCCTGGCATTGGATGCTGTGCCGCGGATTTCCCGGGCACAGTCGATGGACGTGCTCAGTTCGATGGCGAACATTGCCGGGTACCGGGCCGTGATTGAGGCCGCGCACGAATTCGGCCGGTTCTTTACCGGGCAGGTCACCGCGGCAGGCAAGGTCCCACCGGCGAAAGTCCTAGTCGCCGGCGCCGGTGTTGCCGGTCTGGCGGCGATCGGCGCGGCGTCCAGCCTGGGCGCGATCGTGCGGGCTACGGACCCACGGCCTGAGGTGGCGGATCAGGTGAAGTCCATCGGCGGGACCTACCTCAAGGTCGAGGTCGCCGAGGAGATGGAATCCTCCGATGGGTACGCAAAGGCCACGTCCGAGGCATATAACGCCAGGGCTGCGGAAATCTACTCGGAGCAGGCAGCGGATGTGGACATTATCATCACCACCGCCCTGATCCCGGGACGGCCTGCCCCGAAACTGCTCACGGCCGAGGACGTGGCCGGCATGAAGTCCGGCAGCGTGATCGTTGACATGGCCGCGGGCCAAGGCGGGAACGTCGAAGGCTCCGTCGCGGGGGAACGCGTCGTCACGGACAACGGGGTCGTGATCCTGGGCTACACTGATCTACCGGCCCGGTTGCCGGCCCAGGCGTCCCAGCTGTACGGGACGAACATGCTGAACCTACTCAAACTGCTCACCCCGGATAAAGACGGGATCCTGCGCATCGACTTCGACGACGTCGTCCAACGCTCGGTCACAGTGGTGCGCGAGGGCGAGCAGACCTGGCCGCCACCGCCGGTCCAGGTCTCCGCGGCATCCCCGACCCAATCGGTGGCAACTCGTGCGGGGGAACGCTCGGCCAACAAGGAAACAAAGAAGAAGACGGGCCTCAGCCCTGCAGGCAAGGCGGGGCTGTTCGCCGCGGGGATCGCGGTGCTGTTCGGGATCAACGCGGTGGCTCCGGCACCGCTGCCGCAGCACTTCACGGTCCTGATGCTCTCGATCGTGGTCGGGTTCTATGTCATCGGGAAAGTCCACCATGCCCTGCATACCCCGCTGATGTCCGTGACGAACGCGATCTCCGGAATCATCGTCGTCGGGGCGCTGCTACAGGTCACCTCCGAGAACATCGTCATGCAGGTCCTCGCCGCCGTCGCCGTGCTGCTGGCCAGCATCAACATTTTCGGCGGCTTCGCTGTCACCCGGCGCATGCTCGCCATGTTCTCGGCGGGGAAGGTCCGTTCATGAGCGCTTTCGCCCAAACAGCAGCAACACTTACAAGGAGCTCTACCGTGACTGACACCGTCTCCGGTCCATTGACCGCCGGCTCCATCGCGGGGGCGGCCTACATCGTCGCGGCCCTGCTGTTCATACTGTCCCTCGCCGGGCTGAGCAAGCACGAGAAAGCCCGCGCCGGGGTTATTTATGGCATCACCGGCATGGTCATCGCCCTCGCCGCCACCATCTGGCTGACCCTGCAGGACACCTGGGGCACCGGTCACGCCCTGACCGGCCTTGGCCTGCTGGTGGCCGCGGTGCTGGTGGGCGGGGCCATCGGGCTCTGGCGCGCCCGAGTCGTGGAAATGACCGGCATGCCCGAGCTCATTGCCCTGCTGCACAGCTTCGTGGGCCTCGCCGCCGTTCTCGTAGGGTGGAACGGACACCTCGAAGCCCCAGCCCTGTCACCGGAACTGACGGCAATTCACCACGCCGAGGTGTTCATCGGCGTGTTCATCGGCGCGGTGACCTTCACCGGCTCGATCGTGGCATTCTTGAAACTTTCCGCCCGGATGAAGTCCTCACCCCTGATGCTGCCGGGCAAGAACGCGATCAACCTCGGCGCCCTCGGCGCGTTCATCGCCCTGACCGTCTGGTACGTCAACGACTCCCAGCTCTGGCTCCTCGTCGTCGTCACCCTCCTGGCTCTGGGGCTGGGCTGGCACCTCGTGGCCTCCATCGGCGGCGGGGACATGCCCGTGGTGGTGTCGATGCTCAACAGCTACTCCGGCTGGGCCGCAGCCGCGGCGGGCTTCCTGCTGAACAATGACCTGCTGATCATCACCGGCGCCTTGGTCGGTTCCTCGGGTGCGTACCTTTCGTACATCATGTGCAAGGCCATGAACCGGTCTTTCATCTCCGTGATCGCCGGCGGGTTCGGCATCGCCGCCCCCACCAGCAAAGGAGACACTGACCAGGGCGAGCACCGGGAGATCACTGCGGAAGCCACCGCGGAGATGCTCACCAACGCCTCCAGCGTTGTCATCACCCCCGGCTACGGCATGGCCGTCGCCCAGGCCCAGTACCCCGTCGCGGAACTCGCCCACCAACTCCGCGAACGCGGTGTGAATGTCCGGTTCGGCATCCACCCCGTCGCCGGGCGCCTACCCGGACACATGAACGTCCTCCTCGCCGAAGCCAAAGTCCCCTACGACATCGTCCTGGAAATGGACGAAATCAACGACGATCTCGGCGACACCTCCGTGGTGCTCGTCATCGGCGCCAACGACACCGTCAACCCGGCCGCCGCCGAAGACCCGGGCAGCCCCATCGCCGGGATGCCCGTCCTCAAGGTCTGGGAGGCCGAGAACGTCATCGTGTTCAAACGCTCCATGGCCGCCGGTTACGCGGGCGTCCAAAACCCGCTGTTCTTCCGGGAGAACTCCCAGATGCTGTTCGGGGACGCCAAAGCCCGCGTCGAAGACATCCTCAAAGCGTTCTAAGGCAAGGAGAGACCATGCCCAGACGCCGGGTTTTCCCCGAAGGCACCGATCGAAAGACATGGCCCCCGGCCGCGCCGGAGGGGGCCCCCCGCACAGAGAGAGCATCGGCACCCCGGCAACCCGTCAACATCGACGACCTTGTTGCATCCCCCTGGGTCGGTCTCCACTACCGCCATGAGTTCCTACTCCACCACCGCCACGAGCTGTTGGAACAACATAAGGACTGATGCCATGTGAAAACCCGCCCCCGCTAGTTCCCAGCTCTTCATCGTCATTAGGGCGGGGCGCTTGAATAGACACTCGATTTGCGGTGGAGCGCCCGAATCATCACCTATAGCAATGCTATTGGTGCTCCACCGCAAACCAGACCCGGGAGTTCCGCATGTCAACAGCGCCACCGCCAAATAGTTCGCGGACACAGGCCAGGAGAACAGTCCGCCGTCTTCCTGAGGGCTTCGCTTTCGCCGGAAGCGCGACAGCCTTCGTCAGCCTGTATCTCGCTGCGGGCGCGCCTACCCCGCTCCTGACGTATTACCAGCAGCAATGGAACGTCGCTGTGCCCCTGCTTACACTGGCATTTGCCGTATATTCCGGCGGGTTCCTTCTTGCCCTCCTCACAGCCGGGTCCCTTTCGGATCACGTGGGCCGCCGCCCAGTTCTCCTCGGCGCCCTGTTGGTTCAGCTCGCATCTATGATCATGTTCCTCACCGCGACTGATATCGGGGCCGTCATCGCCGCCCGCATTGTCCAGGGAGTCGCCACCGGAGCTGCCACCAGCGCTTTCAGTGCCGCCTTGGTCGAGCTCGCCCCACCCAGCAAGAAGAAATTGGGAACTGTCTTTGGCAGCGTTGGCATTGGAGGCGGATTGGCCGTTGGGTCCCTCCTGTCAGGATTGGCCATCGAGTATGTGCCACGGCCGGACGTGCCGGTCTTCATCACTTTGTCCGCGATCACCGTGGTTGAGTTAGTGTTTATTTCTCTGAGCCCCGAAAGCGGCCTACGTAGGCAAGGCGCCCTTCGCTCGCTCATCCCCCGGATCAGAGTCCCAGTGGCAGCCCGCGGTGAGTTCCTCGGAGCGGCTCCCGCGGTAGCCGCCGGTTGGATGCTTGCAGCCCTATCCTTGGGCCTTGCCCCATCCATCGTGCTGCATGTGTTCCATTTGGACAGTGGCCTCCTCATCGGTTTCACGGTTTTTGTTGGACCGGCCGCTTCCGCCGTGGCGGGCCTGGTATTCATGCGGGTTGGTTCCCGTCATGGCATAATCCTCGGCGTCATAGCATCGATCGTCGGGACTGCAGGGATTCTATACAGCGTATTCGCTGGCAGCTTGGTTTGCATGGTTGCATTTCAAGTGGTGTGCGGGATTGGCTTCGGGGCAGCCTTCGCGGCCATATTACGCCTGCTCATGCCCCTCGTCGAAGCACACGAAAGGGGTGGACTGGTCGCAGCGGTGTACATCCTGGCCTACGCTGCCTTCAGCATCCCCGCCATCCTGGTCGGAGTCCTGGCGCCTTCCGTCGGCCTGCTGCCAGCAGTTATCGCCTACGGAATCGTTATTTTACTCCTCGGTGGGATCAGTTTGTTCCGCCAGATAAGCACCCCACCATCCCTCAGTTCAGACAGGCCCTAGATTCTGGCCACACCCGATAACCCTGGCTGAAATGCTAAACAGAACGCACCTTGATCTGGAGGAACCCATGCGTGGGCGCGGGCGTTTGTGACTAATCACGATCTCCACCTGTTAGTGGATGTTGTCACAGACGGTTCAAATGCTACCCCCAGATAGACAAGGCAGATCCGTGGACATAGGTGGCATGCACCCTATTCGGCATAACTGCAATCTCTTCGATGCTGAGACGATTGATGTGACCGTGCCGACCCGCTAAGACCCATTCTTAGTCTGGCCATAGGGAGAAGTCCAAATGGTCGTGTGAGCGGCGACCGGGTCAACAATCCGTCATCCCCGAGCCCTCCGACCTGATCAAGAACCGAAAGCGCCGCGGTTCCCGGGGCGGCCGCCCCACGAACTCGGCTGCGGCAGATGGGCGTCCCTTGCTTGTCGGGCGGCCTTGCATGCGCCGCTAGTTCCCAGCCGTGCCTACTAAAACCGTCTAGAGAAGCACTTCACTCAGGACCAGGATGACTGGGCACAGCTCGGCCTCACAGCTGAGCGCGAGGGGAAGATCCTCGGCGCCGTCAAGCTCATGATCTTCAACGGGGACGACTTCAGCGCCGTCGAATTCAACCTGATGGTCGACCCCGAGCGCTGGGGCGAAGGCGCCGAGGAGGTGCTGCTCACCGACGTCGAAGTCGAGGCGCGGTCGCGCGCCATCCTGGCGATCCGATCGTGTACGCTGCCCGCCCAGTCCCTTGCATCGAACGCAACGCCATAGCTATCCAGCGCATCAGGGAAGAACCGCCAGAAGGGCAACCTAAAACCTTCCCCAACGAGCACCGGACGTATTAGGCGGATTTCTTGAACTGACCAGCAAGGCGAGAAACTTGGTTAGACTCGGTGGGCGTCCATGCAGAGCCATTCCGCAATCCTTCCGCCTCCCAGAACACGACCGGTCGCCTATCGGAAGCCGCAGCGATCGTGGGTAAGCAGACACGACATATGGGTGCTTATCGGCGTTCCAGCCGGGCTGTGGTGGGTTCAGTTCTCTGAGTCTGTGGTGGGCTCGGCCCATTCGAGGGCAGCGACGACGTCCCCTTCGTTGGGCAGTGCGCGCTTTTCGTCTGCCGGGAGTTTGTCGTAGGTGTAGGCTGCGACAGCCATTGGTGAGGTTGAGCGGCCGAGGCTGTATCGGACGCTGCGATCGTTCTTGGTACCGCAAATGAGAATCCCGATGGTTTCGTTATGGTGTTCCCGGCGCAGCATGTCATCGACGAGGGCGACGTAGAAGTTTAGTTTGCCGGCATATTCCGGCTGGAACTTGCCGGTCTTGAGTTCGACGACGACGTAGCGGTTCTGGTCGACATGGAAAAAGAGCAGATCCACGTAGAAGTCATCGCCGTCGACGTCGAAGTGCACCTGACGGCCGACGAAGGAAAAGCCGGGGCCAAGTTCCCGGAGGGTTTCGGTGATCCGGCTGGTGAGGGCATTCTCCAGATCGCGTTCGGCGACCTCTCCGGAGAGGCCGAGGAATTCGAAGTTGTAGGGGTCCTTGGCAATTTGCTGGGCCAGCTCGGATGATTGCGCAGCAAGTTGCTGCGCAAAGTTCGAAGGGGCGTTCCCGGTACGTTCCAAGGTTTTGTTCATGATCATGTTCAGCAACACATTCCGGGACCAGCCGTATTGCACAGCGGCCGCGGCATAGGCGTTCGTAGCTTCTGACCCAAGTTTCTTATCCAGCAGGACCATGATGTGGCCCCACGGCAATTGCGCAGCAGCCTGCTGCGCAATTGACCCATCAGGCCACATTGCCGCGAAAGTCGTCATGTACTGAATGTTTCTCGGCGAGAGGCCCTTCATATCGGGGAACTCTTGACGCAGGTCTTCGGAGAGACGTTTGATCACCCCGCTCCCCCAGCCCTGTTGGTCCTGTTGCTGCCGAACTCCCTGGCCTATTGCCCAGTACAGCTCAATGAGCTGTGTGTTGATGGTCCGAAGTGCACGAGTCCTTGCCGTTTTGACTGTTGCCTTCAAATCCTCGAGAAGGTCCAGATAGCCAGCGGGAAGGTCCAGGTCACGCGAGTCGGTCATCAGTCCACCCTAACGTGCGCTACTGACACCTCGGATCAATCGTCCAGACACCGTCTGGACGATTGATCCGGAGAACTCCTAGCAACGAGTTGGATCCCCTGCGCGCCGTCCATTCTCTGCGGGGATTCTGCTGCTCGCCAAGCGATTCCGAGGACGCCACTATTCCCGGCACTCGAGCATCCGAGCATGCCAGTTAAGTAGGGCGTGTGAGAGTAGATGAGAAAACTCGTTCTGCAGCGTTTCTAGTTGTTCCGCAGTTTCGTCGCGTTTAGTGGTTCAGTTGCCAGCGTGCCGGGCATGCACCCGTGTGCGAACCGCGCAAGCCTCTAGCGAACTGGGGCTGGCTCTGGACATGAACGGCCGGACGACGAGCGGGTAGATGGACCAGGAGGCGGAGACTCACAGGGACTCACAAGACTCACAAGGACTACCACGCCGTGGGACAAAGTTCGACAACGCTGCGACGGTCCTTTCAGGGGCAGGTTCATGACTGTTTTCTGCAGGACCTTGCGGGGTTCAGCCCTCCGTGTATGTCGCGGGACCACTGGACTCAACTGCGGCGCAGGAATCCCAGGCTCCGTGCTGACGAGTGTCTGTCTTGTTCAGAAGAAAGTGACGGGCCACCCACGGCAATGGAACAACGGCTTGTTGCACCATTGGGTCCAGCCATGGAGCGCCAAGCACACACATGCAGAGGAAATCACTTGAGTATGCCGATGACGTGTCGGTGAAAGCAGAGCCTGGCGGAGATCCTTCGGGGTTTAGCTTTCGCACTCGGTGCAGTACGCGTGCCCGTCACTTTCCCGGGCCAGCTGGGACCTGTGCCTGACCAAGAAGCAGGAATAGCAGGTGAATTCGTCCGCTGCTTGGGGGATGACTTGGACGATGAGCTCTTCAGAGACGATCTCTCCGCCCGGGGTGAGGCCTTCGTCCAGGGCATCGGCCTCGTCGAGCTCGGTGACGACACTGCGCGCGTTCGGAGCATTCTCTGATTTCAGGGCTTCCAGGGAGCGGTCCTGGGATTCCTTGACGTCGGAGCGGACTTCGTCGTAGTCGGTTGCCACTGGAGATTCTCATTTCTGGCGTTCTGGTCTGTTGGTCGTCACTGACGTCACTGCAACGCGCGGAACCATGCTCTTGTTCCTCGGAGCGGCATGTTTGTCACTTGGCGATCCCCGGAGGCCTCAAGCGTGCTGGGCGGCGCTCACGACGGATCCAGGAATTGGCGAAGCCCCGGTCAAATAGCGGTTGACCGAAGCTTCGATCGCATTATGCCCACCCAAAGCTTGAAGCCAGCTGGGAGAACACAAAGGAAGGGTACGACACCTTGGGTGCCGGCCACCGCCCGGTGGCACGGCCCTGGACGAAGCCGGCGACGACGAGTCTTCTGAGACCGAGACTCTCTCCTAACCTCCGCCTGCTTCAAGGCCAAGAATCCAAATGGCCATCACTGACTGCGTTTCGATTGTCCAGACAGTGTCTGGACAATCGCCTTCCGGTCGTGAGGTCCGTCAAATGTGCCACCGCTTGTGGCAGTATTGGGATTCTTCTATCATTTCCATCCCTCCGGTGTACTGACCGGACTCATGCGCCCCGGCTCGTGTGCTCGACTCCGGACGTTTCCACCCACCGCTCCGCCGCAGGGAACGTCCCTTTCGGTCCACGGCAGAGGTAGGCTCACGGTTGGAGGCCTCAAACGTCGAGGAAACCATCCTTCGAATGCTTTCTGCGGTTCGAGGTATTCGGGATCACGGGGCTTTTATAGGTCCATGCTCCCCTTAGCCGTTTGCCAGGCCTGCCCGGGCAGGCCTAGAGGCTTGGGCCTCGGGGGCCTTGCTCGGGCCCGGTGCCCGGACCTGGCTGGTCCCGGCGACGACGTTCTTCGGCAGCTTTCGCTTCGGCTTGTTCCTGGCGGAGCCTTTCGACCGCAGAGGGGGTTCCGCTGGTCTGCGCTGCGCGGCGTGCGGCCAGCTTCTCGGCAAAGTCCGGGCTGGCCTTCTTGGCCTGTTCCTTCTCCTGGTCGCGGCGGGCTTTGAGTTGGTCAAGGGCTTCCTGGACCGCTTCCGGGTTCCGGGCTTCGGAGTCGCCGCCGTGGCGCTCCGCCCGGTTCTGGCGGACCTTGCGGGCCAGTTCGGCCAGCCGTTCGGCG
The DNA here is from genome assembly GCF_013179505.1 of Paenarthrobacter sp. CM16. Lineage (GTDB taxonomy): Bacteria > Actinomycetota > Actinomycetes > Actinomycetales > Micrococcaceae > Arthrobacter. The sequence continues at coordinate 6,497 of NZ_JABMCX010000023.1, read as the reverse complement.
CGTTCCTGCGCCGGGCTCAGGTGCACCTCCGCCCCGCGCGCCTGCTGGAGGTGGTCCACGACTTCTTCTGCCGGCGTCGGGGTTTCCTTCACAACAGCCTCCACGTGGGCGGCTTCTGCCATGAGCGATGCGTCTTCCTGCGACAGGGGTTCCTTGGCAGTCTGGGCGGTGTACTTGTGCATGGCAGTGACCCGCGCAGTCAGTTCCGAGCCGAGACCCTTGTCCTGGTGGTCCGCGGGCACGGGTGCAGTTTCGCTGACCGGGATCCGGTACATGTCCCGGTAGGTGGAGATCTCCACGGCGAGCTGCCGCCACTGATCCTGTCGTGCAGGATCGGACGGAACCGGCCCAAGGGCAGCTGCCCAGGTTGGAGGTTCAGCCACGAGCTGGGCACCAAGCCGGGTGACTTCGGTGGCCATGATCTCCCGGCGCGCGGCAAGTTCCTTCCGCCACAAAGCCGGGGTGTCGTCATGGTTTGCGACGTCGGCAGGTGCCATCCATGCCGGCAACCTGTCAGCTGCTGGTTCCGTCTCTACGGGCGCGGGCAGTTGACGGCGCAGTTCGATTTCAGCGCGGATCCTGCGATGGACCTGGGCCGCTGCTTCAACCTTGGGCGCGGTCTCGTCCCGGCGGTAGTTGCTCACTGCGCCACGTTCGTAGGCTTCATCGGCCCGGGCCTCCGGGTGCATCAGTTCGCGGAGGGATTGTTCCTTGTGCAGGGACGATGCCAGCCATTGTGCTTTACGCGCGGCCGCGGGGTCGTTGATCGTGGTGTCCGTGCGTCCTTGCTGCTGTGCTGTGCGCAGGCGTGCGGCCAGGTCGTCGTCGCTGAGGTGGCCGTGCAGGCGCCGCTGCCAGGGCGTGTCTTTCCGTTCGGCCGCCCAGTTCCGGGCAAGGTCTTTCCGGTCCGGAGTCTCCACACCTGGTGTGCGCGCCGCTTCAGCCTTGGCGCGCATCAGCTGACCAACTGCTCGACGGTCGAGCCGTTCCAGCGCCTCGTCACTGATTGATTCAAGGGGCCGGCGGCCGGGATCGGCCGCGCGTGAACGCCACCGGTCAAGGCGGTCCTCAACCCGCCATGCCAGAACCGCGGTGGGATCCTCGGCCGCGCCGAAGTCTTCCTCTTTCACGCTGTCTTTGAGCAAGGTGACGAGGTTGAAACCTTCGTTCTCGGCCGCGCGCAGGTGGGTGGAGACTGCTCCCCAGGCGGTGGACTTCGTGAACGTTCCTGCTACGCCTTCGCCAAGTTCGCGACGAGCGATGTTCGCCATGCGCAGCTCGTTGGCTTGGACGTCAATGTCCTTGTATTGCTCGGACATTTCCGGCAACGACCGTGCCTGGGCGCGGGCGGCGTCCATCTGTTCGTGCGCGGTGAGGTTACCGTCATGGTTGCCGGCCACGGCACTCAGTACGTCCTCCATGGTTTCTCCCTCGCCCACGATGCCGTAGAGCTTGTTGGAGTATCGGCCGCGGGAAGCGGCCACATAGGCCAGCGCGCGGGACAGCCCCGAGCTGATCAGGGCGTGCACGGTGTCGCACGTGACGCCCTGGGTGCGGTGGATCGTTGCCGCGTATCCGAGCATCGTGTTACCGCGCACGTAGTCTGCGGGGAGAGTGATGGTGCCTTGGTGGCTGTGGTGGCGGACGGTCAAGGAACCGTCCTCGTGGGCACCGGTAACATTCCACACGTCGTTGTTTTTGACGAAGTCCTTGCCCCTGTTGGTGGACAGGCGCCGGTTGTTCTTACGGGTCACGATGATGTCCCCGGCGCGGGCGGTCAGCCCGTCGCGGAGCATGGCTGTCGGCGTTGTGGAGTCCAGTTCTCCGGTGGCGATCCGGTACGCCTGGGCGCGGGCGTTCAGTTCCGTGACGGTGGCATTGTCGAAGGCCATCATGATGGAGTGCTTGCCGGCGTTGGTGTCTTTCTGCCATGCCTCGAAGACCTGGGACGTCATGGTTTCGGCGTTACCACCGACGACGCGGCGGTTCTCCCTGTAGAAGGTCCACGGGTCATCAACCCGGTTCAGCGGAGGTTCGCGGAGGGCCAGAGTGGCTTCTGCTTCTGCTTCGTTCGGGGTGCCATCTGCGTTCCGGAACCGGTGCAGGTCTTCCAGGTGTACGCCACCGACGGTGTTCTTCAACAGGCGCAGTGCACCCCCTGATCCCACCGCTGAAAGCTGCTGGTCATCACCGAGTGCGCGCACGACAGCGCCGTGCTGTTCTGCGATGGTGACAGCGGAGGCGAACAGCTCTGTACCTACCATCCCGGCCTCGTCGATGATGATGACATCGCCGGGTCGGGGAGTGGTCTTCTCGTCATTCGCCCCTGTTTTATGGGCGATCACGAAGGAGTCAATGGTGGTCGCCGTTGCCCCCAGCTCGCTTCCCATCACTGCAGCGGCCACAGCGGTAGGTGCCAGACCGAACACACGCCCGCCTGCTTCCCGGATGGTGTCAGCTGCAAGCTTGAGCGCTGTGGTTTTGCCGGCACCGGCCGGGCCAACACCGACCAGCAGCAACCGGTCGCTGCACGCAAACTCCTTGGCCATGCGCAACTGCCCGGCGTCAAAGGTCTTCTCCTGCCGGGCCAACGCAGCGTCGAATGAATCGACCGTCGCGGCAGGAATGACAACGCTCTGCGCGGCCGTCAGCAACCGGTCTTCGCTGTGGAGAATCCCCGCCGAGGTGTACAGGGTGGAGTGCGGTTTGCCGTACTTGGACGCACCGTTGGACAGGCGCAGGGCGTCGATTTCAGGGGAAGGCGTTTCGGGTGTGATGCGCAGTGAGAACTGGTCAGTTGCGCGCGCCACAACCTGCTCCAAGAGCGTAGCGGGGATGGGCATTTCACCAAGCCGGGAACCCAATCGCCTGGTTGCTTCGGCCCTGATGTGGTGGTCTCCCCAGACGCCACGGCTGCGTTCCAGACGTTCAATGACACCCTGCGCTTCGATGGCAGGATCTAGCTCGTCAGCGTGAGCAACCATCCACAATGGCCGGTCCTTCTCGGCCTGTTCCCGCGCGTCATGCCGATGTTCGCGTGCCCGCTCAACAGCGGCCGGGCCGGTAACAACGCCGGGCAAAGCACCCAGCTCCGTTGTCCATTCTTCAACCAGAACGGACAGTTGCCGGGCCTCCTTCTTTGCCGGACGGGTGTCCAAAGTGGCCTGTTGGGCCAGGGCAATCAGTTGCTTCTTATTCGGTGCGTAGCCGTTCTTTTCGATGAACTCTTTCGTCAGTTCATCAATCACGGGCTTGATGCCTTCCCGTCGTGATGAGGCCGCTTCGATGGCTGCCACATTGACGCCGGCGATCTCAATGACCGGACGGTCGCCGTTGACTTTGCGTTCGGTCAGACCGACCCCCAGACGGGCGCAGATCTTCTCCATGACCACCCTGTTGTACATTTCCGAGGCAGCAACATTGAACTGGTACAGCAGCCGTCCGTCGAGGCTGGACCATTTGCCGTCGGCACCAAGAACCTTGTTGGAAACCACAATGTGATCGTGCAACTGGGGGTCCCCGGTGCGGGAGTCGTAGTGACGGAACTTCGTGTAGATCAGGCCGCCGTCAACGTCTTCCTGACGGACGCCGTTGCGGCCTCGGCGGGTAAACGTTGCTTCCTTTTCGAGGTAGCCCATGGCCTCTTCGATGGCCTCATTGTGGGCCGCTTCGATCTGTTTGCGGGCGTCGTCTCCGCCGATGGCCCACAGAACCGAAGCTGATTTTGCTGGTGCAAATACGAGATCGTATCCGGCGACGGTTTGGGTCGCCGGCTTGGTTTGGGCTGTGATGAATCTGCCCAACTCTTCCTTGTCCGAGGGGTTTCGGCCATTGAGCTCGCGAAAGTACTTGGCCCCTTCCTTCGTGCGGATCAGACGCCGGCTGTCGGCATCAGGCTCACGGTGGTTCATCCGCTTGTAGTCACCGGTTGCGCGGCTGATACGCGCCTGAAGCTCATTGTCTTTCTGATTGGCCTGACGGTACTTCTGGCCCAGGGAGACATCCGCTTTCGGGTCTTCCTTCAGCATTTCCGCGGCGTTAGGGTGCAATCCGTTCCCGAAAAGCGCCTCCATTTGAGCTTCGGTAACTTCCCCAGAAACACCCAAATGGTGCACACCGGCCCCGCCCCATTGCCCCGGCGCGTTGCCGTCCACGGTGTAGTAATCACCCAGCTCACGGCCCTTGGCGCGCAGCTCATCACCACTGGCGACCTCACGTGTGTAGTACGTGTATCCGTCGCCGACACTGAGCTTGTGCACGGTCATCACGAAACCCAGCATACCCGCGAAACGCCCCACATATCGATGATGCATGAGGTGTGACAGATATTGCTCGTTTTTGGTCTGTGGAATTGGCTGATGGGAGCTTGCGAGCGGGGCTCAATGGAACAGGACGAAAAAGGGTAAGATCGGGCCATCAAGGTTTTGATGCGGTTCTGCACATGAGAATGGGCGGTGGGTAACACGCTTTTCGTTATCCACGGTTCGTTTCGATTGTGTAGAACCGCTGCCCGGGTTATCCACAGGTGGGCAGCGGAGAGAGCGAGGTTTCTCTCGGAGGGGCCACGTGTGGGAAAGCCGGGCACGGCCAGCCCGAGCGCAAGCGAGGACCGATGCGGCGCAAGCCGCCCGCTTGGCACCAGGCGCCGCGCTAGCCGTTAGGTTTGGTACACGGACAGTCCAAAGGGGAGGGACCCACACCATGGCAACACCACGAAAGTCTGCACAGCAGCTGGCGGCCCGCGAGAAGGCGATGGCCAAGGCCAGGGAGATGACCGAACGGCACGAGAAGCTGATCGAACTGGCAGCGGAGTTCTTCCAGCAACAAGAGCAAGCCGACCTCGTCCGCGCCGAAGCGAAGAAGAAGGCCGACGCCCTGTTGGCCAAAGCCGAAGCCGACGCCCGCAACGCCGTCCGCGGTGCAGCGACGACGGTTCGTGCCATGCTCGATTCCGGTGAGCCCAAGTCCTCCGTGGCTGCCCGCCTGGGACTGAGCGGAGCCGAACTGAAGCGCATGCTCGACCTCATCACTGACGAAACCCCGGCTTCCCCTGCAAGCGATCAGTCGGAGGAACGCGATTCTTCCCACGCTGACGGTCAGGACGTTGCTGCCTGATCACCAACAGCACCAAACGTGAAAGCCCCCGGCACTTCTGCCGGGGGCTTTCGATGTTTAGAAGAGCGTTGGCGCGTCTGGATCCGCTCCAGCGAGCAGCGCCCGGATGCGTTCTTCACGTTCCCATCCATGCACGCGGACTTCGTCCCTCAGCGCCCTGGAACGCTCCGCGAACTGTCGTCGGGCAAGTCCCCTCCACCGGAATCCCGTACCGTTCGTGTCACGGCCTTTGGCCTGACGGCCGAGCATGTTTGCCCTGGCATCCCCGACACTTAGGTGTGTGTCCGTTCCGGTTGTTACCCTGACGCAGAGCGGTATGTCGCAATGGTGCATCAGCGGCCCGAAGCCGTCCAGATCGGCACCATAAGCCAGGTGGAAGCGAAGCGGTGCGGACGGACCGCCTGGGTGCGTCCGTCGCCGTTGAGAGTGAACCGCCCATAGCCATCATCGGCAACCGCCCGGACCCAGAGCCAGCACTCATTTTCCCGAGGTCCCTTGCTGACCTTGGCCCAGAATCTCGCTGCATCTTTTGATTGGTTCATGGTCGGTCTACCAGCGCCGCCAGCGGCGTTCCAGCCGGTTCGCAGCGAAGAAGAAAGCGACCATGAACAGGGCCGGTGGCACTGCCTGAAGCAAGCTCTGACCGAGCCAGGACACAACAGTGGTGACCAGGGCAATCACGCCCGCCGCCTTGCAGAGGAAGATCAGAATGCCCTGGCCAGCGGCTACGGGGTGGGTGAGTGCGTAAATGATCCAGCCACCCAGGGCGACCGCGGCCAACGCTGCGAAGAAGATCAGAACGACGGCCACGGTGTGCTCGTGACGACTGGTTGATGGGTGGTCGGTGGTCTCAGCAGTTCCATCGGCCCGCCTTGCTCTTTCTGGCTTGGTCGGCGGCCGCAGTGAAGTCCTCGCTGTAGGCGAAAGACTTGCCGTATCCGGTCGCCTCGGCGAGACCTTGCTCAACGATTGATTTGTTGACCAGGGTGCCGTCCGGCGTCCAGAGGTAGGCAAGAAGACGGCCGTACTTGTCGCGCACCCCTTGGGCGGGATCCGCTGAAAGAAAGACCTGCTGACTGTCCAGGAGCGAGTGCAGGTAGGTCGACGCTTCCGGTCCGCCACACTCCACCGGCGCGTCTTCCTTGACGCTTTCCGGTGCGTTTATACCAACAAGCCTCACGCGGGTGCTGGTGCCGTTGCAACTGATCCGGATCGTGTCCCCATCGACAACCTTCTCCACGGTGTACGGGCCGCTGGCCGTGACCTGAAGTGCCGGCGGCCGCGCTGCCGTGCCCGTCGCTTCGCAGGGGACTTCCTGCAGCGGCACCTGGTTGCCGGCGGGAACGACCTGCGGTCCGCCCTGGGGAGTGCAACCGGTCAGG
>NZ_JABMCX010000229.1 GCF_013179505.1 Paenarthrobacter sp. CM16 | reverse complement strand
ATCGTAGGCGAGGTGCGCGGGGGTGAGTCATTGGACATGCTGCAGGCCATGAACACCGGCCATGACGGTTCTCTGTCCACGGTGCATGCCAATTCTCCCCGCGATGCGATCGCTCGCCTGGAGACCCTGGTGCTGATGGCTGGTATGGATCTACCCCTCAGGGCCATTCGCGAGCAGGTTTCCTCTGCTGTGGATCTGATCGTCCAAATTACCCGGCTGCGCGACGGAACACGTCGTGTCACGCACGTTACCGAGGTCCAAGGTATGGAGGGCGACGTCGTGACCCTGCAGGATGCTTTTCTATTCGACTACTCTGCAGGAATTGATGCTCAAGGCCGTTTCCTGGGTCGCGCTCTTCCGACCGGCATCCGACCACGATTCCTGGACCGCTTCGCTGAGTTGGGAATTGCGGTTCCCCCGTCAGTTTTCGGCGTAGCTCCTGCACCCATGGGAAGGCGGTAACCATGGACTCCCCCGCGCTCTTCGTGGTCGCCATAGGGCTGTGTTTTGCCGCTATTGCGGTCTTGGTCTTGATTGTGTTGAAACCGGACAATGGCGCCATTCCCGTTGAACGCCGCAGGCTTGGTGCCTCAACCGATGACTCTGCAGTCGGAAAAGTCTCGCAATCCGCCGTCCACTTTGTCGACACGGCAATTGGTCGCTCGGGCGGACCCTTCAACCGGGAAATTCTCTACCAAGCCGGCGTGAAGCAGGCACCAGCCGACTTTACGGTCATGGTGGCCATCGTAACGATCGCAGTAGGTGTCCTCGGATCGCTGCTCGTCTCGTTGATCATCGGAATCCTGATGGCGCTGGCTACTCCATTCGTGGCAAAACTCGTTTTGGTAGTCAAGACAGACAAGCGACGATCGAAGTTCGATGCACAGCTGACCGATACCATCCAGATGCTCATCGGCGGTCTTCGTGTTGGGCACAGCATCATGCGCTCCCTTGAGGCGGCTGCCCAGGAAGCAGAGGCACCCACCTCCGAAGAACTGTCCCGAATTGTCAATGAAGTCAGGATCGGAAAGGATCCACGACAAGCCCTGGAAGAATGTGCCGCCCGGATGGATTCCGAGGACTTTCGCTGGATTGGGCAGGCCATCCAGATCAACCGGGAAGTGGGTGGCGACCTTGCGGAGGTCCTGGAGCAAGTTGCAGGAACCATCCGGGAACGCAGTGAAATCAAGGCCCACGTCAAGGCACTCAGTGCCGAGGGAAAGATGTCTGCTTACATCCTTATGGCTTTGCCAGTCGGTGTTGGTCTACTCCTGACCTTGATGAATCCAAAGTACATGTCAGTCTTCGTCACCCATCCTGTGGGGATCGCCATGCTGGTTGCCAGCGCAATCCTCTTCGTCATCGGCGGTTTCTGGATGAGCCGCACCGTAAAGATCAGGTTCTAGGAGGACTGTCATGACGCTTATCCCGTGGTTGATCATTGCAGCAATCATCCTTCCCGTCGGCTACTTCGTTTGGTCCCTCGCAACGATCGACCGGAAGGGCATCGTAGCCATTCAAAGCAATTTGGGTTCCGGCTTTGCGCAAGGAACTGGAGTCGACGTCCGACGCCCACCCCTGCTTCTGGGGGTCGCCCGGAAACTCACCCCTGGAAGCTACGAAGCCAAGCTTGATCATTGGCTCGCTTTGGCCGGACGCCCCAAATCAATGCCGCTGACAAAACTCATCGCACTAAAGCCAATTCTTGCGGTGTCAGGAGCCACCGCGGGTGTGCTGCTCATTCTGGCGAATCCCAGCCCTCTCAGCATCGGATTGTGCATCTTCCTTACGGTCTTTCTCTATTTCATCTGCGACCTTCTTGTGTATAACACCGGACTCAAACGGCAGGAGGCCATACAAGTAGAGTTTCCCAACACCTTGGACCAGATGCTGATCTCCGTTGAGGCAGGACTTGGTTTCGAATCTGCCATGGAGCGCGCGTCAGCTCATGGGGACGGCCCGCTCGCGCATGAGCTGATGAGAACGCTTCAAGATATCCAAGTAGGACGTCCTCGGCAGGAAGCCTACGAAGCATTGGCAGAGCGCTCTACTGTTCCCGACGTTCGCAGCTTTGTCCTCGCGGTCATCCAAGCCGATAAGTACGGCATTGGCATAGCCAACGTCCTCCGGGCGCAGGCCAAACAGGCCAGAGTCAAGCGACGTCAAAACGCTGAAGAGAAAGCGATGAAGTTGCCTGTTAAGGTGCTTTTCCCCCTACTGTTCTCGATCTTCCCAGTGTTGTTCATAGTCCTTCTGGGTCCCGCAGTAATCAAGATAGCCGAGGCCTTTTCGTAGCGGCTGTCCCGCGGGAAATAGACCGGCACTTCGCGGATCCCAGACCACGGAGTGCCACAACGGCCCCCTTCCGGTACCCAGAGCCGGGAGGGGGTCCTCCAACATCCGGACCCAACGGAAAGAACTACTCCCGCCGCGCCCGTGTCAGCTCAGCGCGGGCCAGCAACTCCGCATCCGACGGATAGGCTACTTCCTCCAGCACCAAGGGATGCGGTGCAGCAAGAACGGACTTGGCATCCCGCTTGCGTTCCAGCAGGCGCGAGTGCAACCAGCCAGGAGACTCCAGCCCCTCCCCCACACGCAGCGCAGATCCCACCAAGGAGCGCACCATGTTGTGGCAGAAGGCATCGGCCTGAACAGTGGCCTCAATGACACCGTCGCTTCCCCGGGAAAAGGAGAACTTCTGCAGCTCGCGGATGGTGGTGGCACCTTCACGCGGCTTGCAATAGGACCGGAAATCCTGGAGCCCCAGCAGCGCTGCTGCCCCGGAGTTCATGAGCGAAACATCCAACGGAGTCTTGTGCCACAACGTGATGCCCCGCAGCACCGGGTCCCATCGCTCGGGACCGTCGGCAATCCGGTAACTGTACCTCCGCCACAGCGCAGAGAAGCGGGCGTCGAAACCTTCCGGCGCCAGACCGGCGTCGTGCACTTCCACCGCACCGGTGAGGTCCCCAAGTATCCGGCTCAGTGCACCACGGAGTCGCCGCAAGAGCGCGACGGCGGGATCGAGTTCGTGCCCGCGCGGCAGCGAGAACCACTCAGCTTCGGTCAGGTCCAGGTGCACTACCTGGCCGCGGGCGTGAACGCCGGCATCAGTCCGGCCGGCAACGGTTACACGGATGGGCCGTTGCAGCAAAAGTGCCAGTGCTTCTTCCAACGAACCCTGGACGGTACGAAGACCGGGTTGCAAGGCCCAACCGTTGAAAGGACCGCCGTCGTACGAGAGATCAAGCCGGACACGCAAAAACCCGCCGCCCCCCAAAACGGGGGCAGCGGGTTTTCGTTCGTTCATAGACTTAAGTCTACTGTGAAGAATTCAGTGAATTACTTCTTGTCCTCAGCGGCCGGAGCCTCTTCGGTTTCAGCAGCTTCAGCTTCAGCAGCGTCGGCTTCAGCGGCCGGAGCCTCTTCCGTCTCAGCAGCTTCTGCTTCTACAGCTTCGGTCTCAACGACCTCTTCCTCGGCAGCCGGAGCAGCCTTGGCAGCGGCAGCGGTTGCTTCAGCAACAACGGCCTGCTTCGGGGAAACCGGCTCGAGGACGAGCTCGATGACAGCCATGGGAGCGTTGTCGCCCTTACGGTTGCCGATCTTGGTGATGCGGGTGTAGCCACCATCGCGGTTGGCAACGGCGCCGGCGATGTCGGTGAACAGCTCGTGGACAACGCCCTTGTCGCTGATCAGGCCGAGAACGCGGCGGCGGGAAGCGAGGTCGCCACGCTTGGCGAAGGTGACCAGACGCTCTGCGTACGGCTTAAGGCGCTTGGCCTTGGTGACCGTGGTGGTGATGCGCTTGTGCTCAAACAGAGCAGCTGCCAGGTTCGCGAGCATCAGGCGCTCGTGAGCCGGGCCGCCTCCGAGGCGCGGACCCTTAGTGGGGGTAGGCATAGTTATTTCTCCTGTTATGTAAGCCGGTCAGGTCCATTGCTGGACCCGGCGGCCAAGATCTGCTGTTTAGAGCTCGTCGTCGCTGAACGCGGCGTCGTCCTCTTCGATGGCTGCGGCGCGGGCTGCGAGATCGAAACCGGGAGGGGAGTCCTTGAGGGACAGACCCAGTTCGACGAGCTTTGCCTTGACCTCGTCAATGGACTTCGCACCGAAGTTACGAATGTCCATCAGGTCAGCCTCGGAGCGGGCAACGAGTTCACCCACGGTGTGGATGCCCTCACGCTTGAGGCAGTTGTAGGAACGGACGGTGAGGTCCAGATCCTCGATCGGCAGAGCCATGTCAGCTGCCAGGGCAGCGTCCGTCGGCGACGGGCCAATCTCGATACCTTCAGCTGCGGTGTTCAGCTCACGAGCCAGACCGAACAGTTCCACCAGGGTGGTGCCTGCGGAAGCAACAGCATCGCGCGGAGCGATTGCCTGCTTGGTCTCGACGTCGACAATGAGCTTGTCGAAGTCGGTGCGCTGCTCAACACGGGTAGCTTCCACGCGGAAAGTTACCTTCATGACCGGCGAGTAGATCGAGTCAACCGGAATACGGCCGATCTCGGAGTCGCCGGACTTGTTCTGAGCTGCCGAAACGTAGCCACGGCCGCGCTCGATGGTCAGTTCGAGTTCGAACTTGCCCTTCGAGTTCAGTGTGGCAATGTGCAGATCCGGGTTGTGGAATTCGACGCCGGCCGGCGGAGCGATGTCCGCGGCGGTGACGACTCCGGGGCCCTGCTTGCGCAGGTACGCAACAACCGGCTCATCGTGCTCGGAGGAAACCGAAAGGTTCTTGATGTTCAGGATGATCTCGGTGACATCTTCCTTGACACCCGGAACCGTGGTGAACTCGTGCAGCACGCCATCGATCCGGATGCTGGTTACAGCGGCACCGGGGATGGAGGAGAGCAGGGTACGGCGGAGGGAGTTTCCGAGGGTGTAGCCGAAGCCCGGCTCCAGCGGTTCAATGATGAAACGGGAGCGGTTCTCGGATACAACTTCTTCAGACAGGGTGGGGCGCTGTGCAATGAGCACTTAGGTTTCCTTTCGGCGAGCATCCGCTATATGACGCAACACAGGTGGTGGAAATCGGCTTCGGTTTCCAGCCTGACCAGCCGGGCCATGCTGATGGAGCGTCGAAACACTCCATAGCAGGCCCGGCCAGTCAGGCAGGGAAGACCTAATTAGACGCGGCGGCGCTTCGGCGGGCGGCAACCGTTGTGGGCGCTGGGGGTGACGTCCTGGATGGAGCCAACCTCGAGGCCAGCGGCCTGAAGCGAACGGATTGCGGTTTCGCGTCCGGATCCCGGGCCCTTGACGAATACGTCAACCTTGCGCAGACCGTGCTCCTGAGCGCGCTTTGCAGCAGCTTCGGCAGCCATCTGGGCAGCGAACGGGGTGGACTTACGGGAGCCCTTGAAGCCAACCTCACCGGCGGAAGCCCATGAGATGACAGCACCGTTCGGGTCCGTGATGGACACGATGGTGTTGTTAAAGGTGCTCTTGATGTGCGCCTGGCCAAGCGCAATATTCTTCTTATCCTTGCGACGCGGCTTACGAACCGCTCCACGAGTCTTCGGGGGCATTGTTTCTCCTACAGAAAGTTATCGGGGGAAAACCAGGTCAATCCCGAGGGATTAACGTCCGGCCTTCTTCTTGCCGGCGACGGTGCGCTTCGGGCCCTTGCGGGTACGAGCGTTGGTCTTCGTACGCTGTCCGCGTACGGGCAGGCCCTTGCGGTGGCGCAGGCCTTCGTAGCTGCCGATTTCTACCTTGCGGCGGATGTCAGCGGCTACCTCGCGGCGAAGGTCACCCTCAACCTTGTAGTTGCCTTCAATGTAGTCACGCAGCTGGACCAGCTCGGCGTCAGTCAGGTCCTTGACGCGAACGTCAGCGCTGATGCCGGTGGCAGCCAGGGTTTCGTGTGCACGGGTCTTGCCCACGCCGTAGATGTAAGTAAGCGCAATTTCCAACCGCTTTTCGCGGGGAATGTCTACGCCAGCGAGACGAGCCATAGTGGCGGTACTCCTTGAATAAACCGGAGGTCGTAGGCAGTACACCCACACGTTCCGTGTGGCCCCAGCCTCCGACCGGGGGTTCGCTGACCAGGCTCTGAAATGCAGTCCTGGCACAGCTTGTGCTGCCTTTATTTACTTGCGTGGGCTAGCAACCCAGGTTTGCCCTTGCGGGCGCTGATTCCCGGAAGGGGAATTAGCCCTGGCGCTGCTTGTGGCGCGGGTTCTCGCAGATCACCATGACCCGGCCGTTACGGCGGATCACTTTGCACTTGTCGCAGATCTGCTTGACGCTCGGCTTGACCTTCATGGCGTTCCTTTGCGTGTTTTGCAGTTGATCTGCTGGAGCGGCTTAGGCACTATTGCCAGGCCGCCCAGCAATTTACTTGTAGCGGTAGACGATACGACCACGTGTGAGGTCGTATGGGCTCAGCTCAACCACTACCCGGTCCTCGGGGAGGATTCGAATGTAGTGCTGTCGCATCTTCCCAGAGATGTGTGCGAGAACGACGTGCTTATTGGTGAGCTCAACACGAAACATCGCATTGGGCAGCGCCTCAGTCACAACGCCCTCGATCTCAATGACCCCGTCCTTCTTGGCCATATCCTCCGCTAACTGTTGTTTGCCGCCGTCCTTCAGTAGGCACCGAAGATCCAGCGGACGTTTTTTGTTTGCTTGGCTCTCTTGAACCACGACACTAAAAAGGGCGTGGCTGCACAGACAACCAACAAATAACTCTACGCCAATCAGGCCGGAAAGTTAAATCCGTCCATGGTAGCGCAAGGCACCCCCGCCGTCACTCCCCTGAAGGCCTGAAAGCCGGGAATTCACCTGCGGCCGTCGTAACGCTGTCCGCCGCCAGGACGCCGTCGAGGATCGCCAGCCGAACGGCTTCCGCCGCGGCGCTTTGGAGCGTTATCAGCGACACCTGTCGCGCCTGTTCAGTACTGCGGTCAAGCCCGACGGCGCCGGTCGCCAGGGCGAACACGGTGTCTCCGTCCGCCAAAGTATGGGACGGATCCAAAGCCCGCGCCAAGCCCGCATGCCCGGCCGAAGCAGTCCGCTTGCACTCAGCCACATCAAGCACCGCGTTGGTCGCAATCACCACCAACGTTGTGTTGAGCCCCTGCGGCGAAAGGGCGGGGTCCACATCGGGTTTCAGGCCGGCAGGACCAAACACCGGCGATCCCAGTGCATTCACAACAGCAATAGCGCCAACAACCACACCACCGTCGAGGCTAATGGACGACGTCCCGATCCCGCCCTTGTACTGCCCCCGCGCTATGAGCGCACCGGTCCCCGCACCCACGTTTCCACGTTCGACGACGGCATGGTCACCGGAAGCGAATGCCGCGGCGGCTGCCTGGTAGCCCATGCCGGCGTCGGGTCGCGCCTTCACGTCACCACCCCGACCGAGATCAAAGATGGCGGCCGCAGGCACAATCGGCACCACGGTCCCTGGAACAGCGAACCCCCTGCCCTGCTCCTCACACCACTGTTGCGCACCACCAGCGGACGCCAAACCGAAGGCACTGCCCCCGGTCAGAACGACTGCATCAACGCCGGAAACGAGGGTAGTGGGATCCAGGGCGTCGGTTTCATGGGTCCCTGGACCCCCACCACGAACATCCACGGACCCCACAGTCCCCGCAGGAGGCTGCACCACAGTAACCCCGGACAACCACCCCTCCCCCACCCTCTGCACATGCCCAACCCGTATGCCGGCAACATCGGTGATCGAATCCATGGCTCCATTCTCCCCCTGCCCGCCCCGGCTGGCCTCGCCAGCCTG
>NZ_JABMCX010000228.1 GCF_013179505.1 Paenarthrobacter sp. CM16 | reverse complement strand
GCCGATCTAAAAACACCACAGCGCAGGCCGGTGCGATAATAACAAGTCATATGACTGGTTTTATCAATTACGTTACTAACTTGTAGATAGACGCCCGTATTTCACGTAGCCTGAACTCGTCGTTGCGCAGAAATGGGGTGCCTGGTTTCGATACTTCCCTGCGTGCGGCCCCTCAGTGGTCTCAAGCAAAGGAATGCAGCTATGAAAACCCCCTCCTCCCGCACCAGGGCCATCGCAGCTTTCACTGCCGGGCCCATCGCCGTCCTCATTGCCGGAGCCATGGTTTGGCAGGGCTCCCAGGCCGCGTTCACCGCGACCACCCGGAACTCCGGCAGCTCCTGGAGCACCGGCAGCGTCACCCTGACGGACGACGATTTGGGCGCAGCCGCATTTACCGTGGAGAACATTGTTCCGGGGCAGACGGGACAAAAGTGCATTGTGGTCACCTCCAATGCCAACGTCCCCGGTGAAGTGCGGGCATATACGCAAAATCTCATCACGGACCGCGGCTTGGAGGATCGGATCTTCTTCGATTTGGAGCAGGGAACCGGCGGATCATTCAACGATTGCACCGGCTTCACGCCCACGGCAAACACCGTGCCGGAGTATCCGCTGTCCACCTTGGCCACTGCCAACAGGGATTACGCAACAGGCGGCTCCGCTTGGGACACCGCCGGGAACCCGGGAGAGACGCAAAGCTACAGGGGCACCTGGCGCTTCGATACCACCGGACTCACGCAGGAACAGGTCAACGCTCTGCAGGGCGCCCGGGTCAGCATAGACCTCGTGTGGGAACTGCAGTCGGACACCGCGCCCACTCCGTAGTCTGAAGGGATCTGTTGCAGCGTCGTGAGCCTGGAACACAAGGACAGCGCCAGAACAGCCCTGTTCTCCGCTGAGGGATGGGTGCCGTTTGTCGTGGCACTCATGGCCCGCGTGTATCTGGGAATCTCCTTGACGCTGGCGGTCATAGCACTGTTCCCTGCCCTGTTGGGCTGGGGTGGGAGCGTGGTGCAAAGCGGTTCCATGGAACCGCACATCAGTCCCGGCGACGTCGTCCTTTCCTCGGCACTTCCACACAACCAGCCCGTTCCCCTTGGCGGGGTGGTGGAGTTCCTCAGCCCGGCGGAAGCGGAGCCTGACGGAAAAGAGAAAACGCGCCTGCACCGCATTGTCGGAGCCAATGATGACGGCACCTACATCACTGCCGGTGACGCGAACTCGGAGACTGACAGCACCCCGATGAAACGGGAGCAGATCACCGGACAGGCCCGCCTCCTGGTGCCCATGGTTGGCTTACCCGGATTGTGGATTACCCACGGCACGCTCCCACAACTGGCCATCTGGTCCGTGGGGACGCTGCTGGCGGTGGTGTGCGCAATCTACCTGGGCACCACCCCGCGTGAACGCAGCCTCCCGCGCGAAAGCACCAAGCCGAACCCTGCCCGGCAGGTTCAACCAACCGCCCAACGACGACCTGCCGCGGTTACCCTCCCCGCAGCCTGGGCCAACCCCCGTGTCAAGGCCGTTGCCGCGTTCCTCCTCGCAGCCCTCATCGCCGTACTGGTCATCCTTGGCGCAACGGCGGGAACCTCCGCGGCCGCCTTCACATCAGTCACGTCCAACACAGGAAACACGTTCGCCGCGGCATCCGACTGGAACCCGCCCATCGTCACTCTTGCCGACCCCGGTATCTCGATCAGGGATACCGTTGCCATCTCCGCCACGGCGCAGGATGCCGAGTCCGGAATCAGAAGTATCGACGTCGAATATCTCCGGGACGGTACGTCCACGTGGACCAATTTGTGCTCCACAGCTACCGGCGCAGCCACCTGTCAGTGGAACACCAAATCAGTGCCCGACGGCGACTACAGCCTGCGCGCGCGGGCTACGGACAACGCCGGACTCACCTCAGTGACCCCGGTCCGCAGCACGACGATCGCCAACAGTTTCACCGTGGTTCTCGCGAGCCCCGCCGAAGCGGTGCGCGGGAACGTACCCTTGTCCACCACGCTGCTGGGCGCGGGTACCACCATCTACAGCGTCCGTGTGGAGTACTCGGTGGCGGGGGCAAACAAGTGGAACACCCTGTGCCTCTACGTGGCCAGCCCCTATAACTGCACATGGAACACCGCTCTTTACGCCAACGAAACCTACGATCTCCGTGCCGTGGCTGTTGCTGGTTCGAACACGACGTATTCGGCAGTAGTCACGGACATCACGGTGGACAACCTGGCTCCCAGCGTGGCGTTGACGGATCCGGGCACACCCCTCAGTGGCGTCCGTACTCTGGCAGCAACGTCAACCGATGCCCACTCCGGGGTTTCACAGGTGAGTCTTCAGTACGCCAGAACAGGGACCAGCACGTGGTTCACAGCGTGCACACTTTCCGAGGGTCCGTACGCGTGCCGGTTCGACACCACCACCGTGGCCGATGGCGGCTATTCGTTCCGGGCCGTGAGTGCGGACGCTGCGGGAAACAGCGCCACCACCGCCGCGATCAACCGGACAGTGGACAACACTGTTGCCTCCGTGTCCGTGGATGACCCGGGCGCCTACCTCACTGGCACGGTGCCCATCTCCGCTGCCGCCAACTCAACGGCCGGTGTGGCTTCAGTCAGGATTCAGGTGGCCCAAGCCGGGACCACCACGTGGAGCACACTGTGCACCGCAGCATCAACTCCCTACACCTGCAGCTGGAACACCACCACCTACGCCGACGGCGCCTATGACCTGAGGGCGGTCCTCACTGACCGCGCGGGCAAAGAGACTTTCTCGGCAACGGTCGCGTCAAGGAGGGTGGACAACAGCCCGCTTCGAGCAGCCGACATCCGCACCGGCAACGGCGGTGCAACAACCGGCAGGCTCGAAAGCGGAGACTCCCTGAGCTTCGTCTACAGCCAGCAGGTCAATCCGGCCACCGTCACGCCAGGTTGGGCGGGCGCCTCCCTGCCCGTGACGGTGCGGTTGAGGGACGGCAACCTTGTGGGCCTGGGCAACTCTGCCGATGTCCTTGACGTCCAAAGAACGGGCAGCAGCGTCAATCTCGGCTCGGTCAACCTCAAGCAAAACTACGCCAAGAGCCGCAAGACAGTGATCTTCAATGCCACCATGACAGCCACCACCGAAACTGTCGCAGGAGTTCCACGCTCGGTTGTGACCGTAACCCTCGGCGGTGCAGCCAGCGGCGGCGCAGGTGTGAGGACGGCAGGTGCGGCAGCAAGCATGGTCTGGACACCGACGTCGGCCGTCACCAGCTTTACCGGCGTCGCTTGCTCGCTGGCGCCCCTCACAGAAGCAGGCGCCTTGGACCGGGACTTCTAAAACGGACCGTTCCGGAAACATTTTTTTGCTGTCTGTAACCGTTGCCGCCCGGCCGGAAACTATACAAGTATCCTGCAGTTCAGGGCTCTATATCAGGGGGAAAAATCGTGCTTTCCGAGCGCGAATTGGCGTTCATCGCCATTCACAAAGACAGCTACCCATCCGTCTTCAGGTTCGTCTGCCGACGCGTCGAATCTGCTGAGGTAGCGGAGGAGATCGCAGCAGACGTGTTCCGCATTGTCTGGCAAAAATGGGCCGACGACTCACGCCCGGAACTCCCGTATCTATTGACGGTGGCCCGGAACCTGGTGGGGAACGCTTACAGGAGCCGCGATAGGCGGCAGGCACTCCAGGAAAGGCTGCGGTCGACGGCGGTGGAGCGGTTTGGCGATGAGTCCGAGAACGTCGTGGTCCAGGACGCCATGATGCGGTTGCGGGACCAGGACCGCGACATCCTGCAGTTGGCTTATTGGGACGGCCTGAACTCCGCGGAAATTGCGGGCGTGCTGCAGTGCAGCGAATCGGCGGCCAAGGTCCGCCTCCACCGGGCCCGAACGGCGTTCCGGAAACAGATGCCTGCAGGGGCCGAAACCACCACACACAAGATGGGGGTCTGAAGACAATGGATCCGATCAAGAACCAAATTTCAGCGATTGACCCGCTCACTGTCGATCCAATTCCCGAGCCCAATGGGGAAGAAGCGCTGCACAGGATCCTCTCCGGCTCCACGGTGTTCAGCGATACCCGTTCAACGCCGGTAGTGACCTCCCTGGAGGATCGCCGGCGCCGAAAGGCCCGGATCGCGGGTGGTTTGCTGCTTGCCGCGGCGGCCGTTACGGCCGGCATCCTCGTTGCCTCAAACTTCGAGACGGTCAGCTCCAATCCCTTGCCAGCTGTGACGATGCAGAGCTCAACGCCCACGCCAACCCCTTCCGTTACCCCAACACCCACCGCCACTCCCACGGTGAGCCCGTCGGCAACACCCACCGCCACAGCTACCCCGACGCCCACCCAATCGCCCACACCCACGACACCTCCGGTTGCCGCCTCGGCGCCAGTGGTGCCACCCGTGCAGGCGCCGACCAGCCAGACCTACACTTTCCCGGACGGGCATTTGTCCTTCACCTATCCGGTGGGCTGGAGTATCCGGGTGGAACAAGGACCATTCGATCCTCCCGGGACTGCGGAAGCCTCGCGCATTGTGACTGTCTTCGATGCCGCTGGGGCAGAGGTAGCCCGCGTGTTCAATGGCAACTACGGCGATGGTACGGGCGGCTGGGTGAAGAGAACCGTCTATGACCGAGCCGTAGTACCTGGTGTTGTGTCCTCGACGTCGCCCAACGACCCGGTGCAGTTCGGGTTCTTTGCCCACCAGTCGGCCCTCATGACGCACCCGGGAGAGGAAGCTCCGGCCACGCCGCTGGACGAGACTCCCACGTACATCATGGACGTTCGCCTGACCTCGGAGATGCAAGCCGGTGAGACAGGTTCAGGCATCAATCAGATCCGCGTACCTAATGGCATTATGAGTGCTTACGCGATTTTCGATCCCGCCAAGCAGCCCGCCTTCGCCACCCCGGAAGCGGCCAAGGCCTGGATGAATACTACGCAGTACGCCCAGCTGAAGGCGATGTTCCTGAGCCTGAGCTACAAATAGCCCCATCTGTGTAACAGCAAACGTCGCACTGACACTCCAGTGCGACGTTTGCTGTTACTTACTTGGGTTAGCGGACGGGGTGGTTAGCGGAGGGGGTGGTTAGCGGACCGTGACCAAATGGCTGGCGGGGTCGTACCGGAAGGTGACCGGGCCGCCGTCGTGCTTCAATGCGATGTTGCTGCCGTTCGGGGCGCCGGCCAAGCCGTAGTTCTCGGCCCAGGAACCGTTGATCGCGGCCTTGAACTCGTAGCTGCCCGCAGCAAGGTCAGGGACCGGGAGCTTCCAAGTGCCGTCCGCCGGGTCCAAGGACAGCTGGGCTTGGGCACAATCCGGCATCCAGTCACCCGCGCAGCCGAGCTCGGAATTCAGGCTTCCCGGCACCGAGACGGCGTCCGGTTGCTGACCCGGGACAGCTGCGCTGATCACATTGGTGGCGTGGTCGTACAGGAACGTGACGGCGCCGCCGGAGTGCGTGAACACAACGTTGGGGCCGTCCAGCTCGCCGCTTGCACCGTAGTTTTCGTCCCAAGTGCCGTTGAGCGCGGCCTTGAACTCATAGGTACCGGCGGGCAGGTTGGGGATGTTCAGCTGCCACAGCCGATGCGTCGGCTCATACGTCATCAACGCCTGTTCGCAGGATGGCTGCCAGTCCTCGGCGCAGCCCAGCTCGGTGTTGAGGCTGCCGGCCACGGTGACGGTTTCCGGCTGGGTGGGTTCACCCACCACACCGCTGCTCGGCTCGCTCGCCGACGTCTGCCCGCGGTTGTCCAGCACCACCGCACGGTACTCCACCGAGGCCCCCGGCTCCAGGGCCGAGACGTCGTGGAACACCTGGTAAGGGGCGTTGTCGTCGGTGCCGATCGGCGTCCACTCGCCACCGGCAGTACGTGACTGGAAGGTGACTTCGTAGAACGAGCTACCGTCGACGTCGGCCGTCACCTTCAATCGGCTGGCGTCACCAGCCGCGGTGACCGGTTTCTTCAGTACGACGCCGGGCGCCTCCTTGGACTTGGCAAGCCGCCCCGCTGCTTCATAAACCACTGCCGAAAGCGGCGGGACGGTAACGCTCAACTGTGCCTGTGCATCGGTTTTGGCATCTGCCGGGGCGTCGCCGTAAACCAGGTTGAACGGTTGCTTGGCTTCATACGTGGGGATTGCCGCAGTCTGGGCGGTCTCGCTGTTGTTGACGGCCACGATGTACTCGCGCTGATCCTTGGCGTCTATGCGGGAGAAGGCGTAGATGCCCGCGCCATCGGCGGCGTAGCGGTTCTGTTGGGCACCGCTGCGCAGTGTCGGGTGCTCGGCGGTGAGGGCGGCGAGTTCACTGATCTTTTTGTACAGCGGGTGCTCGGTGTTGAAGTTGTCGGTGGCGTGTGTGGCGTTGGTGCCAAGGAGATCGTCATCCAGGTATTCCTGGACTTTGCTGGCGAACATTGTCTGCCGGGAGTCCTGGTCTCCGCCCGCACCGGTGAAGCCCTGCTCGTCCCCGTAGTAGATCACCGGGTTGCCGCGCGAGAAGTACATCAGCTCGTGGGCGAGCTCGTCACGTTCCACCAGTTCGGCGTCACTTGCGCCCACGTTGTCCTGTGCGATGAAGGTGCCGATCCGGCCCATGTCGTGGTTGCCCAGGAAGGTGGGCAATTGGTAGACGTTGGAGTCAGCGTCGGTGTACCAGTCATCTCCATTGAAGAAGTCCGCCAAACCCGTGGCCTTGCTGCCCTGGGATGCGAAGCTGCGGGCTGCACCTTGGAAGCCGAAGTCCAGGACGGCCTGCATTTGGTTCCTGGTGGTGAATTTGGACGTGATGCTCTTGGAGGTGTCGAAAACCTCGCCGAACATGAAGAACTCGTCCTTGCCCTGTTCCTCCGCGTAGCTGAGAACCTCCGGTCCGAACTTCTGCCAGAACTCGTCATTGACGTGCTTCATGGTGTCGATGCGGAAGCCGTCGATCCCGAAGTCGCGGATCCAGGTTTTGTAGACGTCCATCATTCCGTTCACCACCTTCGGGTTCTCGGTGAACAAGTCATCCAGTCCGAAGAAATCGCCGTAGAGGGAGTCCTCGCCGGCAAAGTTGGTGTTGCCTCGGTTGTGATAGAGCGTGGGGTCGTTCAGCCAGGATGGGACCTTGACGTCTTTTTCGGCCGCAGGGACCACTGGGGTGTACGGGAATGACGTTGCGGCATCGAGCGCCGGGAAGTCCTGCGTCCCGGCGTAATCCCGGTCATCGAAGACCTCGCCTGACGCCGTCCGGTAGGGCTCGGTGTCCTTGGAAATGTACGGAGCCGCGGCGGTCTCCTGGTACTGGATCACATCCGCGGTGTGGTTGGTGATGATGTCGAAGTACACCTTCATGCCACGGGCGTGCGCGGTATCAATAAGGGTTTTCAGCTCGGCGTTAGTGCCCAGGTGAGGGTCGATCTGGGTGAAGTCCGTGACCCAGTACCCGTGGTAGCCGGCTGAACTGTTCGCCAGGGTGCCGTCACCCTGAACCGCCTTGTTCTTGAAGCTGGGTGTGAGCCAGAGGGAATTGGTGCCCAGGCCTTGGATGTAATCCAGTTGGTCCTGCAGGCCTTTCAGGTCTCCGCCGTTGAAGAAGCCTTTGCGGGTGGGGTCGAAACCGGACACCATCGGATCGGTGCCCAGCCCGCCGTCGTCGTTTGCTGTGGTGCCGTTGTTGAAGCGGTCGGCCATGACGAAGTAGAAATTTTGATCGCTCACCCCTCCGCGGAGGGAGTGCAGGGCTGCGGGATCAGCGTCTTTGGAGGCCGGGGCGGCACCCGCGGGGAGGACCGCTGTGGCGGT
>NZ_JABMCX010000227.1 GCF_013179505.1 Paenarthrobacter sp. CM16 | reverse complement strand
ATGGTGGCCGCATCAACGGGTATTCCGGCCTTCTTCATGGTGGGCAATTCCCAAACGCCGCTGAACAGCATCCCTGAGCCGCCGCGGGCGAATTCCGCGATGCCCGTGCTGATGTCTCCGGCCTGGGCGGCGATGGTGTCGTCAAACAGGGAGGCCATGAACTCCAGCGATTCAATGGCCGCGTCCCGGTCCACCTTCATGGGCTGGCCCGGCGTCAGTTCCATGTCCACGCCGTGCTGCTTGTAGAGCGTGTAGAACAAGCGCCACATCTGCGATCCACTGCCGAGGTAGCCGAAGGACAGGCCATGGGACTTGGTGACCTTCTGCATTTCCAAAGCCATGGCTTTGAACTCGTCCGGAGAACTCACTTCCTGCAGTTGCCCGTTGCTGCCCAGGACGCCGGCTTTCCCTGCGATGTCCGTGTTGTAGAACATCACGAACGGGTGTGAATCCAAGGCGATGGAGAAGACCTTGCCGTCATGCTGGCTCTTCTCCCAGATCCTGGGGGCAAAGTCGGCTGCCGTTACACCGTTCTCTGCAAGCAGGTCCAAGTCCCACGGCTCAATAAGTCCGCCAGGGGCGTATCCGGGAACCCGGCTGGCGTGCATGATGGCCACCTCGGGAGGACGGCCACCTGCGGAGGCCATGGCCAGTTTGGTGTAGTACGGCGGTCCCCAAGCCAGCACCGTGGGGTGCACCTTGAAGCCGGGGTTCGCTTGGTTAGCGGCGTTGATCATGGCCTGCATCTTGATGCCGTCACCGCCGGAAAGGAGGTGCCAGAAACCGATGTCCTGCACTGCAGTAGCCTGGGCCGCGCCTCCGCAGCCCGTCAGGCCAGTAGCCATGAGGCCTCCGCCAAGAAGGGCAGATCCTGTCAATAACTGTCTCCGGGACAACTGCTTCCCGGTCAAAGATTCAAACTGCTTCACCCGTCACTCCTTTGGATGGGTCCGCTGAAAGGTCACTGCTGCACTGCGGTGTTGCTGCGTTGTTGTTGCTGCGCTGCACTGCTGCTGCACCGCTTGAAGTCCGGCTCCGGCGCGTCTCCACACTCGGGTATTTGGTGGCCCGGGGGTGACGCAGGTCTCACATTACATCGATGTAATGTGCAGGGCAAGAGGAAATTGTTAGCGCACACAATTTGGTGGGCAGCTCTCGGATCAGGCCTTGCTGCTGTCCCGTTCCTCAATCGTGTAGTCGATTTCAACCAAACGCTGCCCATGGGACCTGTCGGACATGCGCTCAGTCAGCAGGCGCAGGGCATGGGTGGCAATGGCTCGCTTGTCAAAGGAGACGGTGGTCAAGGAAGGCACGGCAAAGCGCCCGTCGATCACGTCGTCGAAACCCGCCACGGCAATGTCATCCGGAACGCGGACTCCCCTTTTCCACAGCGTATTCAGGGCGCCAAGGGCCATGGAGTCGGTAAAACAGAACAGCGCCTCGGGCAAAGGATTGGCGTCCAAGTACTCCGCCAGTGATTCAGCAGCGGATGCTGGCGTCCAACTGTCGCAAGAGATCATCAGCGATTCATCCTTGGCGATTCCCAGTGTTTGGAGCGCGGCTTCATAGCCGCCTGCCCGCTGGATCGCGGTGGCTGATTGCCTTCCCCGGTTGACGCCCAGAACAGCGATACGCCGGCGGCCGGGCCTGGCCAAGGCCAGGGTCATGTCGCGCGCTGCGGCGAAGCTGTCCACAAAGACGCGGTCCGCCAGTTGCTGGGTAACCTCACCCAGCAGTACCACCGGAGGCAAGGCCACACCCATCTGGACGGCACTTTCCTTGAGCACCACGGGATTAAGAATCAGCCCATCAATGAGGTTGGCCCTGGCACGGGTCATCAACTCATGCTCGCGGTGGGGGTCGGAGCCGGTCTCCTCAATCTGGACACTGAACCCTTGGGCGTGGGCAACCTCCACAATGCTCTGTGCAAGTTCAGCCGAGAACGGGGTGGCGAGGTCCGGCAACGCCAGGCCGATAACACCCGAGCGGCCGTTCCGCAGCCCGCGCGCAGATAGATTGGGCACGTAATCCAGTTCCGCCATGGCCTGCTCTACCCTGAGCCGGGTGGGACCACTGACCGGAACGATCCCGTTCATGACGTTCGAGACCGTTTTGGGCGAAACCCCCGCACGGCGCGCCACGTCCTTGACCGTTGCGCGCAATACGCCCCCTAGCTACAGTGTTCACCGGCGATGCGATTGACCGGTTTTCCTTGATGCTACGCGAATTTTGCCCCTTGGATGCAGCGCCCCCGCGCCAGCTATGGCCAACGCGAGGGCGTACGGTGCCATCCCGGCCCCGCGGGCAGGCCGCTCTTAGCTAGCTCTCGAAGGCGGCGCGGAAAGCCGCCAGTGCCGCATCGCCTGCTTCCACTCCGGCTCCTCCGGCGGCATTCGCTTCCAGGCCGACGACGCCCGTATAACCGACGCCCTGGAGAGCAGCAGCGACGCCCGGGTAGTTGATCTCCCCTGTCCCCGGTTCGCACCGGCCTGGAACGTCAGCCACTTGTATTTCACCCACCCAGGGCAAAGCCGCCCGGACCAGTTCGATCAGGTTCCCCTCGCCGATTTGAGCGTGATACAGGTCCAGCATCATCCTGACGTTGGGGTGGTCAACCGCCGAGACCAGCGCCAGGGTGTCTTTGGCCCGCGCCAACGGGATTCCCGGGTGGTCCAGGACGGTGTTCAGGTTCTCCAACGCGAACACCACGCCGTACTTTTCACCCAACACCCCCAAACGCTCGAGGGTGCTCCTGCCCGTGAGCCACATTTCGCCGGTAGAACGATGAACGGGCCGGACAGCCCGGCCACCCTCGCCCAGCTCCGCAGGGTGGACCACCATGCGCTCGATGCCGAGTTCCAGTGCAGTCGGAATCAACTTCTCTGCCGATGCCAGCACTTCATCGGCGCTTTCGGGATCAGTGAGGCTGCCGCCAAAATAGCCGCTCATCGACGAGAACCGGGCTCCTGTTGCCGCCAGGGCCGTGATGTCCCGGCCGCGGGTGTCCCACAACTCCACCTCGAAGCCTTGCCCGTGAATCCTTTCCACCCGCTCCGTCAAGGGCAGCTCCCCGTAGAGCATTTCGGCGCAGGCAGCCAGGCGGAAACTCATGCTTTGGTCCCGGCAGTGAGAAGTGCAGGCTCTGCGGCCTGCAGTGCGGCAATCGATGCCACCTCCACCGACAGCCCGGTCTGAGCCGAACGGGAGGCGGCCAGGGCAACAACCAGCGCGTTCCGTGCGTCGACTGCACCGGCAGCCCGGACGGCTCCAGCAGCAGCCCCCGCCTCGGCTTCATTACGGTCGCGGTCCGCCTTGACGGCATCCACAAAGTGCGCCAGTTGGGCCGTATAGGCGTCATGAAAGAGGTCTACGTTCAGTCGGACAGTATCCGAATGAATACCGGCGGCAGTGTAGCTCGTGGCCGTGCTGGCTTGGGGGCCTCCGGCCGTCACCATTCCGGCGGAGCCGAACACTTCTCCCCGTATGTCATAGCCGTAAAGGGCGTTGAAGTTGGCTTCGGCCACAGCTATGGCTCCATTGCTGTAGGTCACCGTGACCACGGCGGTGTCCAACAGCCCACCCTCTTTTGCTTCAGGGGCTACCAGGGCATCAGCCACGGCATGAACGCGAACGGGGACAGCCCCCGGGTTCAGCCAGTTCAGGGTGTCAAAGTCATGAATAAGGGTCTCAAGGAAGATGGCGCCCGGGGGAATCCGCTCCGGATTGGCAATCCCCTCCAGGCTGCCCGGATCACGGGTCAAGGAGCGCAACAACTGCGGGGTTCCCACAGCCCCTTGGTCAATCAACCTGCGGGCGGCAGCGAAGTCCTCAGCGTAGCGGCGGTTGAAACCGAACTGGACCACCACGCCTGCAGCCTCTGCCGCTTCCAGTGCCTCGTCGAGTTCTTCCAGGGTCCGGCCGCCCGGCTTTTCGCAGAAGACATGCTTTCCAGCACGCGCTGCCGCGGCTATCAGCCCGGAATGAAAGCGGGCCGGAGCAGCAACGAGAACAGCGTCCACCTCGGGGTCATTCAGGACATCGGTGGGGTCAGTGGTGATTTTCCCGACGTCCAGGCGGTCGGCCAAGGCCTCGACGGCGGGAAGGGACGGATCCGCTATTGCCTCCAGTCGGGCATTGTGAATTCGTCGCGCGACGGACTCGGCGTGGAATCTCCCAATCCACCCCGCCCCGATCAGGCCAATGCGAACGGGCCGGTCTTCACTGACCGGATGCTGAAGGTATCCCATGGTGCTCCTGAATATGTTCATCTAGATCGTTCTAGTTCGACTATATTGACATGCGGTTTACGTCCCGTCTAGATCGTTCTATACACTGGTTGCAACTGGAGGATATATGTCAGAACTGCAGCGCCGCCCCACCCTGATGGACGTAGCCGAAGCGGCCGGCGTCTCGCGCGCCCTGGTTTCCATCG
Source organism: Paenarthrobacter sp. CM16 (assembly GCF_013179505.1). Classification (GTDB taxonomy): domain Bacteria; phylum Actinomycetota; class Actinomycetes; order Actinomycetales; family Micrococcaceae; genus Arthrobacter. The sequence goes on along the minus strand of NZ_JABMCX010000227.1, from coordinate 3,411 downwards.
TCATGCGGGGAGCTCCCGGAGCGGCCGAATCCACCCGGCAAAAGGTGCTTCAGGCAGCCAATGACCTTGGATACCGGGCAGACTCCCGTGCAAGGCTGCTGCGGAGCAGCCGGACCAAGCTCCTGGGCCTCTCTTTCTCCACCGCGCAGCCCTTTCATGCCGAAATTGTCGATGCCGCCTACGCCGAGGCGTCGGCCAAAGGCTATGAAATAACTCTTAGCGCCGTCGCCAACGGCAGGCCTGAGGCCCGCGCCATCGAGACCCTGCTGGATGTGGGCGCCGAGGCATTGATCGTCATAGCCCCCACCCTTGGCGTGGAAGATCTCGCGCTGCACGCCCGTTCGGTGCCGGTGGTAAGCCTTCTGCGTGACGACGTGGGGCAGGCTGTGGATTCGGTCAGCAGCGACGACCAAGCCGGCATCGCCATGGCAGTTGACCACTTGGTCAGTTTGGGCCACCGGAGGATCGTTCACGTCGACGGCGGCACTGCGGTTTCGTCGGAAAATCGCCGGGAAGCGTACCGCGCGGAGATGATCCGGCGAGGACTGACCCCCTGGGTTGTTCCGGGTGGCCCTGGAGAGGAAGACGGCATGGACGCGGGCAGGATCCTCCAGGCTGACCTGCCCACGGCCGTCATCGCCTTCAACGACAGGTCGGCGCTCGGAATTATGGAGAGTTTCAAGGCCGCAGGGATCAGCATTCCTGCGAATGTGTCAGTCATTGGCTACGACGACAGCCACTTCGCCAAGCTGAGCTACGTCCAGCTGACCTCCGTCAGCCAGGACGCTCCGCTCCTTGCCGCCGCCGCCGTTGGCCGCGCCGTGGACCGGATTGAAGGGGCAAAGTCACCGGGCAGCGTGGTCCGGACACCGCACCTGGTCATCCGTAAAACCACGGCCCGGGCTCCTGAAGGAAACAGCGACACCTGACAAAGCTGCCCTCTTAGTGACAGATCACTGTAAAGTGTCTATATGCCCAGGATCACGGCCGCCACGAACGCTGCCCAACGCGCCGAGACCCAACGGAGGATTCTCACGGCCTTCGGGGAACTCCTCTTCACCCATGGCCTCCCCGGCCTCACCATGACAGACGTCGCCCGCCACGCGGGCGTTGGCCGCACCGCCGTCTACAACTACTACGCGGATATGGAACAACTGCTGATCGCGTACGCCCTGGACGAGACCGAGCGCTTCATTGTTGATCTCCGGGAGTCACTGGCCGCGTTGGAAAACCCCGTGGACAGGCTGGCCCTTTACGTCCGCGCGCAAGTGGAGGACCTGAGCCGCCGCCATCTGCCCCCGGGACCTGCCATGGCCGCAGTCCTCTCACCGGGTTCGTTCGCGAAGCTCGCGGACCACGTGGGCGATCTCAATATCCTTCTGCAGGACATCCTTCAAGACGGCGTCCGCCAGGGCTACCTTCCTGACGTCGACGTCGCCCAGTTGGCGAGGCTCATTCACGGAACGCTGTCTGCCAGCGCCGCGCGACGCAACCGAACGCCCGACGGCGGGACTACCGCGCCTGCCCCGGCCTCCGACGTCGAGATCAAGGCAGCTGTTGAGGCACACGAATCTGTTGAAGCCCATACTGCGCAGACCGTACATTTCATCCAGCTCGGGGCCGGCGCACGCTTCGACGAAGCCGGGCGGCCGATCCGACTGGATGCAGCCGTCCAGGAAGCACCCATCCACGACGCCTTGGCGGGCTAGTACAGGGGCGGCTGCCTGCCGTTACTGCCCCGCTGGAAGCGTCGGGATGATCGGCCACTTGGAGTTATCGGCAATCCGCAGGTCCTCGCGCGGGCACAGCAGCTTCCCCGGGGTTTGATCCACCAGTTCCGATTCCACCAGGCCTTCGTAGCCTGAGGTGAGGATGACATCCACGGACTCGTCCTCACGGTTGTCCTGGAAGTAGTCCGTGCCGGCAAGGTTGCGCTGGACATTGAACGCAGCCGCCTGGCCCTTGACTCCCGAAACCACCACGGCCACTCCGGCGTAGGCGGTCTCGCTGTTGTCCACCGAGGCCACTTTGAAGCCCCGGGCAGTAAATTGCTCAGCCACGGTACCTGCCAGGCCGCCGCGGGAGGTTGCGTTGAAGACGTTGAGGTTCACTGTTTCGTTCGGAACGTAGTCGAACGTGGTGGTGGGGCACAGGCTCACCGGGGCTTTACTGGCGATCGCGGTGGGGACTTTGATCACGCCGTTCATGATGGCCCAGGCTCCCACCGCCCCGGCAGCGATCACACCCACCAGCAGCACCAGGACAATTCCGTGGAGCAGCCGGCGCCGGAAACGGCTCTTCTGGGCCGCGGCATCCTCGGCAAAGGTGGCTCGGAGCTCCGGGCCGGTGACCACGTGGTGGCCATGGAGCAGCGTCACATCCTTGGGACGCTTACGTTTTTTTGCTGGGGGCTCCTCCGGACTGGTGGGACCCGTCCGCCTAGCCATCGATTACCAATACACGTGCGTGGATCGCGGTCCTTTGGTGGAGCGCCGTGCGGACGGCCCGGTGGAGTCCGTCCTCGAGGTACATGACGCCCTGGTACTGGACGACGTGTGGGAAAAGGTCGCCAAAGAAGGTTGAGTCCTCAGCCAACAATGCCTCCAAATCCAGGGTCCGTTTGGTGGTTACCAGTTCATCGAGGCGGATAGGGCGCGGAGGCAAGGCAGCCCAGTCCCGCGGCGCCGAGTATCCATGGTCAGGGTACGGGCGTCCCTCGCCCACAGCTTTGAAGATCACCCTGCAAGCCTATGGAAGTTGGCGCCCTAACGGAACTTGTGACCCGCGGCACAGGCAGGTTGTAGCCAAAAGGTGACTTCCGGCGTCTGCTCCTACGGCCCCGGACCTGGACGCCCGCAGATCGTCCGCTCAAGCAACACCTTGCTTTGCTTCCCTGACACATTCAGTTCCTCGGCCACACGCTCCGCCGTCAGGAACCGGTGCATCTAGGCACCCTCTGGCATACACAACCTCCTAAAGCCGTCCAAACACCATGGACCTCCAATTGCACAAACAGCAGTTATGCTAGTCGTTGGATTTATTGTTCGGGTTTGGGGGCGGGCATGGGAATTGCTTTTGACGAGGGCGCGGCCGACGCGCTGATCACTGCCGCGAACTCCGCCGACGAGGTTCTGCGTGCCGAGGGAGGCTTCCTGCATGGGGCCGTGGAGCAGGCAGTGCAGGATTTCAACGGGGGCTACGGGCGTCTGTTCAAGGACGCCTGCGGCATCAGGTCCGATGATCGCGGCAAGCTTTCAGGTGTCCTGGCGGCTCTGGCCGAGGATGTCGGCGAGGCCAAGCACAGGGCGCAGCAAGAGAAAGCCCGGCAAAGGAACATGGAAGCCTGGCAGCAACGCGACAACATCCGCAAACAGCACCTGCTCCCCGGGAACATCGCCGAAGCATCCGCAA
>NZ_JABMCX010000226.1 GCF_013179505.1 Paenarthrobacter sp. CM16 | reverse complement strand
GGCTCCTACCGGCCCTGCTTCGTCTTGAACCTCCATGCCTGAACTTCCCGAGGTAGAGGTAGTCCGGCGCGGCCTGGCGCGTTGGGTCCGCGGCCGTTCCGTCACCGGCGTCGAGGTCCTTGATCCACGCTCCATCCGTCGGCATGCCCTGGGAACTGAAGACTTCATTGGCAATCTTGAGGATGCCACGGTGCTTGACGTCGTGAGGCGTGGCAAATTCCTGTGGATGCCCCTGGCTGTGACCAGCACGACGGGCGCCACCCCAAACATCACTGAAACGGCGCCGGGTGACCACCTTCCCAAGGCAGCCCTCATGGCCCACTTGGGGATGAGTGGTCAGCTGTTGATGCAGGACCCTGACGTTCCGGACGAAAAGCACCTCAAAGTCAGGATCAAACTCAGCCCTGCCGAGGGCATGCCGGAGCAGCTGCGGTTCGTCGATCAACGGATATTCGGTGGCCTGTTCGTGACCTCGTTGGTTCCCACCCCTGATGGCGGGCCTGGTGGCCTGGGCGAGACGCCGTTGCCGGAAATTGCGGAGGAAGCCGCCCATATTGCCCGGGACCCGCTGGACCCCTTTTTCTCCTTCGATGTCTTCTATCGAAAAATCAAGAACCGCAAAACAGGAATCAAAAGGGCGCTCCTGGACCAGTCCGTCATTTCGGGCATCGGCAATATCTATGCCGATGAAGCCTTGTGGCGTGCCCGGCTCCACTACGCAAGGGCAACTGAGACCATGCGCCGTGCGGATGCTGAGCGACTGGTTGAAGCGGTCAAGGACGTCATGCAAGCCGCTCTCGCAGCCGGCGGGACGAGTTTCGATTCGCTATACGTCAACGTCAACGGCGACTCGGGATACTTTTCCCGCTCACTGAATGCTTACGGGCGCGCCGGCGAATTGTGCAGCCGCTGTGAAGGAACAGGCCTGCACAGCATCATGAAGAGGGAACAGTTCATGAACCGTTCCTCCTACACCTGTCCTGTATGTCAGCCCCGGCCCCGGAATGGACGTTGGTAGGGCCAAAACTGTTCCGGAATCCGGGTGGCAATGGCAGACTGTCCCCATGAACAGCTTGGCGCTTCGAATCGCCATCGCAAAGATCAACGCCACCACATTGCGGGTGGCGTCAGTTCTACCCGCGGGCCGGTGTGATTCCGGATCCTCGAGTTCCTTCAGTGGCCCAGCCGGTCCAGGAATGCCATGATGGCGCGGCGGCTGGTCATAGCGGGTATATGCCTTGCTGTGTTGATTGCCGCCGCAGCCATAGTGCTCGACCAAATGGCCAGGCAGGGAGCAGCGTCCGCGCAAAGCCCTGCATCGTCCAGTTCAAGCCCTGGCGCAGGGGCCGAATCCACCGTTTCGGGCGCACCCACGTCCGGCAGTACGGCGTCGGGCACTGAAGGTACCGCAAGCGGGGGCAGCCCGACCCCGGGCAGCGGCAGCGGCACGGAGGGCAGCGCCGCAGCGAACACGGCCAAGCCCCTGGAAGTGCTCCCTCCCGTCACGGCCACCGCAACAGGTTTGCCTGAACCTTCCGCGCCGGCACCGCTCATCACTGGTGCGCTTCCTGAGCCCGGCAGTGCGTCGGGCGAACTGGTGGATGGCTGGCCCGACGGCGTGCTGTCGCTGCCGGCCGGAACCACTATCGGTTCAACGTCGGTCTCCACCTCAGGTGAGATCCTGCAGCTCACTGCGGACGGCATCATTGCCAAACCGCAGGCCGAAGTCCTTGATTTCTTCCGCCAGTCCTTGGTCTCACGCGGTTTCTGGACCGAGGAAGCCCCGGCTGGGGACGGCGCCATGGCTGCCCGTTTTGTACGAGGCACGGACACTGTGACGGTTTCCGTGTCCACCACGGGGACGGGCAGTTCGCGCTTCCAGCTGTTGGGCAGCCTGCATACAACGGCGGAGTAAGGGAACCGATGTATATTTCGCTATCAGACCGCAGCGGCGGCAAAAGGGACAAGTCCCGGAACAATGCAACGGCACTGGCAGCGGAGGTGCCGTTCCGTTTGTCCCCGGTCATCCTGTGGTTGGGCATCGTGAGCATGGTTACCGATGTATCGTCCGAATCGGTAACGGCAATCCTTCCCCTGTACGTGACCGGGTTCCTGGGGCTTTCCACCATAGCTTTTGGTTTCATTGACGGCATCAACCAAGGCGCCAGCGCCATCGTCAGGATTGCGGCCGGGTGGGCGGCGGATCGCAGCGGGCATCCCAAACGGATAGCCTTGGCCGGCTATGGATTGTCAATGCTGGCCAGGATCGGTTTCCTTTTTGCCGGAGGTTTCTGGGCCATTGCGGCAATCGTGACCGGCGACAGAATCGGCAAGGGAATTCGCACTGCGCCAAGGGACGCGCTGATCTCCGTGTCCGCCCAGCCTGAACATTTGGCACGGTCTTTTGGCGTTCACAGAATGCTGGACAATATCGGGGCGGCTGCAGGTCCTTTGATTGCTTTCTTTGTCCTGTTGATGATCCCCAATGGTTTCAGCACTGTCTTTGTGGTCTCCCTCGCTTTCGCCGTGATCGGGGTTGCCGTCCTGGCGCTGGTGGTCCCGGACATCCGAGCGCATGGCGTGAACAGTGCCGACGGAGGCGAAGGCAAAAGGCTCTTCGCATTTTCGTGGAGTCATCTGAAGGAACCCGGTCTGGGAAAATTGCTGATCGCCGCGGGACTCCTGGGGGTGGTGACCATCGGAGATGGTTTCATTTACTTGGTCCTGCAGGCCCGGGATTCATTCGCCGTCCAATGGTTCCCGCTGTTGTTCGTCGGCACCAATGTGGTGTTCCTCGCCCTCGCCGTCCCCTTGGGGAGGCTGGCTGACAGGGTGGGCAAGGTGCCGGTTTTCGTGGGTGGACACATCGCCTTGCTGGCAACTTACCTTCTGGCTGCGGCACCATTTGGGGGACTCTGGGGCACAGTGGGGTGCCTGGTCCTGTTGGGTGCGTTTTACGCGGCAACTGATGGGGTCCTGGCCGCCTTGGCCAGCCAACTTACCCCGGCGGGAAAGCTGGCTACCGGCATAGCGTCAGCGCAAACGGTGGTGGCCTTGAGCCGGATGACCGCTTCGGCGGGATTCGGCGTGCTCTGGTATGCCGTAGGAGCGCCGATGGCCATGGTGGTGGCCAGCGTACTCCTTGCTTGCGCGGTTGTGGCTGTGGCCGTGATCCTTCGAAGCGCCAGGCCGGCCGCACGCCAGGACGCGGGCAGCGGCGCATGAATATGAGTTTGACCGGCAGCAAGGCGAGGTGGGCTGTTCTCCTGATCGTGACGGCAGTTGTCCTGGTGGCGGCGGGTATCTACGCGGTGGGCGCATACCAACGCTTCGAGGAGAGCAGGACAGCGGCTTCCTCTGTAGGTATCACGGCGGGTCAGCCACTTCCCGGTGTTCCGTTCGTGCTGTTTCGGAACACGGCATCGGGCCAGGGCTACGGCAATGCGGCAACGGTGTCCCTCTCGGATCCGGGCGGTACCCGTGCCGTGAGTGAACAAGAGTGCGATCGCGTCTATGGAACAGCCGCCACAGTGGTGTGCCTGAAAACAAATCGTGGATTGGTGACCGCCTTCGAAGCTGCAGTCCTCAACCGGGACTGGCAGGTCCAGCGCTCATGGCCCGTCCCGGGCATTCCGAGCAGGACCAGGGTCAGCGCTGACGGCTCCCTGATCGCCACGACGGTCTTTGTTACCGGACACTCCTACGCTACGTCGGGATTTTCCACTGCCACTGAGATCAGCCTGCCTGGTGGAACGTCCGGGAACCTCGAGGACTTTGCGTTGATGGTCAACGGTGAGCGGCTGGTGGCCACGGACAGGAACATTTGGGGGGTCACTTTCGCCCCCGGCCAGAACGATGTCTTCTACGCCACAGCGGCGTCATCAGGCCGCATCTGGCTGGTCCGGGGGAGCTTGTCGGCGAAAACCCTGACCGCAATCCACGACCATGTGGAGTGCCCATCGATCTCACCTGACGGCACGCGGATCGCTTACAAGAAGAACGACGGCGGCGGGCTGGTTGCGCACTGGAGGGTCGCCGTTCTTGACCTCGCGTCAGGTCAGGAGAGGGTTCTTTCGGAAAAGCGCAGCGTGGATGACCAGATTGAATGGCTGGATGACCGGAACCTGCTCTACGGTCTGCCGGACGAGGCCGCGGCGGGGGACAGCAACATCTGGCAACTCGGCACCGAACCAGGCTCGCAGCCCAGCCTGTTCATAGCCCATGCGTGGTCTCCCAGCGTCGTTCGCTGAAGGTACCTGTGCTGCAAGATGCCCGCGCTCCGCTGGCGCCCGCCCGGAGTTCGGGGACGGACGCCAGCGGAAGCTGTGTGGCAGATGCCCTCAGCAGGTACCCAGCAACCCGCAGAGCAACCCACCTGACTGGGTCGGACTGGGAGTCGGACTGGGCGAGGGGCTCGGGGAAGCGGTAGCCGTTGCCGTGGACGTTGCCGTTGCGGTGGGTGTCGGTGTGGGCGTTGCAGTGGCCGTCGGTGCAGCCGTGGCCGGTGCAACGGTGGAATACACCACATCCACAAAGTAGTTCGTGGCGTTCCAAGAGGTGGTTGGCATGGCGCCCCCGGATCCATACCGGTAGCGGCCGTTGTTCGGGCCACTGGCGGTGAACACCCCGCTTGTGTAGGTCTGGTTGAAGAACGCAGAGGTGTAGGAGTAGCGGCCATTGGGTGCCCTGTAGGACACCACGTAGGTTTGGCCTGTCACCAACGCGACTGGTGCGGAGAGGGTGGCAGTTTGCCAGCCGGTGGCTGTTTCGTTGGTGAAGGTCACCTGTGCCAGGCGCGTACCTGCAGAGTTCCACAGCGAACCCACGTGGGTTCCGGTGTTGCCGGCGCCCTTGTAGAAACGTATGCCCGTCACGTTCCCTGCCTGCGAAACACTGAAGGCAGTACCAAGTTCAACAGGCATGAAGTCGGTCGCGGAAACTACCTGGGGCGTCAGCGATCCAAAGATGGTGGACACTTGGACGGTGGGCGCCGCAGTGGTGAATTGCCAGTTGGTAGTCGGGAACGACTGCCCCTGTTGGGAGAGGACATTACTGACGCTGGCCGAGATCACGGTGCTGTTGGGCAGGGCCGCAGCAGGGGTGAACGTGACGGTCCGGCTGTCCGCAGAGAGGGCAGCTGTACCGGCCACCGGGTTGCCGTTCGCTGTGAGGGTGAACGACGCTCCCGTGCGGATGGCGGAGGAGAAGGTGATGGAAGGCTTCACGTCCGTTGGAATGCCCATGGCGCCAGGGGCGGGTACCTGTTCGGTGACGGTCAGCGGCTGCACAGCTGTAGCGAACACCACGTCCACCAGGTAACTGGAGGTCGATGATGATGCCGGGAAATCCGTGGTGTAGCTGAAGGCTCCCGAGTCATTGGCGGTGCGCAACGGGCCGCTGGTCAATCCTGCACCAAATCCGCCGGCGGTGTATGAGTACTTGCCCGTGGGAGCCTTATAGGCAGCCACGTACTCGGTGTCGGCTTCGATACTGACTGGTTGGCTGAACGTCGCGGTCTGCCAGCCGGTACTTGACTCGTTGGCGAAGGTGACAGTGGCCAGGAGTTGTCCCGCGGCCGTATATAGCGATCCCGTGTGGGTTCCCGTGTTGCCGGCCGCCTTGTAAAAGCGCACACCCGTGATTTGACCGGCCGTATCGCTGGCAAACCGGACACCGAGGGACAACGCAACTCCGTCATTCGCATCAGGCGTGGTGGGCGTCACGGTATCTTGGTACAGCGTGCAGGGGCAAACGCCCGGAGTCCGCGGTGGGGGAACAGTCGTAAACGTCCACGTACCGCCGGCGGACATCGGTTGTCCGGAGACGGACGTTGCCGTTATCGTCGCCGTGTAGGAGGTCCCGGCGGCCAGAGGGGCGGTAGGCGTGAAGGTAACTTTGCGGGTAGCGGAATCGTAGGCCGTAGTACCAGCTACAGCTGCACCTCCGGTCACTTTCACTGTCAAGCTGACGCTGGACGCCACTGCGGCCTCGGATAGCACTGCGCTGACAGCGGTGTTCAGCGGAACACTCGAAGCATTCGGCAGCGGCGAATGCGAACCGACCGTGAACGGCGCATTGGGCACCGTCACTACGACGTCCACCAGGTAGCTGGTAGTGGACCGTGAAGCGGCAAAGTCACCGCTATAGGTGTAGGCCCCGGCATCCGAAGCGGCCCGGAGTGGACCCACGCTCAGACCTGACCCGAAGCCGTTGGCGGTAGCCGAGTAGGTACCCGTCAACGATTTATAGGACACGATGTACTCCGTGTTCGCGGCCATTTGGACCGGCTGGCTGAACATGGCCGTCTGCCACCCTGAGGCGCTCTCGTTGGTGAACGCCACTGTGGCCAACTGCTGGCCCGCAGCCGTGTACAAGGCTCCATTGTGGCCGCCAGTGTTGCCGGCGGACTTGTAGAAGCGCATACCGATGATTTCACCTGCGGCAACGCTGGAGAACCTCACGCCCAGCGTCAGTGGCACGCCCTCACGCAGCTCGGCGATGCCGGGTGTCACGGAGTCGTCGAAGAGGCTGCACGGACAAGCACCCGGAACCGGCAGCGTGGCCGCAGTGGTGAAGGACCACGTACCGCCTGCAGTGACCGGACCGCCGATCGAATCCGTGCCGGACAGCGTCGCCGTATATTGGGTGCTGAACCCCAACGCGCTCGACGGCGTGAAGGTCGCCCGCCGCGTCGCGGCGTCGTACACTGTGGTCCCGGCAACAGGGCCGGATGCGGACTGCAGCGTCAGCTTGACACTGGCTGCCGTTACCGGCTTGGAGAACACAGCGCTGACTTTGGTGTTCACGGATACGCTCGACGACGACGGGATGGGCGTCTGGCCCGAGACTGTCATGGGGGAGCTGTCTACGGTGCTGAAGAGCGCATCCGTGAAGTAATTGCCACCATTGAAGCTCGTGGTGGGGAATCCTGGTGAGGTGCTGTAGACCCCGGCCGGCTCAGCGCCGAAACCACCAGCAACCTTCAAGGGAGCATCCGTGGAACCGAAGCTCGCCCACTGATGGTCCTTGGTGGCGTAGTGGCCGTTGGGAGCCCAATAGGACACCGTATATTTCTGACCGGCCGCAACAGCCACGGCCTGGCTGAACAAGGCTGTCTGCCAGCCGGATGCTGTCTCATTGGTAAACGTGGTGGTGGCCAGGCGCTCGCCGGTGGCACTCCACAAAGAACCGGTGTGCGTTCCGGTGTTGGCCGTGCTCTTGTAGAAGCGCACACCGGTGATGAAGCCGTCCACTGACGGAGTGAACCGCAGGCCCATTTCGTAGGCACCGCCGTCACCTGAGTCTTTGACCACAGGAACTGTCTGGCCAAAGACGCTGTAGGGTCCGCTGAGTGTCAGGTTCCTTGTCACTGCCGCGCCGATGTTGGCGCTGTCGTCAATGGCCCGCGCCTGGATGGTGGCGGCAGCGAGGCCCTTCTGGATATAGGTGTAGGTCCAGCTCTGCTTCCCGGTGGCGGGGTGCCAGGTGGCACCGCCGTCGGTTGAAACCTCTACACCGGCCACCACGCCGCCCACATCCGTGGCCGTTCCGGTCACGGTGACGCTGCTGCCGTGCGCAACTGTGGCCCCGTTGGCAGGAGTGGAGATGGCGGCTGTGGGTTTGGTGGTGTCGGTGCTGGCGGAAGCTGCCACCAGTCCTGCTGCCCGGGTGGCGGGTTGCGCGCCCATGTCGGCGAGGATATTGACCTGCGCCTGCCTCATGCGGGTGTCGGCTGGAGCACCATTGCCATCGTGCACTTGGTCCAGGCCCCAGGTCCATTGGACGCTGCCGGCCGAGAAGACCAAGGCGCCGCTGGCTGCCCGGTACAAGGTGAGATTATGCGT
>NZ_JABMCX010000225.1 GCF_013179505.1 Paenarthrobacter sp. CM16 | reverse complement strand
CGGCCCGATCGCCGGCCGACCGCCCGCTGGCTTCCCGGCGTCGTCGTGAAATTTTGAAGTCGTTTCTGTGCGGCAGCAGCCCCCGTTGATGAGCGAGAACCATGAGGCCGCTGACAGTGGCCAGGGCCAGCCACACCAAGGGCTGGACCTGGGCGGCCACAGCGAGCGCCACTATCAAGGCGCCGGCCAGAAGCAGGAACGGGCCGGCGCCCCGGCCGGGGTGAGCCGCAATGAGTACCGGGCGTGCCAGGAGAGCCAGCACACCACCGGCCATGACGGCGCCCACAGCGGAGCCCACAGCCATGCCGGCCACGGCATTGACCTGCCAGCCAACCCAAAGACCGCCCACCACCAACACACACGCGCAGGCAAGGCCAATCTGGCATCGGCGATAAGCCCGCAAGGCAAGGAGAACCGTAGACAAAACCATGAGGACTGCGTAACCCAGGCCGGAAGCGGCCAGCCACGGCAGGAGCCCGAGGGAACCGTGGTACTTCTGAGGAACAATGAATCCGGCCATCAACGGCGGGGCTGTAGCGATGATGGCGAAGGCCACCACGGCAAGTTGCCCGAATGAGGCAAAGGCTGCACCCAGGACCTCACCTGCTTTGGCACCGGGCGTGCGCAGCAACGGGAAGGCCACCAATGCGGTTCCGGCTGCCACATAGACCGGCCCTTTGGCGATGGTCGCAAGCGCCTGGAAGCCTGCAGCTTCGGCCGAGCCGCCGGCCAGGAAGCCGACCACCACGACGTCGACGCCCACCAACACAGAGACAACGCCGAGAACGGAGGCGATGTCACTGGTTTCGGCCCATCTCCACTTCTCCAACAGAACCCGCGGACGCCACCGCAGGTCCCGGTAGAAGGACCACGGCACCACTAGGGGCGCAAGGCATCCCACGACGAAGCCCAAGACCGCTCCCCCCGCACCCCAGGCCATGGCAATCACCACGACGCTGAAGATGAGCCTCAAGAGAACCTCACCCACGGTGGAGAGTGCGTACCAGGTGAAACGGAGCTCGCCCTGCAGCCACCCCGCGGGTGCATTCGCCAGGAAGATGACAAAGGCTGCAAGCGCCACTACTGCGGCCAGAACGGGGCCGGCGAGCGCGAGCGTCACGCTGCCTGAGATCACTGCAGCGGCAAGTCCCGCCAGGCAGGAAACGAAGACCGAGAACGCAACGCCATTACGGCGCTCCTCGGAACCTGCCGGGTGGACGGCAACAACGTGGGACAAAGGAAGCGGGACCAAAGCATTGGCCACGATTCCCACAACCCCCAGGATCATCGCTGCGGCGGCGAACATGGTGTAGTCCGCAGTGTCCAGCTTGGTGGCCATGAGGAGGGTACAGGCGTAACTCATGACGCCTACAACCCCTGCCGACACTGCGAGGAAGCCGCTGTTCGCGGCGATTCCCGGGTCTTTGTCCGAAGCCCTCCGGTTTGCCCTGGGTCTTTGACGCACAGCAAGAGTCATTGTTTTCTGGGATGGATCCATGGATGAACGCCCGTTACTGGCCGTCAAAGGCATCGGCGGGAGTGAAAGCGCTCCCGGGACCGGCCAGCAAAGCAGTGCGTCCGGCGGAACGGACCTCCGCAGAGGTCACGCCAATTCTTTGCATGGCCGCGAAGGCCTCGAACTCGTCACGTCCCTTCATCAGGACAGCGAGCTGTCCGTCCTCGGTGACAGCAACTTCATCCGTCCTGCGGAGGATGGACTGAAGATCGGCATCCTCGGGCCGCTCGAAGCGCACCAAAGTGGACAGGTCAGAGTGGCATGAACGCGGGTCCCCACCATCACGCCGCATCCTTTCCTCTTCCAACAGGGCTCCTGTGAGGAGCCTGGTGCTACGGTCCCAGGTGAAACAGCGGGCCCATTCCCGGCACTCAACCGAAACGTCCAGCGCCGCGTCCGGATCATGCATGGCGGTAATTGCCTCGACCAATGCCACTCCGAATTCCTTGGGGGTGTCCACCAGCCAGCCGGTTCTGCCGTCCACTACCGAATCCCGTATGCCGGGCACCCGCAGGGCAATGCAGGGAACGCCCCACGCGGCGGCCTCGATCACCGAACAACCCCAGCCTTCCGAGGCAGAGGTGGAGGCCGTCAACCAAGCCCGGCTCAACAATCTGTCACGGACGTCGTTGGGCTGGTAGCCATGGAACGTTACTGCGTGGTCCAGGCCAAGGTCCATCACCAACTGCTGCAGTCGTGGGCGCTCCGGACCGTCCCCCACAATGTCCATCCGCAGGTTCTTAACGCTGCGCGCCGCCACAGCAAACTGGCCCATCAGCAGGTCCAGCCTCTTATGCGGCACCAAACGGCTGACGACGGCGATGGTCGGCTCAGGCGCTCGGTCGGCAACGGCATCGGGGATGTCAATGGTTCCGTTCGGCACCACGTGGACAGGACCCGAAAATCCGAGCTTCCTCAATTCCAGCCGGGTGGAGGGCGATACAGCAACAATGGACCGCTGCCCATATACCGTTTTGGCTCCCGAGCTTTCCAAGAACCGGCCCACGGCAGCCAGGGGCGGCGAGAACCTGGTGCGGAACTGCTCCTGGTGGACGTGGTGTATCACCTGGATGATCGGCAGTTCCCGAGGAAGGAACAACGGCGAAAAGAACGGTATCCCGTTCTGGCAATCCACCACGGCATCAAATTGGCCGCCGGTCCGCAGGAGCCTGAGCGCGGCATGTCCATAGATGGACAGCGCTCCGCCTCTCCGCAGGATACGGATGCCATCGATGGCGTCTTCCGGCGCCTGGCCGTCGTCGCGACCTGTAAACCAGGTGACCCGGACGCCGTTCTGTACCCACCTCCTGGAAATCTCATGCATGTACTGTTCGGCGCCGCCGGCCTGTGAATGCTGGACGTCGCGCCAGTTGAGCACCAGCACATGCTTTCCTGCGAGAAGGGCCGGGGCGTTTATCTCAGGAAGGCCGGAGGTCATGGGGTTGCCCGCTGAAGTTGGATCACCGAGGCAAAACTGGCTACCCCGTCCTGGAAGGGGCGGAACGTTGATGCGGCTCCATCCGTCCATGCCACGGGAAGTTCGATAATGCTGGCGTCGTTGTCCTGCAGGCGCAGCAGAAGCTCAACGTCGAAGGCGAACCCGGTACTGCGGCACTGCACCATGGCTGCGGTGAGGGCATCCCGTTCAAAGAACTTGAATCCGCACTGGGTATCCCGGATGCCTTTGACCTTTGATTTGGTCAGCGCACGGAAGGCCGTGCCTCCCACCCTGCGCCCGAGGTGTTGGGGGCGGACCAGGGTTGAGCCGGGTGCGTGGCGGGAAGCGATCACCGCTGCTGCTCCGTCGGCAAGGTGAGCCATGGTCTCGGTGAGGGTTTCCAGCGGTGTGGCGAGGTCGGCGTCGAAGAATCCCGTGAACCTGGACGTTCCGCTGAGGAGGCCACGGCGGACCGCGGCGCCCTTGCCCTTCCGGGAGCACCCCACCACGGAAATAGGAACGATGTCCCCTTCTTCCCGCGAGATCCGGCGGACCACTGCGGCAGTTTCATCAACACTGCCGTTGTCCACCACCACAATCCGCGAAGACCACGGCTGGACGGCCAGGAAATCGACGGTTTGTTTCAGGGTGTCGGGGATCCTGGCGGCCTCGTTGTAAGCAGGAATGATTACCTCAAGGTCCACGCTCGAGCGGCGCAGTGAGTCTGAATGTCGACGCGCTTGAAGACTCCCTCTCTTGCCTATGTGCACGCTGTGCTGTTGAAGAAGGACCATCTGAACCTCCATATATCCGGGTACGGCACAAAAACGTGCTCGCAATATAAGGAGTGGTGGCACCCCGGAAGTCATGACGCCAATCCAGCCGTAGTGGTCCAAGTCATGGACCACTCTCAATACGGGAAGCCGGTCCCGGCGCTCTGAGCGAAATTGCTGGTTCCTTGTCTGAGCCCGTCTATAGAGTGGCCACATGAGCCACACATCTTCCGTCCCTGCCACTGCTCCGGAATCAGCAGCGGTGCCTCCTGTCGCCAAGCGGGTCCCCATGCGCCGTGAACACCACGGCGATGTTTTTGTGGACAACTACGAGTGGCTCAGGGACAAGGAATCCGCCGAGGTGGTGGACCTCCTGAAGGCAGAGAACGCCTACCAGGAAGCTGTTACCGCGCACCAGGAGCCCTTGCGTGAGGCCATGTTCCAGGAGATCAAGGGCCGTACCCAGGAAACGGATCTGTCCGTGCCCAGCCGCAAAGACGGCTGGTGGTACTACAGCCGCTCGGTGGAGGGCAAGGAGTACAGCATCCAATGCCGCGTCCAGGCCCACAACACCGGGGACCCAGTGGCGGACTGGACACCCCCGTCGGTAGAGCCCGGCGTGGCGATCGACGGCGAGCAGGTCATCCTGGACGGAAACATCGAAGCAGAGGGCCAGCCGTTCTTCAGCGTTGGCGGTGCCGCGGTGACGGTGGACGGCAACCTCTATGCCTACGCTGTGGACAACTCGGGTGATGAACGGTTCACCCTCAGGATCAAGGACCTGCGCACCGGCGAACTCCTCCCGGACGTCATTGAGGACATCTTCTACGGTGTAGCTTTTTCCCCCGATGGCACGCGCCTCTTCTACACCGTGGTGGATGATTCATGGCGTCCATATCAGGTGAAGGCCCACCTGTTGGGCACGCCGGTGGCCGAGGATGAGGTTCTCTACCAGGAGGACGACGTCGCCATGTGGCTTGGGTTCGATCTCTCCGCAGATCGTCGCCACCTGGTTCTGAGCATCGGCTGCTCGGAATTCAGTGAGACGCGGCTGCTCCGGTTCGACGATTACGCAGCAGGACTCACCACGGTGATCTCCCGCGACCACCACGTTCTCTACGAGGCAGAGCCCTTCCTCCTGGATGGCCGGGAAACTCTGCTCCTGACCCACAACAAGGACGCCATCAACTCGATGGTGAGCCTGGTGGACCCCGCTGAGCTCAGCAAGCCGCTGACAGAACAACTCTGGCGGACCGTCGTCGAACATTCCGACGACGTCCGGGTCAACGGCGCCGGTGTGACGTCCACCCACGTGGTCCTTTCCGTCCGCAAGCACACTATTGAGCGGGTCCAGGTTCTGCCCTTGGCCGGTCTCGGCACCGAGGCCCAGGGCGCACCCGTGGAGCCGGCCTTTGACGAAGAGCTCTACACCGCCGGGGTGGCCGGTTCGGATTATGAGGCTCCCGTGATCCGGATGGGATACACGTCCTACTTCACGCCCTCGCGCGTGTACGACTTCGTCCTCCCCACGGCCTGCCTGCCTTCGGGCCAACTGCTGCTCCGCAAGGAAAGCCCGGTCCTGGGCGGCTACTCAGCGCAGGATTATGTCGCCACCCGCGAATGGGCAACGGCCGACGACGGCACCCGGGTCCCGCTGTCAGTGCTGCGTCATGCATCGGTCCAGCAGGATGGCAGGAACGCCGGGCTGGTGTACGGCTATGGCTCCTACGAAATGAGTATGGACCCCGGATTCGGTGTGGCCCGGTTGTCCCTCCTGGACCGTGGCATCATCATGGTGATCGCCCACATCCGTGGCGGCGGCGAACTCGGCCGCCAGTGGTACGAGGACGGCAAGAAGCTCACCAAGAAAAACACCTTCACGGACTTCATTGCCGCAACGGACTGGCTCGCGGGATCGGGCTGGGTTGACCCGTCGCGCATCGCGGCGATGGGTGGATCAGCCGGCGGATTGCTCATGGGCGCGGTGGCCAACATGGCCCCGGAAAAGTACGCAGCAGTGGTGGCACAGGTGCCGTTCGTGGATGCTTTGACCACCATTCTGGATCCTGAACTTCCGTTGTCCGCACTGGAATGGGAGGAATGGGGCAACCCCATCACCGATCCCGAGGCCTACGCCTACATGAAGTCCTACACTCCGTACGAGAATGTGGGGGCTGTGGCCTACCCCAAGATCGCCGCGGTGACATCCTTCAACGACACCCGGGTGCTGTACGTCGAGCCGGCCAAGTGGGTCCAGGCACTGCGCTCAGTGTCCACCGGTTCGGAGCCCATTGTCATGAAGATCGAAATGGACGGCGGACACGGCGGAGCCTCGGGCCGGTACGTCCAATGGCGTGAACGGGCCTGGGATTACGCCTTCGTCGCCGACTCCCTTGGAGCCACCGAGCTCCTTCCGGGTGCCGGCCTGAAGTAGGAGTTTTGTACTCTTAGGGTTGGCTGGCCCTGAGCATCGCATAGTAGCCCGGGATCAGTTCCGGGGCCGAGGGATTGCTCAGGGGGCGCGTCTCGATGCTCGTTGAGCCCTCCTCCACAAGGGTCCATTCCGAGGCCGGGAAGGCCTTCGACCGTTGGGCAGCCCCGAACCTGCCCGGCATTGGCAGTCCCTTGATGGCCCACTCCAGCGGGGCCGGGATGGAATGACGGGTGGCGCCAAGATGGCTCACATAGTCCACAGGCGTGCCTGGGAAGTTGGTCTCTGCGAGGAAGACACCGCCGCGGGTCCCGACGACGGGCAGCAGGTTCGCGGCCAAGGCTGAGCGTCCGTCCCGGTCCAGAACGTGCAAAACACCACGGATGAAGACGTTCGCGTCCCCGGTCCAGCCCGCAGCTTCAAGTGCCGTTGCAACCGTGCGGGCAGCGTCAGGTGCCGTCATGTCGCAAACTGCAAAGGACGCCGTCGTGATTCCTGCTGACTCTTGCTTCGCCCGGTCAACGGCGTTGGCAGAGTAATCGAGTCCCAGCGCATGCGGGAAGTGTCCGGCCAGCAGACGGGTGAGGCTGCCATTGCCGCATCCGACGTCCACCACCGGCAACGAACGGTCCAGCTGCGCCATCTTGGGGAGGTACCCGTTGAGTTCGTGGTCGCTTCCCGAGTCCCAGAGGACATCGCCCGTGGCGCCGGTGGAGCGGATATCGCCCCAGAACTGCTCCCAGGCAGTACGGGGATCCTTGGGCGCAGCGGAAGAGAGCCTGATGAGGCGGGGAATCAACAGGTACTTCTGCAGGGCGCTGAACATTCTCCAAATATATGTGGCGCTAGGCCTCTACCAGCCAATCCAACGCCTCTGTTTCGGAGGTGAAAAACTTGGTGGGGCACGGTGGTTTCATGATGCCAAGGAAAAAATTGGCAATGACCCTGTCCACCGGAGATGAGCCCCACAGCGCGATCCGGTTCGCCTGGCAAGGTTTGGCAAACACCGATCGGGCACCGCGGGTGACATCATCGGTGGTGGCCATGTCCACGATCATGGGATGACGGTCCTCGCCGCAGAGCTCGTTCACCCGGTCCATGGCCCGCTGGGCGTCGGATTCCCTGATCCTGGCTCCGCGAGGCCACGTCAGGCGAAGGATGCCCGGTTCTTCAAGCTCCAGGTCAAATGACACATCCTGGTGATCCTGGGGTGATGCTGGGTGGTCCACAGTGCTCCTCGCTGGTTGATGCTGTTGCAGGGAAGGCGGGCGGTGCTCCCCTGCTGACAACCTCAAGGCTGTCGAATCCCCAGGTCAAAGTAAAGGTGTGGCCCAGGACTCATCGAGTACATTTCGGCAACGGTCACCCTTGTCCGCAATGCCGCTGATAGTGTGTTGCCACATCATGAATCACCGCGAATGAAACGTTGGAACGGAAGGGGCTCAATGGGCGAGACCGTTGCCGGCGTACAGCATGCCCGCTCCGCAGTAGTGGCGGATTCAGACAAGGACCGTTTGGCCACCACGACGACCGCCCTTGCAGCAGCGGGATTCGACGTTTCCCAGGCCTTGGATGCCGCGGCCCTGGCCTCACACCTCCAGCACCACAACCCCTCGGTGGCGGTGGCTGAGAGCTCCCTGGCGCATGGACTCCGCAGCCCGGGCGTCCCCATGCTGCTGATCCTGGCTCCCCGGGAATCCGTGGACCTCCAGGAAGTGGAGTCCTGGCGCGTCGCTGACTACATCATCAGCCCAGTGCAGTCCGGGGAACTGGTTCACCGGG
>NZ_JABMCX010000224.1 GCF_013179505.1 Paenarthrobacter sp. CM16 | reverse complement strand
ACTGTGCCCCGCCCAGCAGGACCACATCCCGCTCGATCCCCAGCCGCAGCCCGTAATCGGACACGATGCCGCTTGCATACGAGTGATACGTGGAGACTTTTGGTTCGAGGTCGTCGGCCCCCAAAAGACCCTCCGGGAAGCCGATGCTGCCATCATCCTCTGCTGCGATGCGCTGAAGAGTGGCCAGTTTGTTCCGGATCCGACTGGCAAGTTCGCCGGCAGCCTTGCGCGTGAAGGTCACACCAAGCACTTCTTCCGGGCGTACCCACCCGTTGGCGACGAGCCACACCACCCGGTCCGCCATGGTTGCTGTCTTTCCTGACCCGGCTCCGGCGATCACCAGCCGGGGAGAGAGCGAAGAGGCAATGATGTCCGACTGTTCGGCAGTGGGATGGTTCTTCTCGCCGAGGATGCCAGCCAGCTCCGCGGGAGAAAACCGGGGCTCAGGAACATCCGCCCCGTCAAGGGCAATGGGAAGGGAGGCGGCAATTCCGTCCAGGAGCTCAATTGTCATTCGGTGACCTGCTTTCCTCTGGCACACAACGGGCAAACATCCGGAAGGCGGCACCCATGGCCGCCGTGCCCGCTCTTACCGGGATCGTGACGTGCTTCGAATGAGGCTCCGGCCATCAAGGCCGCAGCCTCGTTGACCAGTTCCTCCGCCCAGTTCACAGCCGGATCCAGAGGATCCTGCTGCTGCACTGCCGGCGTCTTTGTTTTGGTGCCAAGGTGGGCCAGCACTGCACCGCCCGGGGCAAAGCCGGGCGCGGTGCGTGATCCGGCGTCGGGTACTTCATCCCCGGTTCCGGCGTCCTGGAAGGCGCCCTTGAGCACCGCCGCCTGATAGGCGCCAAGTTGCGGGTGCCGGGCTACTTCGGCCTTGCCCGGCTGGCGTTTGCCGGTCTTGAGGTCAACCACCACAAGCCGGCCCTGGGAATCTACCTCCAAGCGGTCCACCTGCCCCCGGAGTACGGCGTGCCGGGTGGAGACCGCTTCAGGATCTGACGGCTCTGCGATATCCAGGCAGACATCGGGAAGCTGGACTTCGAAGTCGTGCTCCACGGCGAGGAGGCTCCGTCCCTCGCTGCGCATAATGAGGATGTACTGGGCCAGCTTGCGCACCATCTGCTCAGCGCGTTGGAAATCGAGCTTCCCTTCCCAGTTATCCTTCATGCCCAGCGTGGGCCACCTGCGGACCAGCTCAGCTACATATTCCGATCCCGAGGCCTCGGGCAGTTCCTGGGCGATGCTATGAACCAAAGTACCGAGGCTGCGTGCGAAGTCGGTGGCAGCCTCACCCCCGGCTGCTTGGACGAACCAGTCCAGCGGCGACTTATGGACGGCTTCAACTTTGGAAGGCGAGACGGAGACCGTAGCCCCGGGAGGGACAACTGGTTCCGATGAGCTGAGCGGGGCCAATCCCCACCACGAATCGGGGTGGGCTCCCGGAACGGGTGGATCCGCGGTGGCAAGGCGGGCGAGTATCCGTGCGGCTTCCAATCCCGGTCCGCCGCCACTGGCGTCTTCAGACACGGATTCAGCCGATTGGGCATGCTGCCTCAGCTCCGCAACAAGGGCCCTCAGCGTCATGGGACGGTCCACCGCGGTGTAATCGCGCTTGTACTGCCCGGATCCCAAAGGGGCAACATAATCCAAGAAAGCAGAGGGCTGTTCATCCTCCGAAGACACCGCCGTGCAGATCAGTATCTCCCTGGCCCGCGAAACTGCCGTGGAGAAACTCCTGAGTTCGTCATAGCGGATATCGCGGAGCCTGCTCAGGGGTCCCCGACGCACGGCGTAGTCCACCCCATGTTCCACGGCATCGGCATAGACAGTGCTTCCGAGCAGTTCGCCGCGCAGCCGGGTGTTCGGCCATACGCCCTCCTGCAGACCGGCAACAATGACCATGGGCCATTCACGACCCGCTGCACTGGCCGGCGTCATGATCTCAACGCACGCCTCAAGCTGGGCACGTGCCGCTAGGGTGTCCATGGGAAGTTCCTGGTTCAGCAGGTAGTCCAGGAATTGCTCGGGACCGGATCCCGGCAACTGGTCCACGAAGCGTTCGGCGGTATGGAACAGTGCCATCATGGCATCGAGGTCACGATCCGCACGTGCACCGGCGTTGCCACCTTCCAGCGCCGTTTCCGCCCAGCGTGACGACAAACCGGTAGCCTGCCACAGAGCCCACAACACTGACTCAGCATTGGCACCTGGCTCAGCAGCGGCCTTGGATCCTGCCGCAATCATCCGGGCAAGCCGACGAGCCGAACTGCCTTCAATTCCAAGCGATGCCAGTGCCCCGGGTTCCAACAGCGCTTCGACCAGAAGGGCATCACTGGACCTGCCGCCGGCCCCCAGGAGTTCCTCACGCCGGAGTGATTGCCTGAGCCTGCGCAATTCGATCGCGGTGGCTCCGCCGATGCGCGATGTCAGCAATGAAACGGCCGTTTCCGGGGTCAGCTTGGCGGGGTCCAGGACAATGGCAAAAGCCTCCAGCAATGGGCGCACGGCCACTTCATCGCGCACAGCTGTATCCGCCACTGGAACGCGCACAGGTATGCCCTGACCGCCCAGGTAACGCTGCATCTGCGAAATCTGGCCACCATTGCGAACAATCACGGCTATGTCGCTGAATTCCCGCCCTTCCCTCAGCTGCGCTTCCAGAATGCGCTGGGCAACGTACCTAAGTTCATGCACGGATGAGGGCAGCACGTGCCCTTCCACCCTGCCCTCGCTGTCCGGTGACTGTCCTTCATTGGCTGCGCTTGGCGGTTGCTCCAGCCGCCTCGCCAGCTGACCGCCGGAGCGCTGGGATATACGTGCCGCGACGCGCGTCCAGGCCTCGGCCACCACAGGCCGGTGCCGGTGGGTGAACCACAGAGGACGTTCATGGACCGCACCCTGTATCCCGCCCACCAAGGAAGGCAGCTCAGCAACAAGGTCCGGACGGGCACCGCGGAAGCCCTGCACAACGGTATCCGGAGAGTAGGTGACCACCACGTCCTTGCCCTCGGAAATATCGGCGAGAAGTTCAAAGACTGCAGGGTTGGACTCCTGGGCGTCATCGACCAAAATCAGTTGGAGGCGTTCGCGTTCGGCGGCCAGGAAGGCCGGCGAGTCCTGGAAGATCTGGCGGGCCGTGGTGATGATCCCTGCGGGGTCGAAGGCTTCCGGCATACGGAGGTCCAGGACGTCACGGTATTCGCTGTACAGCTCCGCTGCTGCCATCCAATCAGGACGTCCGCACTCGTAGGCGAGCCCCACCAGGTCTTCCGCGGTTCGGCCGGACTCAATGATGCGGTCGAACAACTGGCGGATCTCATGGCGGAAGCCGCGGGTGGGAAGGGCCGCGCTGAGGTCTTCCGGCCACGGCAACTCGAAGCCCGGCCGCGCATGCCCTTCAAGAAGTTCCTTGATGATGAGGTCCTGCTCCGGACCTGAGAGAAGCTTCGGCGGCCGGGCAAGCGGTATGACGCCCTCGGCCTTGGCCCTGCGGATAACGTCAAAAGCGTAAGACGCCCAAGTCCGTGCCGGCGTCGTACTGAGGCTGCGGTCCAGCCGTCCGGTGAAGGTATCCCGCAACGCCGCGGCGGCGTGCCTTCCAGGGGCAAGGATCAGGATCCGCTCAGGATCCACGCCGTCCTCACGAACGCGCCGTACCGCCGATTCGACGAGCACGGTGGACTTTCCCGTTCCGGGACCACCGGGGACCAGGACAGGGCCGCTTCCTTGCGGGAGGGAAACGATTGCGTTTTGGTCCGGAGATAAAACGGGGGCCGCGTAGTGGGTCTCGCGCGGAGGCAACAGGCGAAGAGTTGCCGATGCTTGGCGGGGTTTGGCAGGAGTGGCGGTCACACAGTCATTTCATCATCGGGCACCGACAATTTATGGAGTTGACGCTCCAACTGGTCCGAGATCACATCAAGTTGATCGAAGTCCGCGTCCGAAGGCGCCCATCGCGCTGCAACCAGGTCCACCCGCCACCGGCCTTCCCCTGTCCTGAGGAAAGCCTCATAGGCGCCATGCAGAGGGGTGGATTCTTCCAGGTAATGCTTCAGGGCATCGACCTCGTGACCGGGAGGTGCTTCCCCGCTGGCCCGCAGGACACGCCACCAGGCGACTGAACTGCCGTAGTGGCTCATCACTGCACCTACCTGCCGCGGCCCGCCTGCACCCAGCAGCTCTGCGACGTCACCATAGGAGACCGCTGAACCCGATGGAACAAGGTCCACAACGGCCAGAACCGCCGTCACATACTCCATCCGCATGTGTTCAGCGTAACGGCAGGAGTGTCGTGCCCAAAGAGTGTCGGACCCAGCCGGTAGCTTGAAGACATGAGCTCCTGGAACACCCTCTCCCGCGCCGCCTTCGACCTCGAGACCACCGGGAAGAACTCGCGGTCGGCGCGAATCGTTACCGCGTCCATCACCGTTGTGGACGCCCACGGGGAGCTCATTGCAGAGCACGAATGGCTGGCGGATCCCGGCGTTGAGATTCCCCTTGAAGCCAGTGAAGTGCACGGGGTAACCACAGAGAAGGCTCGTGCGGAAGGCCGCCCGGCGGCAGAGGTCACCCGCGAGGTCGCCGGCGTACTGCAAGGACTGTTCGACGACGGCACTCCGGTCATCGCTTTCAACGCAAGTTACGACTTCACGGTCCTGGCTGCAGAATCCGCCCGCTATGGAGTGCCGCAACTGAGCCGTTTCCCGGTGCTGGACCCGTACGTGATGAATAAGCAGGTGGACCGCTATCGCAAGGGCAAGCGCACCCTCACTGCCCTGTGCGAGGAATACGGCGTTGACCTGACCAACGCACACACCTCCGCGGCGGACGCTCTCGCTACGCTGCGTGTGTTGGATGCCATGGCCGGCAAATTTCCCAAGCTGCAGATGCCGGCACCCGCGCTGCACCAGCTGCAAGTAGACTGGGCAGCATCCCAAGCCGCAGATTTCCAGCAGTATTTGCGGCGCAGCAAGCCCACGGCCGTGATCGAGGGCGAGTGGCCGGTTTTGCCGCCTGAGGATGCGAGCCGCGGCGGTTTCTAGACCCGGAGAATCCACCGGCCTGCTGTGTGCGACGCAAGTCACAGCACTTTTCGGGAACCCCAATTTCCGGCTTCTCCGCGTACGGATTCCCCGCGAGGTGCCGTCGTCGGAATAGTCCGGCGCCCGAAGGAGTCTTGGTAGGAACTTCGTTCGGCATAACAGAGTGCAAGCAACCATTTATTCGATTCAACGTGAGCCTGTGGCCTGGTGACATAATTAAGTTTGGCGGGTTGAAGTCTGCTAGGGCAGCCAACCTTCGTATTGCTGCCGCATTCCCCGCCCACTGCGAAACGTCTCCGTGACTCGATGAAAGTGATTTCTTCATGAAATTTAAAGCCCCCAAGTGGCTGTCTGTTGCCCCAGTGGCTGCAGCCTTGGTGATTTCCCTGGCAGCATGCGGCGGAGGAACCTCCGAGCCGAGCGGCTCGCCCACCGATGCCCTCGCAGGCAGCGACCAGAAGTCACTGGACACGTTCACCACCGCTGACGTGACGCCCCTGGACAAGATCGACAAGTCCAAGCTGGGCCTCGCCACCGACGGCACCTTGCGCGTTGGCACCCTCTCCGACGCTCCGCCCAACATCTTCATTGATCCTTCCGGCAACTTCACCGGCTACGACAATGAACTCCTGCGCGCCATTGGCGAGAAGCTGGGCCTGAAGGTGGAGTTCGCGTCCACCGACTTCTCGGCGCTCCTTTCCCAGGTAGGCAACAAGCAGTTCGACGTCGGATCCTCCTCGATCTCCACCACCGACGCCCGTCGAAAGACCGTTGGCTTCACCAACGGTTACGACTTCGGCTACATGGCCATCGTGACCAAGAGCGACTCCAAGGTCACAGGCTTCGCCGACGTCAAGGAAGGCCTCCGCATCGGCGTCGTCCAGGGCACCGTCCAGGATGACTACATGACGAACACGCTCAAGATCGAGCCGGTACGTTTCCCTGACTACAACACGGTCTACGGCAACGTGAAGAACGGCCAGATCGACGCGTGGGTTGCTCCTTCCCAGCAGGCCGAAGGCCAGGTCAAGGAAGGCGACAACACAAAGATCGCCGAGAAGGTTGTCAACACCCAGAACTTCACCGCGTACGCCGTGAACAAAGACAACCAGCCGCTGATCGACGCCTTGAACTCCGGCTTGGATGCTGTCATTGCTGATGGCACCTGGGCCAAGCTCACGGCCGAGTGGTACAAGGACCGTCCGACTGCTGCCGAGCAGACCCCCCAGGGCTGGAAGCCGGGCAGCAAGGCCGTCCAGCTCCCCGCCAAGTAAACAAGGCGTTCCATGGATATCCTCAATCAATTAGCCGAGACCTTCTTTGACTGGGAGGCAATGGGCGAAGTCCTTCCCAAGATGTTCGCCGTCGGCCTGCCAAATACCATCGTCCTGGCCGTCGTCTCGGGCATCATCGGGACCGCGATCGGAATGCTGCTCGCCCTGATGGGGATTTCCCGGAACGCAGCAGCACGGTGGATAGCCCGCATTTACACGGACATTCTCCGCGGGCTTCCTCCGGTGCTGACCATTCTGGTGATCGGGTTCGGTTTTGGCCCCATCATTCGTGAGCTGACAGGCTCCACCAGCCCGTACCCCATGGCCATCGCGGCGTTGTCCTTGATGTCCGGTGCATACATTGGCGAAATTTTCCGTTCCGGCATCCAAAGCGTGGACAAGGGGCAGCTCGAAGCAACCCGTGCCCTCGGGTTCAGTTACGGCTCGTCCATGCGCCTGGTGGTAGTACCCCAAGGAATCCGAAGGGTCCTTCCTGCCTTGGTCAACCAGTTCATTGCGTTGATCAAGGAATCCTCGTTGGTGTTCATGCTTGGCCTCCTGGCAACAGAGCGTGAGATTTTCCAGATCGGCAAGGACGCAGCCGCCAACAGCGGCAACTTGTCCCCCTACGTGGCAGCAGCCATCTTCTATCTGGCGCTGACCATTCCGCTCACGCACTTCGTGAACTTTATTGACGCCCGCATGCGCGCCGGTCGCCCCGAGAAGAAGGAACCGGACGAGGCAGCGGCCGTCGTTGGAAAAGGAGCGCAGGCATGAGTGAATTCGCATCAGGATCGTTGACGGCGAAGAACATCCACCTGTCTTTCGGCAGCAATCACGTACTGCGTGGGATCGACCTGCACGTGGAGAAGGGCACCACGGCTTCGGTGATCGGCCCTTCAGGCTCGGGCAAGTCGACGCTGCTGCGCGTGATGAACCGCCTCATCGAGCCGGACCAGGGCGACATCCTGCTGGACGGCCGGTCTGTGCTCAAGGACAACCCCGACGAACTGCGCCGCCGCATAGGCATGGTGTTCCAGCAGTTCAACCTGTTCCCCCACAAGACCGTGGCGGAGAACATTTCGCTGGCACTGCGCAAACTCCGTGGCATGTCCAAGGAGCAGGCACGCGAGGAAGCCTTGGCCCAGCTGGACCTGGTGGGCTTGAAGCACAAAGCTGACTCGCGTCCGGCAAACCTCTCCGGTGGCCAGCAGCAGCGTGTGGCAATTGCCCGCGCCTTGGCCATGAAGCCCGAGGTGATGTTCTTTGATGAAGCCACCTCAGCCCTCGACCCGGAGCTCGTGAAGGGCGTCCTTGCCCTCATGGCGGATCTGGCCCAAGGCGGAATGACCATGGTGGTGGTGACCCACGAGATGGGCTTCTCGCGCAACGTTTCCGATGTTGTGACCTTCATGGACGCCGGCGTGGTGGTGGAATCCGGTCCTCCGGAACAACTCTTCACCAATCCGCAGACGGCACGCCTGCAGGGCTTCCTGTCGGACGTCCTCTAGCCGGAACCGACCAAGCCTTGAGAACCCCGCCTTTGCGTTGCGAAGGCGGGGTTCTTTGCTGTGCTCAGTGTCCCGCCGGGATCACTGCCCGGCCTTGACGCGTAGGACGGTCAGAGCTGCGGCATCGACTTTGGCCCTGAAGGAGGCATCCTCTGTGGCCTTCTTCACCACTGCCTGGTGCATGGCAGGAATACTCCCGGGGTCCGCGCACACCAGCATGGTTCCACCGGCACCAAAGAAGTTCAGGGCGCGGTCGGCAT
>NZ_JABMCX010000223.1 GCF_013179505.1 Paenarthrobacter sp. CM16 | reverse complement strand
CCTCCTGGAGGACGCCTTCATTGACACCGCCTCCGGCCCACGCCTCTCCGAAACATTCCTCGAACAAGTGCGGGGCCTCGTCAGTCGCGCTGCCAATCCCCTGTACGCCATTCTTCATGAGTCCATCTACGGGCAAGGGGAAGCGACCAACTGGGCAGCGTGGCGCGTGCTGGAGGACCATCCGGAATTCAAGCCCGACGCCGACGAGCCTCTGCTCACCGGGGAGATGGTGTACCCCTGGTACTTCGAGCAGGATCCGGCCCTGGTGCCTCTTCGGGAAGTGGCTGAACAGCTGGCCGCCAAGAAAGACTGGAAGCCCCTGTACAACCCTGCCCGCTTGGCGGCGAACAGCGTCCCCGTTGCGGCCGCAGTGTACAAGGACGATATTTACGTGGATCACGATCTGTCCCTCGAAACTGCTGCAGCCGTGCGTGGTCTTCAACCATGGGTGACCGCAGACTTCCACCACGATGGCATAGGGGAAGACGGCGAAGGCATTTTCGCCCGGCTCCTCGGGATGGTCCGGGCGGTCCGCTAGGCCGGCGGTTGGAGAGCCTGCGGGGTTGACGCTCCCGCTGTCCGTACGGTCAGCAGGAGCGTCAAGGCCAGCACCAACGCGGCCACAATGCCCGATGTCACATTGAGCCCCTGGTAACCGATCCAAGCGAGCAGTAGCCCGGAGGTGGCGCCGCCGATTGCACCGGCGCCACCCATGAGGGTGTCCGAAACTCCCTGGACCGTAACCCGTGCGTCGGGGGCAACACTCTCAGCCAACAAAGTTGAACCCGCGATGGTCGCGGCAGACCAACCCAGGCCAAGGAAGATCAGGCCGGCGGTGACAAGACCGGGCTCGTGTTGGCCGAACCCCGCAATAAGCACAGCGACCAGCAGGAGGCCGTGGCCCATGGCGATGGTTTGCAGGCGCCCGGCTTTGTCAGTCAGCCATCCCCAGAGGGGCGACAAAGCAAACATTCCGGCGATATGCAGCGAAATCGTCAGGCCTATGATCACCAGGGCATCTGCACTGTCAGTGGTTCCCCCATGGTGTCCGGCATGCGAACCGCCTACCAGCTGCTGAAGGTGCAGGGGTGTCATGGACATGATGGCCACCATCACGCCGTGTGCAGCCACTACGGCCGCCAGGGCGAGCATCGCCAACCTTGATGAGCGTACGGCGCGAAGTCCTGAGCGGATGGTGCCCCTGACGGGCAGTGCGTCATCGCCGGCGTCCCGGCGTGCCTGCGATGCCAGCCGCCGGGACAGCAACAGCGGGTCCGGGCGGAGACCCGCGAACAACAGGAGCGCGGCAAGGAACAGGCCAGCGGCAGAAAAAACGAAGGGACCTGCAATGGGCGGCAGCCCAAGCGCCTCCCCGACCACGGCACCCGGCTGGATCAGGTTTGGCCCGGCAACAGCGCCTATGGTGATTGCCCAGACGACGGTGGACAGTGATCGTCCGCGGTGCTCAGGTTCAGCGAGATCGACGGCGGCGAACCTCGCCTGGAGATTGGCGGCGGTGCCGAGACCCAGGAAAGCTGCGCCCAACAGGAGCAGCACGAAGGATTGGCCCACCACTGAGGCAATGACCAGGAGTGCTCCCACCATCGCCGCCACCAGTCCCGTAACCAGGCCGATGCGGCGTCCGCGTGTTTCAGCCAGCCTCGCCAGGGGCAATGCCGCGATTGCTGCAGCCAATGTCAGCACGGTGGTGATGGATCCTGCCCACGCTTCTGAA
The DNA here is from genome assembly GCF_013179505.1 of Paenarthrobacter sp. CM16. Taxonomy (GTDB): domain Bacteria; phylum Actinomycetota; class Actinomycetes; order Actinomycetales; family Micrococcaceae; genus Arthrobacter. The sequence continues at coordinate 6,369 of NZ_JABMCX010000223.1, read as the reverse complement.
CCTGACAGGTCTACTGCCAGCAGCGATCCGATGGAAAGGGTGGCTCCGTTGCCTACGCCGCTGAGGAGTTGCGCGGAACTGAGGAGAAAAACAGTACGGCGCTGAACCCTTTGCGGGTCCAGCGCCGTAGTTGAAGTGGTAGTCACTTCAGCAGACTACAACCTTTGGAGGTCAGTTACTCTGCCTCGCTCATGCTCTTTTTGGCGTCGGCCTCGAGTCGCGCATCCAGCTTGGCCTGCCGCGCCTGGGGGCTCATCAAACTTGCTACAACGGCAATGATGATGGTTCCGACAATGACCGCCAACGACACGTATGTGGGGATCTCAGGAGCCCACTCGATGTGCTGGCCGCCGTTGATGAACGGAAGTTCGTTGACGTGCATGGCGTGCAGCACGAGCTTGACGCCGATGAAGGCCAGAATCACGGACAGGGCGTGCTTCAGGTACACCAGGCGGGTCATGAGTCCGCCGAGAAGGAAGTACAGCTGACGCAGGCCCATCAAAGCGAAGATGTTCGCAGTGAAGACAATGAACGCGCTTTGCGTCAGGCCGAAGATCGCGGGAATGGAGTCCACGGCGAACAGGAGGTCGGTCAGGCCGATCGTGATGAAGACGATCAGCATGGGGGTGAAGACCTTCTTGCCGTCCACTACGGTGCGGATCTTGTTGCCGTCGAACTTTTCGGACATCGGCAGGACCTTGCGCAGGCGTGCGATCAGCGGGTTCTCTGCGCCTTCTTCTTCGTCTTCGCCGGAATCCTTGGCCTGCTTCCAAGCCGTCCAGAGAAGGAAAGCGCCGAAGATGTAGAAGACCCAGCTGAACTGTTCGATCACCACAGCGCCCAGGGCAATGAAGATACCGCGAAGGATCAGGGCGATGATGATGCCCACCATCAGCACTTCCTGCTGGTACTTACGGGGCACCGAGAAGCGGGCCATGATGATGATGAAGACAAAGAGGTTGTCGATGCTCAGGCTGTACTCGGTGACCCAGCCTGCGACGAACTGGCCGCCGTATTCGGGGCCGGCAAAGACGAACATGGCCACTGCAAAGAGCAGGGCAAGTGCTACGTAGAAACCGACCCACAGGCCGGCTTCCTTCATGGAAGGTTCATGGGGACGCTTGATGACCAACAGGAGGTCGATCAGCAAGATGATTCCGAGAACGACAAAGGAGCCGATCTCGAACCAGACGGGTAGCTGCATTAAAGGTGCCTTTCGCAGGGTACGGGAAAGCGGTGTAAGTCTCTCCGGCCTGCCAGGGTGCGGTGAATGCAAATTTTGGCGGCCCGCTAGATCCGGCGAGGCATCTGTGCCTTGCGTGCTGACGGACGTAGCGCTTGGGATACTCCCCTACGTGACCTCAACCTTACCTTAGGCGTGCCCGGCGGACTGCATCTGGCGTAATTCGCGCTTCAACTCCTTGACTTCGTCGCGGATGCGGGCAGCGACTTCGAACTGCAGTTCAGCGGCCGCACCATGCATTTGTTCGGTCAATTGCTCGATGAGGCCCACAAGGTCTTCAGCGGGTGCAGCAGCAAGGCCGTCCTGCCGTACCGTGGCCGCCCCCTTGGCAGCGGACTTGCTGCGTTTTCCGCCCTTGGCAAGCCTGTTGTTGTTGAGCAGTTCCTGGGTGTCTGCGTCTTCCTTGGCCAGCTGATCGGTGATGTCGGCAATCTTCTTGCGCAACGGTTGGGGGTCGATGCCGTGGTCGGTGTTGTACTGGACCTGGATGGCACGGCGGCGGTTGGTCTCTTCAATGGCGTGCGCCATGGAATCGGTGATCCTGTCAGCGTACATATGCACCTGGCCCGAAACGTTACGCGCCGCACGGCCGATGGTCTGGATCAGGGACGTGGAGGAACGCAGGAAGCCTTCCTTATCAGCGTCCAGGATGCTCACAAGGGAAACTTCGGGAAGGTCCAAACCTTCGCGAAGCAGGTTGATGCCCACCAGGACGTCGAAGACGCCCATCCGGAGTTCCCGGAGCAATTCCACTCGCCGCAGGGTGTCGACGTCAGAGTGCAGATACTCCACCTTGACGCCATGACCCACGAGGTAGTCGGTGAGGTCTTCGGCCATGCGCTTGGTCAACGTGGTGACCAGAACGCGTTCATTCTTCTCGGTACGGATCCTGATTTCACCCAGCAGGTCATCGATCTGTCCCTTGGTGGGCTTAACCACTACCTCGGGATCAATCAGTCCGGTGGGGCGAATGATCTGCTGGACGTAGCCATCGGCTTTGCCGAGCTCGTACTTGCCCGGGGTTGCGGAGAGGTATACCGTCTGGCCGATGCGTTCCAGGAACTCATCCCATTTCAGGGGCCGGTTGTCCATGGCCGAGGGCAGCCGGAAGCCGAAATCCACCAGGTTCCGCTTGCGGGACATGTCGCCTTCGTACATGGCGCCGATTTGGGGAATGGTGACGTGCGATTCATCAACCACCAGCAGGAAATCATCCGGGAAGTAGTCGATCAAGCAGTGTGGAGCCGTTCCAGGCTCGCGGCCGTCGATGTGGACTGAGTAGTTCTCAATGCCGTTGCAGAAACCCATCTGCTGCATCATTTCGAGATCGTACGTCGTCCGCATCCGGAGTCGCTGGGCCTCCACCAGCTTGTTCTGGCCTTCGAGAACTTTCAGCCGGTCTGCGAGTTCATCCTCGATCCGCTTGATGGCGCGGGCCATCCGTTCAGGGCCGGCCACGTAGTGCGATGCCGGGAAGACGTACATTTCTTCCTCGTCCCGCAATACCTCTCCGGTCAGCGGGTGGAGTGTCTGGATGTTCTCGATCTCATCGCCGAAGAACTCGATCCGAATGGCAAGTTCCTCGTACATCGGAATGATCTCCACGGTGTCCCCACGGACCCGGAAGGTCCCCCGGTGGAAGTCCATGTCGTTGCGTGCGTATTGCATGGAGACAAACTTCCGGAGGAGATGGTCCCGGTTCATCTCCGCGCCCTTGCGGAGCGTTACCATGCCGGCAATGTACTCCTCGGGCGTACCCAAGCCGTAGATGCACGAGACTGTGGCCACCACAATGACGTCGCGGCGGGTCAGCAGGGCGTTCGTGGCCGAGTGGCGGAGCCTTTCGACCTCCTCATTGATGGAGGAGTCCTTCTCGATGAAAGTGTCCGTCTGCGCTACGTACGCTTCGGGCTGGTAGTAGTCGTAGTAGGAGACGAAGTATTCCACCGCATTGTTGGGCAACAGCTCCCGGAACTCGTTGGCCAACTGAGCGGCGAGGGTCTTGTTCTGAACCATGACCAGCGTGGGTCGCTGGACCTGTTCAATGAGCCAGGCCGTGGTGGCGCTCTTGCCTGTACCAGTGGCACCGAGGAGAACGACGTCTTTTTCGCCGTTGTTGATTCGTTCTGTCAGCTCTGCAATGGCGGTCGGCTGATCACCGGCGGGCTTGAACTCGCTGATGACTTCGAAGGGCGCGACGACACGGTTGATCTCCTGGGCAAGGCTCATGGAACAAATCTACCCCCGCCCCAGGACAGCTACTGTCCGCGTTTGCCTTCAGCTGAAGACATATACGACGGCGGCCTCCAACCAACGCGTATGGCCCACTCCTCCATGAGCGGCCAGGCAACGTCAGTGAACCACGGTTCTTTGGCATCGGCGTAGTCCGCGGTGCCTTGATCCCCCGCGTGGGCAGCAGCCAGCTCGTTCTTGTGCGCCGCATACAGTGCTGCCGCTGACGGTTCTGCCCGCAACCAGTCGCGGAAGAGCAGGGCATAACGCCATCCCGGTGAACCGGCCACCCGTACATGCACGTTCACCGGCCGGCATGGATCCGCATTGGCGTGGAACCTCTTTTGCCACGACCCAGGATCCGGTTGTGAGCGCTTCGGGGTGTCCTGAGTGACCTCGGGTACGGCAGGGAAGCCGGCTGCGGCCAGGAAAGGTGCGATCCCGTCAGCTGACTCGAGGTCGGTCACTGCGACCTGGAGGTCGATCACGTCTTTCGCCCTGAGACCCGGTACCGAGGTGGAGCCGATATGGTCCACGGCAAGGATCTCCTGCGGCGCTGCCTTGATGATGCGCTCGGCGAGCCTTTCGGCCTGGGCAGCCCACTCCGCCTTCGATTCGACCATGACGGGTCCAACCTCGCGGTGGGCCCGGATGCCACGGCTGAGGTTCTCCGAAAAAGGGACCAGCCGGCGTTGCCACAACGAATCCACGGCGGTGAGCAGATCCTGCCGGCTTCCGGAGTTGTCCAGGACAACATCGGCAGCAGCATTGCGGTCCGTGCGTGTGGCCTGTGACGCCATACGGGACATGGCGTCCTGCCTGGACATCCGCCGGTACTCCACCATGCGGTGGATGCGAACGTCATCGGGAGCGTCCACCACCACCACTAAGTGGAAGTTGCTGCCCTGCCCGGTTTCGACGAGGAGCGGGATGTCCTGGACCACGATGTCATCAGGACCGGCACCTGAGACCGCCGCAGCAGCAGCCTCACGGACCAGGGGGTGGACGATGCTGTTGAGCACTTCACGCTGAGCGGGATCCTGAAAAACGATGGAACCGAGCTTGGGCCGATCAAGCCTTTGCTGTGCGTCGAGGATCCCGGGGCCGAACGCGTCCACAATCCGGGCCAGTCCCGGGGTTCCCGGTTCCACTACGTCGCGTGCGATGCGGTCAGCATCGACCAGGATGGCTCCCAATTCCTGCAACCTGGATGCCACCAGTGATTTCCCTGAGGCGATGCCGCCCGTCAGCCCGATTTTCAGCACCCTCCAACACTAGACTGAAGCGGTGGAAAATGAGGATGACAGCCGTGCGACGACCTACACGACGCTCGCGTCAGGCCCGGATTTTCGACATGAACTGGAAGTCCGGCGGTCCCGCTTCATCACGGTACTTCGACGTTCACCTGATGAGGAGACGGCCCGGTCCTTAGTTGCTGACCTCCGGCGCGAATTCCACGACGCCCGCCACCACTGCTCAGCCTTCGTCATAGGTCCGGACCGGATGATTCAACGGTCCAGCGACGACGGCGAGCCCTCGGGCACGGCGGGAATCCCCATACTGGAGGCCCTTCTCAAGCGTGAGTCAACACCGGGGGTGACGGACCTCAGCGACGTAAGTGTCGTCGTCGTACGCTATTTCGGGGGGATCCTTCTCGGTGCGGGTGGCTTGGTCCGTGCCTATTCTGAATCGGTCTCTGCTGCAATGGATCTTGCTCCGTTGGTTGAGCGCCGGAGGCTGCGCTTGTGCGCCATCAACGTTCTCCACGAGGAGGCCGGCCGGCTGGAAAACGAACTTCGCAGTTCCGGGTATGTCATGGCCGGGACGGGATACGGACCCCGGCACACAACACTCCAAGTGGCACTGGCCGCTGATGAAGAAGCCATCTCGGAAGCCCGTTCCAGGTTGGCATCCCTCACTGCCGGTTCGGCGGAACTCGAGCCCCTTGGCACCCAATGGGTTGACGTACCGCGGTAAGCGATCATCGGCTTGCGTCTAGGAAAGCAGAAGGACCCCTGCCCGGAGGCAGGGGTCCTTCTGTGGCTATTCAGCACATCCCGTGAGGGAGGCGGAATTAGTTGCCGGTCAGCTTCTCACGCAGTGCAGCGAGTGCTTCATCGGACGCCAGGGTACCGCCGCCGGTGTTGGACTCAGCAGCAGCCGGCTCCGAGGAGTAGCTCGTGGTGCCGGAATCGCTCTCACCGGACGTTGCAGCAGCAGCGTCGTCAGCAGCGTGCTGGGCAACCTGCTTCTTGTGTGCTTCCCAACGGGTCTGGGCGTCAGCGTACTGCTGCTCCCAAGCGGCGCGCTGGGTCTCGTAGCCTTCGAGCCATTCGTTCGACTCGGGGTCGAAGCCCTCAGGGTACTTGTAGTTGCCCTCTTCGTCGTACTCAGCGGCCATGCCGTAAAGAGCGGGATCGAACTCGGTGCTGTCAGCGTCAACGCCCTCGTTAGCCTGCTTGAGGGAGAGGGAGATACGGCGACGCTCGAGGTCGATGTCGATGACCTTGACGAACAGTTCGTCGCCAACGGAGACAACCTGCTCGGCGAGCTCCACGTGGCGGACAGCCAGCTCGGAGATGTGCACGAGGCCTTCGATGCCGTCTTCGACGCGAACGAACGCACCGAACGGAACCAGTTTGGTGACCTTACCCGGAACAACCTGGCCGAGGGCGTGGGTGCGGGCGAAGGTCTGCCACGGATCTTCCTGCGTAGCCTTGAGCGACAGGGAGACACGCTCGCGGTCCAGATCCACTTCGAGGACCTCGACGGTGACTTCCTGGCCAACCTCGACAACCTCGGACGGGTGGTCGATGTGCTTCCAGGACAGCTCGGAAACGTGAACCAGGCCGTCTACGCCGCCCAGGTCCACGAAGGCACCGAAGTTGACGATG
>NZ_JABMCX010000222.1 GCF_013179505.1 Paenarthrobacter sp. CM16 | reverse complement strand
CGCAGCTGGCCGCCACGTCCATTTTCGGCGTCCCGGCGCAACCGCCCACCAGGAGCGCGGCGGCGAGCCCTAGGGAAAGCATCACCGCGGAACGCACGACGCCGGCGCCGGGCTTAGGCATGCGGGGCACCTTTCGCCGGGCCCGGCTCTGTTGCGGTGGCTTGGTGGGCGGGCACCGGGTACACCAGGGCGGTGGCAACGGCGGAAATTCCTTCGCCACGGCCGGTAAACCCCAGTCCGTCGCTGGTAGTGGCCGTGACGCTCACGGGAGCGCCCGCTGCTTCGCTCAGGACACGTTGGGATTCTTCCCGGCGTGGACCGAACTTGGGCCGGTTGGCCACGAACTGCACAGCGACGTTGCCGATTTCGAAGCCGGCTGCCCGGACAATACGGGCGGCTTCGCCGAGGAGTTTGACCCCTGAGGCCCCGGCGAACTCGGGCCTGTCAGTCCCGAAGTGGGTGCCCAGATCCCCGATTCCGCAGGCAGAGAAAAGTGCATCAGCGGCAGCATGTGCCACGCAGTCGCCGTCGGAATGCCCTGAGAGTCCTTGCTCTCCTTCCCAGAAGAGCCCGCCCAACCAGAGCGGCTGGGGGTCATCCGCGGGGGCAAACGCGTGCACATCGATACCGACACCGGTTCGGGGCAGGATCATGTCCTGGCTCAGTGTCATCAGCCTTCCACCCAACGGATTCCCAGGGGGCCTTCCAAGAGGCCTTCGGCAATGATGAGGTCCAGCGGCGTGGTGATCTTCAGGGATTGGCTGGCTCCCCGAACGGCGTGGACCGGAACGCCCAACAGTTCCACCAGCATGGCGTCATCCGTCACGGCTGCGGCTTGTTTGTCATCAAAAAGTTCCGCAGCGTCGTGGGCGCGGCGCAAGGTGGCCAGCTCGAAGCCCTGCGGGGTCTGTACGGCCCTGAGGTGTTCGCGCGGCGCGGTTCCGGTGACAACTTCCGGGGCGATGGATGAGTCCGTACCGGTGGTCTCCGCGACCGTCTTGATGGTGTCCACCACTGGCATGGCCGGAATCACGGCCTTCGCACCGGCGGCCAAGGCGTCCGCAACGCGCTGGAAGACGCGCTCCGGAGCCAAGGCGCGGGCTGCATCATGGACCAGCACGAATTCGGTGCCGTCTTCCAAAGCAGCCAACGCAGCCCGGACAGAATCCGCGCGGGAGGAACCGCCGTCGACCACGGAAATTTCAGGGCCACCGTCCACCAAATCAATGGTGAAGTTGGAGATCGACTCCCGCAGCGCCGTGTCACCTTTGGGCACGGCGATGCATATCTGGCGCGCAACATCCGCGGCAACCACGCCGCGGAGGGCGTGCATCAGGATGGTTTCGCCGCCCAGCGGAACCTGGGCTTTGGGCATGCCGTAGCCGAGGCGTTCACCGGAGCCGGCGGCAACCACGATCACGGCCGTAACGGCGCGCTTGGAAGGAATACTCATGCGCCCAAGGTTACTGAAGATACTTGATCAACGAGTATCTCCGGGTACTTTGCGGGCAAAAAGAAACCCGGCGGCGCTTTCGCACCACCGGGGATCAATTCTTAGGAAGCCAAGACCTCGTCAAGAACGCTTGCAGCCTTCTCTTCGTCGGTCTTCTCCGCCAGGGCCAGTTCTGAAATCAGAATCTGCCGCGCCTTGGCCAGCATCCGCTTCTCGCCTGCGGAAAGGCCGCGATCGTGATCACGACGCCAAAGATCGCGAACGACCTCCGCCACCTTGATGACATCGCCTGAAGCAAGCTTCTCCAGGTTCGCCTTGTAACGACGTGACCAGTTGGTAGGCTCTTCAGTGAACTCGGCGCGGAGAACGTCAAATACGTGCTCCAAGCCTTCTTTGCCCACTACGTCCCGGACCCCAACAAGGTCAACGTTCTCTGCTGGAACTTCAATGGTCAGATCACCCTGAGCCACCTTGAGCTTGAGATACATCTTCTCTTCGCCCTTGATGGTGCGCATCTTGATTTCCTCAATTTTTGCTGCACCGTGGTGAGGGTAAACTACTGTCTCGCCGACCTCAAAAACCATGTGGACTTTCCCCTTTCCCGCAGATTAGTCTATCACGATTAAGGCATACGACTGGCACCCGAAGGGCGCTTCTACCGCGCCAATACAGGGAAAAAGGCCTTAAACGACTTCCTCCAAGGTCTTGACGTATTCGGGGAAAGATGCATCGAACCAGCAAGGTGCGAGCAAGATCTCCCCTGCCGGCTGCGCCATAATGCCTCCCCGAATCCTTACTTTGGTCCGTTTGCCGATAGGCTATGGCTGAAAAGTGTTCCAATGACTCTTGAGGAGTAGGTGTCGTGCGCAATACTGCGATGAACCCTGTCCAGCGCGGCAAGCTGGCAATTGCGGCGGCTGCAATCGGCGTCGGTCTTCTGTCCGTCACCGGCTGCGGATTCGTCAACGCCCAGCAGACTACCCACCAGTACTCGGCATCGGACGGGATCAAAGCTGATCTCGGTCCCCTGCAGCTGCGCAACATCCTGATTGTTGCCTCCGGTGAGAACGAGCCCGGCCGGGTGATCGGTGCTGTGTTCAACCAGTCCAGCTCGGATGCGACGCTCACCGTCAGTGGTGCAAACGGCGCCCAGACGGAGATCCCGGTGAAGGCCAACGGGGAGACGTTCCTCAACGACACTGCGGATGCAGCGATCCTCAGCACCGCCGGTGTCATCCCCGGCGGCTTGGTCCCGATCACCATCCGCAGCGGATCCGACTCAGCCACGGTCAACGTCCCGGTACTGGACGGCACCTTGCCCGAATACGCCAAGTACCTGCCCACCACCCCGAGCCCCACGGCGACACCGACGTCCACGTCGACGTCCTCCGAGGCTCCGGCCGCCGGCCACTAAGCCCCGGCACCAGCACGTAGAAGCACCAGCACGTAGACGCAACTAGGAAGGGTCCCGCCGAGAGGCGGGACCCTTCCTTTGTTGGTGCTGCAGATGTTGGTGCTGCAGACCTTTACGGCTCGTTCGGACTTTTACGGCTCGAACTTGTAGCCGAGCCCCCGCACCGTCACCAGGTAGCGGGGCGCGGAGGGATCGGGCTCGATCTTGCTGCGCAAGCGCTTCACATGAACGTCGAGGGTCTTGGTGTCGCCAACATAGTCCGAACCCCAAACGCGATCGATCAACTGGCCGCGCGTCAGCACCCTGCCCGAGTTGCGGAGCAGCATCTCCAGCAGCTCGAACTCCTTGAGCGGCAGTGACACTTGCTCGCCGTTGACGCTGACCACGTGCCGTTCGATGTCCATCCGGACAGGACCGGCCTGGACGGTGGAGGTGATGAGTTCCTCCGGCTCTCCCTGACGGCGCAGGACGGCACGGACTCGGGCCACGAGCTCCCGGGAGGAATAGGGCTTGGTGACGTAGTCGTCGGCGCCGAGTTCCAGGCCCACTACTTTGTCGATCTCAGAGTCCTTGGCCGTCAACATGATGACGGGGACACTGGAACGCTGGCGCAATTGGCGGCAGACCTCGGTTCCGGGCGTTCCGGGCAACTGCAGGTCCAGGAGGACCAGGTCCGCACCGTTCCTGTCGAACTCCACCAAGGCATCGCTGCCGTTATCCACTACCTCGACGTCGAACCCTTCCTTGCCCAGCAGATAGGACAGGGGGTCGCTGAAGGACTCTTCATCCTCCACAATCAAAATCCGGCTCAAGCGCTGGCTCCTTGCTCTTGGGCGCCGCTGGCGCCCCCTTGTTGACCCGCGATTTGGGGTTGTTGAATCGCATTGTTGTCTTGGCGAACCGCGTGGGCAGCTTCGACGGCGGCGCCGGCCGCCGGAAGTTCGGACGACCCGGCCGATGTGGCAGCGGGAGCCGGCAGTGCGGCGTCGTCGTCCTGGCCTTCCATCTCAGGCAGGCGGATGGTGAACGTGGAACCTTGACCGGGCTGGGACCATACGGTCACCTCGCCGCCGTGGTTGGAGACCACGTGCTTGACGATGCTGAGGCCCAGGCCCGTGCCGCCCGTGTGGCGGGATCGGGCCGCGTCCACGCGGTAGAAGCGTTCAAAGACGCGTTCCTGGTCCTCGGGCGTCAGCCCCTCGCCCTGATCCGTGACGGAGATGGCGACCACGCCTTCTCTGCTCCGGACTCCGACGCCCACACGGGTGTTTTCCGGCGAGTAGCGGATGGCGTTGTCGATCAGGTTGCGCAGGGCTGTCACCAGGAGATCGCGATCACCGAAGACCAACGACTCGGAGTGCCCGCCCACCACGATCTGGATGTTCTTGCTCTCGGCCGGCAACTGCGAGCGGTCCACGGCCTCGGTGATCACTGTATTGATGTCCACCGGATGCCCCTGCTGGGCGACGTTGGCCCCCTGCAGGCGGGAAAGTTCAATGATGTCCTGGACCAAGGCTGCCAGCCGGCCGGACTCCTTGTGCATGCGCTTGGCGAACCTGCGCACGGCTTCTTCGTCATCCGGCGACGCTTCCAAGGCCTCAGCAAGGAGGGAGATGGCGCCCACGGGAGTTTTCAGTTCGTGGGATACGTTGGCCACGAAGTCGTTGCGGATCTCCTCGGTACGGGTGATCTCGGTACGGTCGTCGGCCAGAAGCACGATGTATTCCCAGCCGAGCATGGCTGCCCGGACCTGGACCACAATGGTGCCCTTTCCCAGCGGACCACGTGGGAGTTCGTACTGCTCTTCCAGGATGACGCCGTCACGGCGGACCTTTGCGGTCATATCCAGGAGCTGCTTGTGCACCACGGTGTGGCCACGCACCAGCCCGTACGCATAGGCTGCCGGACTCGCGCGGACTACGCCGTCGATCGCGTCCACCACAACGAAGGCCCGCCCGACGACGGACAGCACTTCCGCTGCGCCTTCCGGGAGCAGGGGTTCGTTGACGTCCAGGTCCACAATGCTGCGTTGCCGCTCGCTGATCCTGAAAGCGAGCATGCCAAAGACGCCCAACGACAGGCCTACGAGACCTGCGACGACACCTATGAGCAATGGATCCACGTGTCCAGCTTATGCTGTGGAAACACGGGCAAGCAGTGATCCGGCGCTAAACGCGGACGGTTCAACTAACGTTCATCTAAAGGAGCCGAACAGTTCACTGGCCCCTGACACAGTTACTGGTTGGACTGTCAATGGTTTTGAAATCCGCCCCCCATCATGGGAACAGGATTTCCAAGGAAAGGACGCCTTAGTGCGCAAGGTTTTTCAAGAGGAGCTCACCCAGGTAGGTGACGACCTCATCGAGATCTCCAAGCTGGTTCACGAAGCAATCACGAAGGCTACTACTTCCTTCGAAGGCGCCGACGTGGACCTTGCCCAGGACGTCATCGCCGCAGACGCCCGCATCGACTTCCTGCAGAACAGCCTCGACGAGCGTGCCATCGACATCCTTGCCCTGCAGGGTCCTGTCGCAAGCGACCTCCGCATGATTGTGGGATCGCTGCGCATGAGTGCCTCGCTGGAACGCATGGGTGACCTCGCCCGGCACGTGGCCCAGTTGGCACGCCTGCGCTACCCGGCCACGGTGATCCCCGCATCGCTGACCCAGACCTTCAAGGCCATGGCCCAGCACGACATCGAGATCACGGCCAAGGTCATTGAACTCCTGGAGACCCGCGACCTTGAGGTAGCCCGCGACATCCTCAAGATCAACATCGCCGTGGACGACCTCCACCTCAGCGTCTTCAAGGCAATCGCCTCCCCCGAGTGGGCCGAGAGCCCTTCCACCACCGTGGACGTTGCGCTGGCGAGCCGCTACTTCGAGCGCTTCGCTGATCACGGCGTCTCGGTGGCACGCAAGGTCACCTATCTGGTGACCGGCGAATGGCAGCCGGAAGGCTTCTAGCCCTACAGCATTAACGACGACGGCGGCCGGTCACCTGAGGTGACCGGCCGCCGTCGTCGTTGGTTCAGGCTTTATTTCTTGCCCTGGTTGGCCACCGCGAGGATGGCCTGTGCTGCTGCGTCGGGGTCCAGGTAGGTTCCGCCCGGGTTGATGGGCTGGAAGTCCTCATCCAGTTCATAGACCAGCGGGATGCCGGTGGGGATGTTCAAGCCGGCGATGGCGTCGTCGCTGATGCCGTCCAGGTGCTTGACGAGGGCGCGCAGGGAGTTGCCGTGGGCGGTGACCAGGACGGTCTTGCCGGCCTTGAGGTCTTCCTTGATGTCCGATTCCCAGTACGGGAGCAGGCGAACCAGGACGTCCTTAAGGCACTCGGTACGCGGCAATGCGTCGCCAAGATCCTTGTAACGGACGTCGTGGGCCTGGGAGAACTCGCTGTCGTCCGAGAGGGCCGGCGGCGGGGTGTCGTAGCTGCGGCGCCATTCCATGAACTGCTCTTCGCCGAACTCGGCCAGGGTCTGGGCCTTGTCCTTGCCCTGCAGTGCGCCGTAGTGGCGCTCGTTCAGGCGCCAGTCGCGCTTGACGGGAATCCAGCCGCGATCAGCCTTGTCCAAGGCCATGTTCGCGGTGTTGATGGCACGCTTCAGGAGCGAGGTGTAGAGGACGTCCGGCAGGATGTCATTCTCAACCAGGAGCTCTCCACCGCGGACTGCTTCTTCGCGGCCTTGATCGTTCAGGTCAACGTCCACCCAACCGGTGAACAGGTTCTTGGCGTTCCATTCGCTGTGGCCATGGCGCAGCAGAATCAGCTTGTAAGTCATGGTTTTCATCCTAGCTGAGCGGTTACGTGCCCTGCCCGGCGTTACGTCCGCGCGAGATAAAGTGGGGCCGTGGTGCAAAAAGCGGAACGGGTGGGCTCTCCCCGCAGTCGGGGCGGGAAGCCCGTGGGAAACATCACCCGCGGCACCACCAATCCCAATCGCATGCGCCGCCTGGACCGTTGGCTTTCCGGGCCGCAGGCATGGCGGCTGCGTGCCGCCGTCGAGCCCCTGGTGGTGGATCTGGGCTATGGCGCCTCGCCGACCACCGCCGTCGAACTTTTCGAACGGATGCAGGCCGTGCGTCCGGATGTCCGGGTCTGCGGTATCGAGATTGAGCCGGAGCGTGTCCGGACCGCCAAGGCGCTCGAGCGGCCGGGGCTGAGCTTTCACGTGGGCGGGTTCGAGGTTCCGGTGCCGGGAAATCCGGTGTTGGTCCGCGCGTTCAATGTGCTGCGGCAGTATGAGGAAGCTGATGTGGCGGGCATTTGGCGGCTGGTGCAATCGAGGCTGGCGCCGGGGGGCTTGTTCATTGACGGCACGTGTGACGAGATCGGCCGCCGCGTGACGTGGGTGGCCCTTGATCCGGAGCGCCCGCTGAGCCTCAGCTTTTCGGTAAGGTTCGGCAGTTTCGAACTGCCCTCTGAAGTTGCTGAGCGGCTGCCGAAGGCCCTGATTCACCGCAACGTTCCCGGCGAACCCATCTACGCGTTCCTGCGGGCGATGGACAAGGCCTGGCTGGAGGCGGCCCCTTTGGCGTCGTTCGGCAACCGGCAGCGCTGGACAGGGATGTGCCGTTCACTGCTCGACGCCGGATGGCCGCTTCAGGACGGTCCGGCGCGGTGGCGCCTCGGTGAAGTGACGGTGGCGTGGGACGCGGTGGCGCCCAGGTAGAGCCTTCTACCAGGGACCGTACGGGCCCACGTTGCGGTTGCCGCCGCTGCCTGCCTCGCGGAGGGCGGGACGGACGTCGGCAAGGTAAACGCAGGCCGCGGTGACAGCAGCGATGCCGAAGAGGCCCAAGCCGCTTCCGCCGCTGATCACTGTCAAGGCGCCGATGGCAAAAGCAATGCCGGTGAGCGCGGTCCAGAACGTCTTGGTCCGCTTGGAAGCAGCCACAAAGAGCGTCGGCTTATGGCGCAGGCAGTCCGCGAAGGCCCACAGTTCCAAGGCAAGGGCTACCAAGCCAAGGATGAGGTACACCGCGCCGGTGACTATCGCGATCAAGAATTTTCCGTCCACGCCCTTTAGCCTAGCCGTCCAACGACTTCAGTGCTTGCTCAAGGTCGGACCAGAGGTCTTCGACGTTCTCGATCCCGACGCTCAAGCGGACCAGGTTCTCCGGGACGCTGAGGGGCTCGGCTGTGTGCCGGCGTCGGCGTTCAATCAGTGACTCGACCCCGCCAAGGGATGTTGCAGGCAGCCACAGCTGCAAGGCACGGACCAGTGCGTCCGCGGCCTCGGCACCGCTGCGCTGTTCATCGCCGGCGATCTGGATGCAAAGGATGGA
>NZ_JABMCX010000221.1 GCF_013179505.1 Paenarthrobacter sp. CM16 | reverse complement strand
ACCTGGCTGGGGGTGACGATTCCATCTCGCGGAATTACCACACCTCATCTGTCCAAACAAAGTGTCTCACTGAGGTATTCTCAGGATCATTAACATCGGTCCTTTGATAAGACGGAGAAGTGATGGCACACCTAGGATACGCCCGCGTCAGTCTGGCCGATCAGAACACCGATCTGCAGATCCGTGAACTGGAAGCGGCTGGGTGCGAACGAATCTATAAAGACCAGGGGATAAGCGGGACCAGGGTAAGCCGTCCAGAGTTGGACCGGATGCTGGACCGTCTCGGTCCCGGAGATGAAGTCGTGGTGTGGAAGCTGGACCGTTTGGGCCGCAACACTCGACACTTGCTCGAGCTCTTGGATGACTTCAAAGTGCAAGGCATCAAATTCCGTTCCCTAACGGACGGCATCGCTACCGACCCGGCCAGCGAGGTCGGGGGAGCGATGGCCCAGGCGATGGTCACTATCATTTCCGCGTTCGCCCAGCTTGAACGAGACCAGCTTTCCGAACGCACCAAAGCCGGCATGGCGGCAGCAGCTGCAAACGGCAGGAAAGCAGGACGCCGGGAGATCACTACAGACCATGAGAAGGTCAAGAGAGCACATGAACTGAAAGCCCGGGGCCTCAAGCCATCGGACATCGGAAAGATCATCGGAGCCAGCCGCGCCACCGTCTACCGATACCTCGGCATGGGCTCCTAAGGCCGCAGCGAACTGTCCCGGAAGTTGTCTTAGTGACTGCTGTCCACGGCAGACGATTTGGAACAACATCTGGGACGAAATATTACGCGAAGGCCGACTGCTGGTGTCAGTTTTCGAAGTCGGCTGCATGGGTGTCCGTAAGGGGATCCCGTTACGGGACAGTTCGCGGCCCAGCCAGGCGACATGAGCCACAGAACACCGTAACTATTTCGGCAAACTCCCACAGCCACAGGCCGTGAATTGCCGTGCGACCCAATGCTTTACCTGGTGGATAGTAGGCTTCTTTGGGTTGGCTTCGCGCCAAAGCCTTATTGGGATTCCGTTGGGGGAAACTTTTATGAATTACCGCTGGGCCACTTTCACCGCCGTTCTGGGAGCAGTTTTGTGCTTCGGTTCCGCGCCGGCCGTGGCAGCACCTAATGAGGCAATACACATTGACGGGACTCCGGTACGGGCGGTCATTGCTGCAGACGGCACGGCCCTCCTCGGAAACTACGGCCAGGGCGGAGGAGTTTTCGTGGTTCCATCAGGTGCCACCAGCCCGTCCCGAACGATCAGCACCGGAGGCCACAGGGTCACCGGGCTTGCGCTTGCCCCGGACGGCACCCTATATGTAGCCCTTGTCGACGACGCCCCCGACCAGGACACCGTCGGGGTCATCCAGGCCGACGCGGCCATTGTAGAACGAACCATTCCGGTGCCGACGGGACGCCATCCGCTCGCCGCCGGACCCGACGGATCGGTCTACGTGGCGAACTCCACGGGCAACACCGTCTCGGTCATTGCGCCGAACGGAACCGCGGTGGACCGGACTGTCGAAGTGGGGGCAGGCCCGGCGGAAATAGCGGTGGCGAAGGACGGAACTGCCTTCGTGTCCAACCAGACCGCCGGCACGGTTTCCGTGATCCCGGCCGGCGCAGACACGGTCACACGGACCATTGAGCTGGTCTCGGACGCCGGAACGTCCAAGGAACCGCACGGGATCGCTGTTGGACCTGACGGAAACGTCTATGTGGCCAACATCAAGTCCAGTGACGTTGCCGTCATCAAACCCGGAGCCGACACCGCGGCCAGCCGGATTTATGTTGGGGGCGGGCCTCAGGACGTGGCCTTCGCGCCGGACGGATCACTGTATGTGACGAGCCTGCTGACCCAGGAGCTGTCCGTGATCCGCCCTCATGCCAATGAAGTGGGCAGCGCCATTCCCACTGATGGCGGCCCCGGTCACCTGGCGGTGGCCCCGGACGGTTCTGTCATCGTGATCAGTCCTGGCTCCGCTCCCGGCGGAGGCTCTGTAGTCCGGTATTCCTCAGCAGCCCTAGCAAATCCGCAGGGATCCACGGAGGCTGCGGCCTCGGCGTCCGGGGCTGGAGCTGCCACAGCAATGGCCACATCCCCGGACCGGGAAGCGACGACCCAGCCAGCGGCCGGCTCCCAGAGTGCCCTGCCCGCCGTGGCAGGCGGGGTGGCGGCAGCCTTCGTCGCCGTGGCCGCTTGGTCTCTAGTGAAGGGCCGCCGCCGGAAGGCTCGGTCGGCCGCCGGCGCCAGCTAGCTGTACTCCGTCAGTAGGTTTTGCACCTGCTGATGGGCGGTTTGCCTCCGAGGCTATCAACGATTCCTACTTCAAGCATGACTGTCGCTACACCCTGTTGGAAATCCGAGGTACCCGTACGCCGGGAATGAGAAGATGCGGACGTGCCTGTGTGCCCTTACGCCCAGGACTGGTCACGGGAGATGCAGACGGAGTCGTTGATGTGGAACGAGGAAATCGTATTCCGGGCACCCCAGTCGGAGAGGTTCAACTTCGCTCCTGGAGCGAGAAGGTATCCGACTCCGTCCCGGCAACCTGCACTCTTATAGAGAGCGATGTATTCTCCGGAGTTGTTGATGAGGGAAGCCGCGTTGTTGTTTACCTGTACGCCCCACCCCTTGGCGCCGCGGTGCCCGTCGGTGAAGAGCTCGTTGCCCAGGCCGGCGTCACTGTACTTGTAGTCGGCCCGTGCCCCTTGGAAGTTGCTGTTGAAGTAAAGGCACAACCTGTCGCTCGGGCACGCCGTTCCTGTCCCTGAAGCGCTGGCTGCCGGTGCACCCGCCAGGAAGGCTCCCGCCACGAGGCCCAGTAGCGCAGCGGAGCTGGCGATTCGTGATGAAAGTTTCATACTTGTCTCCTCAGATCTTCTCCCACCCGGCTGCGGGCGCTGGGTTCATTGTGTGCCCAACTGCGGGAAGTAGCCATGGGGAGGACTGCCGTTCGAACGCAATTTCCATCACCCTACGTGTTCCACTTCCAAGGAACTGGGATATTGCGGTGCCCTCTATTGGTTCGGGGGTAATTGATTGCCGGTATCGCCGACACAACTCGTAGACTGCCGAGATGACGATTGTTCCGGATGAGAAAGACTGGACCTGGGTGCTTTCCAGGCCGTGCCCTGAATGTGGCTTTGATGCTGCTTCGACTGACCCTTCCAGTGTTTCTGGCGTGGTGCGGGGCATGCTACCGCGTTGGCGCGCCGTGCTGGAACGCGATGATGTCGCCGTGCGGCCGGAGGAAAGCACGTGGTCACGCTTGGAGTATGCGTGTCATGTACGGGACGTCTATGGGGTCTTCGACGAGCGTTTGAAGCTGATGCTGACCCAGGATGATGCGATATTTGCTGATTGGGATCAGGACAGAGCTGCCATTGACGGAGACTACGCGAATCAAGATCCGGCGAAGATCACGGAGGAACTGATAAGCCGCGGAGAGAGTATTGCCGATGCCTTCGCAGCCGTGGAGAGGTCTCAGTGGGGCCGCACCGGCATGCGGAGTAATGGGTCTGCCTTCACCATGGTTACCTTCGCGCAGTACTTCCTGCATGATGGGGTTCATCACCTGCATGACGTTGAAAGTCAGAGTGCAGCTACCAGCTAACCTCTTGCGGCGACTGGGTCGTCCTCCCATAGGCTTGGCTCATGATTGGGAGCGTCGATGAAGTGGTGGTGGATTGCCAAAACCCTGCCGTACTGGCGGATTTTTGGTCGTTGGTCCTTGGTGGAACACCCGTACACCGGAGCGGTGACTGGTCGTACATAGACCCACCAGGATGGACGCGGTTGGCCTTCCAACGAGTGCCGGAAACGAAGCAAGTGAAGAACAGGCTGCATATCGATGTTCACGTCGGGGACGTGGCACAGGCCGCTGACTTAGCTGTTGCCCTCGGAGCTGTCAGGGTTGGCAACATTCGTGCTGATTCGCCAGGGGCTTTTCAGGTGCTCCTGGATCCCGAGGGCAACGAATGGTGCGTGGTCCGCCCAAACTGAAGGCTCCGATTCCGGCCCTTGTATTCCATTGCCAGATAACCCCCCTTACCAAGCAAGTGGGATACCCTCAGCAGGCGTGGTATCTATGGTGTTGCGCGTGTGTCATGCTGAACTGTGTCTATACCGAGGCGCTAACCACACGGCGGACTAAGTCTCCGTCTCTAAAGAGGCCTCCATGCAAGACACTCACCGCATCGCGAAAGCGCTGGTAGCGGATAACACCATCACCTTGGATGAACTTTGGACCCAATGGTGGGTCAACGGAGGATGGGCGGGACAAAACGACTTCGGCATCTACTTGGGAGCCCCTGCCTGGTTTGACTCCTTTGATCTGTATGTCCTCGCTTGGGCGTTGACAGACCTTGGATGCGGTAGTCCCTTGGATCAGACCGCAGGTGGATAACGCTGTGCCGGGGTGCCTGCTATCAGCAGTGAAATCCTCTGGTGTCTATGGAAGCGAAGCCCTTCATGGGTAAGGACGATCCAGCATTTACGCCAGATCGCGTCCGTGTATTTTTGCAGTCGCGTGCTGTTGTTGATGCCGCTGTGGCGCGGATCATGGTGCAGAACCGGTGTAGCCGGGGCATGGCGTTAGCGTTCATGCAGACGACTGCAAGGCGTCATCACAGTCGTGTCCAGGACGTAGCCAAACAGATTCTGACCAAAGGGGAGCATCTCTAATAAAGCCCTGTTATCGACGACAGTGAGAGGCTGTAGAAGCTATCCTGAGGGTAGGCCAACCTTCCAGGGTTTGGTCCCTTGGGTTTGGCAGTAGGCCTTTTAGCCGGGCAGTCATATGTCCTCCGTAGAAGGCACGCCCAATGACCCAGCAATTACCGTTGGATGAACTGACACTCACTCTTGCCCGTATCAAGGGTCTGCTCCTGACAGAGGACAAGGTTGACCGGGCGGTCCAGCGCCTGGCCGAGGGAATCCGTGACGCTTTCCCCGGAAGCGTCGGGGCGGGGGTGTCGCTCCTGGACGAGCAGGGCCGCAGGACCAGTACCGGGACCACCAATGAGGTGGCCGCTTTGGCTGACCAGGTCCAGTACGAGCTCGGCGAGGGACCTTGTCTCGCTGCCTGGGCCTCGGAACACTCCGTTGTCGTTTACGACCTCAGCACCGAGGACCGCTGGCCGGCCTGGACCCAGGCAGTGGCCGATTTGCCGATCCGGTCAGCGGTTAGTTCCCCGTTGCTGGTAGGAACCCGGAGTCTGGGGGCATTGAAGATTTACTCGGACGTCCCGGAAGCGTATGACACAGCGACGACCCGGCCTTTGGAGAAGTTCGCCTCTACGGCGGCGATCCTGCTCGATAACATCCAGACCGCTGAGGCGCCCTTGCGGTTCAACGAAGCGCTCAGCGAGGCCTTGGCAAGCAGGGACACCATCAACCGGGCCCAAGGTGCGTTGATGCAGCTCCACGGCTTGGGAGAAGAAGAAGCTTTCCGGGAGTTGCTCAAACGTTCCCGTACCAGCCGGCAGTCCCTCGTTGATGTCAGTGAAGGGATTCTGGACCGCAGCAGGAACGACCGGCATGGCTGAAGCGGGGAACAATCAGCCCGAACCGTTGTCCCTCTCTGAACAGGAACAGATCAGGGGGTTGAAGGTTGCTCTGAAGGAATCAGAGATCTCTGTGGAGGAGTTGTGGCTGAAGTACTTCAGCATTGGTGGGAGCATTGGCGAGTACGAGGTCGATGCCTACGTCGAGACCTCGTTTCCGCTGCCGCCACTGGAGCGTGACCTCTTGGCCCACGCCGCCAATGAACTGATCGACGAACTCCCCGCCCGTTCCAAAGCCCCCTACGCGGACGGGAATCCGACCCCCGGGGTACCGGACAGCAGGAACAACATCGATAATCGAGGTCACCATGCCGACTGAGCATGAAACCACCGAGGGTACTGAAGGCGCCAGGGCGACTGAGCATCTCCAGGACCTCGCCCTGGCCTCCGAAGATGTTGGAGAATTCCTTCAGGAACTGGCCGTGCGCTCCGCCAACGTCCTATCGGAGAAGAATGATCTGCTGAGTTCAGTGACTCTGAGGCGACGGAAGAAACCCGTCACGGTTGCCTTCAACACGCCAAAAGTGAAGGATCTTGACGAGCTGCAGTACGGGGCCGGTACCGGCCCGTGCCTGACGGCCCTTGATGAGCATGCCACCATCCACGTCCCTGACGTCCGCGAAGAAACCCGATGGCCCGATTACACACCTACAGCATGGGCCAAGGGCGTCGGGTCCATCCTGGCTGTACCGCTTTCCCTAGAAGATGAGGCCGCTGCCGCGCTGAATCTCTACGCCACCAGAACGCACGCCTTCAGCGGTCCGAAAATCCAGGAGGCAGAGTCTCTCGCCGGCCAAGTATCAAGAACTCTGCGCATCGCGGTACGAATCTCTCAACTTACAGAGGACAGAAGGAACCTGCTGGCCGCGATGCAATCCCGCACGGCCATCGATATGGCCGTTGGGGCGATCATGGCTCAAAACCGCTGCAGTCAGGAAGCAGCCATGAAAATCCTCCGGATCGCTTCCAGCGGCCGTAACGTCAAGCTGCGCGATGTCGCAGCGGTGGTAGTGACCTCCATCGCCAGAGACCCGGCGGTATTGACCCACTTCGACGACTAATCAAGTGCCCCATTGCGGCGCACAGTGTTTTCGAACCTGCTCGACCATCGCTTGGTTGTCTCGTTCAGTTGCTGGGCAGTGTCCCACTCTTTGGCTGTTCCACTTCTAAGGAAGTGGGGCACCCGGCTGGGAAGCCCTGAACGCGACCTGACCTTCGGAGACCGCCCCTAGAGAAAGCGCGCTTGACTTGACAAAAGAAAGTGGTCGCTTGAGACTCAGAACGGCTTCGCGGTGTGATCGCCAACACATTCTTGGGGCGGGTGTGATGCCAGTAATTCACTAAAAATTCTGGGGAAGGAATTACGACATGCGTAAATCACGATTGGCTCTTTCCGGCGCTGCAGCCGCGGGCGCTATTGCAATCTCAATGTTGGCCACAGCGCCGATGGCATCCGCCAGTGCAGCGGCTTCGGTGACCGGGTCCTACGCCTACTACAACTCGTCCACTAACGTCCTAACGAGCCGGGACACCCGCGTGGATGGCGTCTCATCCGTAGCGCAGCTCAGGTATGTTTCGAACGGGACTACCTACATTGCGACGCTGACCAACAGTCAGGGAAGCGGCGAGCAGGCCCAAGCTCAAAGCAGCGGCTTGCGAGGGACCGTTTACGTCCGGGCGTGCCTCAACAACCGAAGCGCCGGCACCGGCATCTACGGTTGCTCAGGCTGGGTCGCTTCGGCAGCCTAGGAGCTTCAATAAGAGGATGGGGATAACGCACTGTCTATCCCCATCCTTTTCTTGTCAAAGTCACCGTACGGTGATGCGTCAAGCTCGTATGCCAGATCGGCGGGCAGTGCGTTGGCCCACCGGACGCCCAGCGCCCCTTGAGGATCCTCTAACGGTGGCCTAAGGCTACAAGGAGTGTCGCGGGATCGAGAGGGGTCAACGAGGAGTTTTCTTCTGTTCTGTCCCTGGCGTGACTTCAGGTTCTGCAGGCTTCGGCGGTTCTGGTGCTTCATCCGGTGGCAGTTCCGGTTCCACGGGAGGCAGGGAGGGATGTCCCGTGCCCGGTTCTATTTCTTTTGAATGCTCCGTCTCTTCAGACATACTGTCTCCTTCGAATAGTTGGCGTGTTGCGGCGGCAAGCAGCTAGGTGCAAACCACGTCGCTACTGCACTCCCGCTGTCGGTGCCGGCGGAGGCGGCCATGCAATCCTCAAGAAACAACCCGCGCTTCCTTTCAGCGCTGCCCACTTCCACGGCAATTGCAACGCAGTTCTGCTGCCGCGCGGGCGTGGAATGCGGGTTCACCTGCCGGTTGTGGTTGCAGTTCGTCCTGTGGTTGTCTTTCGGCTCAGTGCCAGGCCCAAGGCCAGCATCCCGACACCCAGGATCAGGTGCAGCCAGTTGTCGGCGTTGTTGACCGGAACGAAGTTCGCGGCGGATTCCTGGTTGATGAACAGGCCGTAGATCCACAGAACCAAGTAAATGGCTCCGCCGCCCACCAGGTAGTTCCGGGCCTGGCCCGCAGTCCGGGCCATCAAGATACCCGCTACTCCGAAGAGCAGGTGCACGATGTTATGCAGGATTGATACCTGGAAAATACCCAGCAGGAGGGCATCGGAGGTGTGGCCGGCGAACGACAGGGTCT
>NZ_JABMCX010000220.1 GCF_013179505.1 Paenarthrobacter sp. CM16 | reverse complement strand
GCTTCGTCTGGTACATGCCGGCAGTCCTTGGCCGCAGGTGGATGCAGGCAATCGGCAAAACCGAAGACGACCTCAAGAACATTGAGGGTGGCGCCGGTATCTGGGTTCCCATGATGGTTGCAGCTGCCGTGACCAGCCTTCTCCTCGCTGTCCTCATCAGCGCCCTGGATCTCAACACCTTCCTGGGCGGCGGCTTCCTGGCACTGGTCATTGCCGTGGTTTTCCGTGCCGGCGGCCACGTCATCCACAACGGCTTCGCGGGACGTCCGTTTGCAGTGACCCTGATCGACTCGGGCCACGACATTGTGGCCATGACCCTTGCCGGCGCCATCATCGGAGCCATGCAGTAGCGTTCAACCAGTGACCATCATCGATAACGCCGTATATGTAGACGGCGTACGCACAGCCACCCCGCATAGCCTCGAGCAGACGTTTGAGACCCTCGCGGAACATGGCGGCATGGCCTGGATCGGCTTGTACCGCCCCACCAAAGAAGAAATGGCAGCCGTCGCCGAAGAGTTCGGACTTCACGAACTCGCTGTGGAGGACGCCGTTTCGGCACACCAGCGGCCAAAGCTTGAGCGCTACGACCACAACTTGTTCACGGTCCTCCGGCCCGCCCGGTACCTGGACGACACCGAAACGGTGGAATTCGGCGAGCTCCACGTCTTCACGGGACCGAACTTTGTGGTGACCATCCGGCATGCCGAAACCGGTGGCGTGGCCCGGGTGCGCAAGCGGCTTGAGGAGCGTCCGGACCTCCTGCGCCACGGCCCGGAGGCGGTGCTCTACGCCCTCCTGGACCAGGTGGTGGACGATTACGCTCCGGTGGTTGCAGGCCTGGAGAACGACATCGATGAGATCGAAGACCAACTCTTCAGCGGTGACAGCGCCGTTTCACGTCGTATTTATGAGCTGGCCCGCGAGGTCATCCAGTTCCAGCGCGCCATCCATCCCCTGCCGGACATGATGGTGCTCCTGGAGAAGGGCTTCGAAAAGTACGGTGTGGACATTGAACTCCAGCGTTCCCTTCGCGACGTCGAGGACCACGTCCAGCGGGTAATCTCCCGGGCCAACTCGTTCCGGGACCTCCTCCAGAACGCGCTCACGCTCGATGGCACACTTACTGCCAACCGCCAGAACGAAGCGAGCGCCGCGCAGAACGAGCAAGTCAAGAAGATCTCCTCCTGGGCCGCCATTCTCTTTGCACCGTCCTTTGTGGCAGGCGTGTATGGAATGAACTTCGACCATATGCCTGAGCTGCATTGGGACTTCGGCTATCCCCTGGCGGTGGGCCTCATGTTTGGCGCCGCTTTGCTCATGTACGTCATTTTCAAGCGCAAAGGCTGGCTGTGACGCCTCTGTTGAGGCCAGTTCCGGGTTCGTCCCGGGACACCATGCGCACCTTGCTTGCGGGCATGGACCACGACGCCGGACGGGCAGGTTTCGTGCTTGAGCCCAGTCAGCGGCAGGCAGCAGCGCGGCTGGCGGCCTTCGGCGCCCAACTGACGGGCCGTCGTCGGGCCCTATCCCGTAAGGCGCCGCGCAGCCTCTACTTCCACGGACCGGTGGGCCGCGGCAAGACCTGGCTGATGAACAGCTTCTACGGAAGGCTGGATGCGCGGAAACGGCGTGTCCACTTCCACGACTTCTTCCGCATGCTGCACGCTGGAACGCGCGGCTTTGAGGCCGGCAATGGAACAGCGATCCAGCAATCCGTTGATGCGCTCCTTGACGGGATCGAGGTGCTGTTCTTCGATGAATTCCACGTCCAGGATGTTGGCGACGGAATGTTCATCGCCCGGTTGTTGCGGTCAGCTGCGCAACGCCGCATCCCCCTGGTAGTGACCTCGAACTACGCTCCGGAGAACCTACTGCCCAATCCCCTGTGGCACGACCATTTCCTGCCCACCATCGAGGCCATCAAAGAGATGATGGACATCGTGGAGATCAGCGGGGCCTCGGATTTCCGGCGCTTCCCGGCTGAAGGAACCGTCCCGGCCGCCGGGCCCGACGCCTTCCGCTCAGGCCACATCATCTCCCCCGGCATGCCCAGGCAACTGGGGCGCCTGGGCCTCTTCAGGCCCACACCAGCTCAGAGCCGCGTGCTGAGCCCCACCACCCAACCCCTTGTGGTGAGGAATTCAGATCCAGACCTCCTGTGGATCGGCTTTGCGGAGCTGTGCGCCGGGCTGACCTCGACAGCGGACTTCCTGGTGTTGGCGGAAACCTATAAAACGTGGGTGATCGACGACGTCCCTTCACCGGCAGGCAGCGATTCGACGTTGGCTCCTGCCTGGCAACGGTTCGGCAACGTGGTGGACGTTCTACACGATCAGGACATCACGCTGTTTTTGATCGGCGAGGGACCCTTGGACTGGGACATCGAGGCATCAGGTGCTGATTCACGTGTTTTGCCAGTGGACCTCGCCCGCATTGCCAGCCGCTTATCCCTGCTGAACCGCTCCCAACCCGACGATGCGCAGGAAAACGAAGAGGCCGCCGGAAGCTAAGCATCCAGCGGCCCCTTGGAGTATTCTCCCGAGGTGGGAGTTAGATGACGCCTCCGGCGGCGGAGGGGGCACTGGTATCGTTTCCGCCATCGCCGACGGTTTCGCGGGCAACATAGTTCTCGATGTCGAAAAGGTTCTCGGCGCGTTCGGTGATGTTCAGCAGCGTGGTCATGGAAGCAACTTCCTCAACCTGCTCCTTGAGGAACCACAGCATGAACTGCTCACCCAGGGCATCACCCTCCGCACGGGCAACACGGAACATCTCCTCAATGTTGCGGGTGACTTCCTTTTCCTGTTCCAAGGCGAGCGCAATGGGCTCCTTGGCGTTGGTGAAGTTGTTGCGCACCGGGGCAATGCCCGGGATTTCCACGTGCACGTTGCGGTCCAGCATGTACTGGACCATCATCATGGCGTGGTTGCGCTCTTCCAGGGACTGGCGATAGAAGTGACGGGCCAGCTGCGGCAAGTCTTCGCCGTCAAAATACACGGCTACTGCGATGTACTGCTGGGAGGCTGCAAACTCATTGGCAACCTGGGCGGACAACAGCTCATTGAAAGTCTTCTTAGCCATGGCTCGATCCTACAGGCGGACAATGACACTTTCGGTGGTGAGGTTCACCACTCCTCAGGGCACCATCAAGCTGACCCACACGCCCGCGGCGGCGGCCATGACGCTCACTGCCATGGTCCCCAGCCCGTTGATGACAGCCAAGGTTGTACGACCACTTTGCACCAGCCGTATCGTCTCCAGGCTGGCGGTGCTGAAAGTGGTGTAGCCACCCAGAAATCCGGTGCCGAGGATCAGGAGAAGCGACTCCGACGCCTGGCCGCGCATGAGGAGTCCCGCCAAAAAGCCCAACAGCAGCGAGCCCGAAACATTGATGGCCACAGTCCCCCAAGGGAAGGCAGTCTTGAGGCGTGACCGGACAAGTCCATCGACGACGAACCGCGCCGCTGCGCCTACACCACCGGCCAGGGCAAGGAGGATGACGGTCACGTTCGATGCCCCCTTGCGCGCCTGTGGTGCCACGCTCCTATCCAGATTCCTGCGGTGGTGGCGGCTGCCCCACCCAGCAAACTCGCTGCCAGGTATCCCGCGGCGGCGGTAGCCGCCCCAGCGCTGAAGAGGTGTACCGCGTCCAGGGCAAAGGTGCTGTAGGTGGTGTAGGCGCCCAGGAAGCCAGTGCCCAAGGCGAGCCGCAGGACCCGGCGATTGCCGACGTCGGGTCCTCTGCGTGAAAGGCCCTCCAACAATGCGCCTAACGCGAGGGCGCCCGAGAGATTGATCACCAAGGTGGGAAGCGGCCACGCTCCGGGTGCAGGAATGGCCAGCCCCAGCCCATACCTGGCCAGGGCTCCGAACACTCCGCCTGCCGCAACCAAGGCGATGAATTTTCCCTGGAGATGGAGGGGGTTATGTTCCTTAATCGTCGTCATCGCCGGTGGGGACCCGGGGGTTGACGGGAACAACAAGCACCGGCCGGCCCTGGCGGTGGAAAAGGTGGCGGGCCACCGATCCTGCCGTCAGTTCCTTCAATGCGGCCGTCAGCTTATGCTCCCGGGTGCCCACCACGATCATGGAGGCACCTATGTCCTCCGCTTCACGGGCCAAGGCCCGGGCAGGCTCACCCGCCAGATGGACCAAGGACCATTCCACGCCCTTGCCATCCAACTGGTCACGGAGGGTTTGCATCAGTGATTCCGGAATCCGATGAAGGTCCTCTTCCATGGCGTCCGGGTCGATAGGCGCAGCCGGACCTCCAGTAGTGCCGTCCACCGGATACATAGTGACGTCGGCATACGCGCACACCAGGGGTAGTCCGGCACCGGCAGCCATGGCTGCCGCGTGGTCCAGAACCACTGGATGCTGTCCCGGCATGACGCCTGCCAGGATGGGGCCGGCCGCATGGGTAACGGCCTCGGAACGCGGAGCGGGAGTCTCTGTCACAGGGAAAGTCTACGGCGCAGATGCGACGGAGCTACTGAGGTGAAGGCAGCACGCCGGAGCCTCAAAGCTGGCGGCGGCCTGACCACAGGCCAAATACCAAGGGGATCACGGAGCCGATCATCAGCACATTGCCCAGTCCAGGATCATCGGCTCGCAGGACAGCTCCGGCGATCAGGAGTGCGCCGAAAATCAACGCCGCGACTGCCCGCCGTGCCGTCAGGAGCAGCCGTGCCATTTGCTGCTCCAAGCGCCGGTTGCCCACTTGAAGCGAACCTTCTTCGACCCGCGTCACCAGCCCGTCCAGCCGCTTGGGCAGGCGCAGTGCGATGGCGGCGGCTTCGACGGTTTGAGACGCGACATCGTTGATCAGGTTGCCGCGCTCATCCCGCAGGAGCTGCGCCGCGTACGGCTCCACCGAGTCCCACAGATTGAAGCGCGCATCCAGGGAGCTGCACACCCCGGACGTCAGGGACATGGCCCGGACGATCAGCAGGAAGTTCTCCGGCAGCTGGAAGGGCAGTGACCGAATCACGCTGCCGAACTCGGTACCGAATTCACGGAACTCCCGTGGGTCAACATCGCGAAGCTCGGCGAAACCCATTCCGCCAAAACGGGCGAAAAGCTGCGTCATGGCCCGCTCAAGCTCAGCGGTATCGGCCGACTGCATCAGCACCCCCACATCACTAATGGCGGTCACCAACCCCCTGCCGTCCCGTGACGCGGCTGCGATCAGGAGCTTCCTCAGACCGCTGCGTGTGGTGAGGGGAACCTCTCCCATCATGCCGAAATCGATAAACGTCAGCTTCCACGGATGTTCACCGGTGGGATCCTGGGACGGTGTCACAAAAATGTTGCCGGGATGGGGATCCGCGTGGAAGAAACCATTGGTGAACAACTGATCAAACATCACCGAGGCAAACACCGGCGCAACCTCGGCCGGGTCTATGCCGGCCATCCGAAGCGACTCCGCGTCCGTGATTTTGATGGCAGTGACATCTTCAAGGGTCAGCACGCGGCGGGTGGTTCGTTCCCAAACCACCGCCGGGACAGTCACCCGGGCGTCCTCGGCAAAGTCAGCCGCAAAGCGCTCCGAGTTGGCAGCTTCATTCAGGTAGTCGATTTCCTCGAGGCTGGTCTGTGCGAATTCCTTGATCAGAGCGGGCACATCTGCACGACGTGAGACAAGGCGGATACGGCTCAGCCAGCCTCCCACTTTGCGTAAAGCAGCGAGGTCGACGTCCACAATCCCGGCTATGCCAGGCCGCTGCACCTTGAACACCACGCTGCTCAGCCCGGTGTCCTCCGCATTGCCGGCGAGCAGCTTGGCCCGGTGTGCCTGCCCCAGTGAAGCTGCCGCTATGGGCGTCTCTTCCACCGAGGCAAACACCGATTCCAAGGGCGCGCCGAGTTCGGCTTCCGCCAAGGCCCGTATGGCTGGAAACGGCACAGGCGGAACTTCGTCCTGCAGCCCCTCCAACTCCGCCGTGATTTCCGGTGGGAGCACATCAAGCCTGGAGGACATGAATTGGCCAACTTTGATCATCAGCCCGCCAAGCTCCACCGCGAGGCCGTGAAAACGCCGGGCGAAACGCCGCATTCTGGTGGGTCGGCTCCGTTCCGTCAGCCCCCGCAGGCCCACCCTGGGCAGGAAAAGCTCAAACCACCAAGTCACCGCCAAGTGCCAAGCGGCGAATCGAAGGATTCGACGATAGCGGGCACGGGGGTCCCCGACTCCCCTGCTGGAACCAGCCCGTTCGCGCCGAACCGACGTCACCCCGTCAGTCCTGGGCGAGGATCGAGTACAGGCGGCGGCGAGCCTCCTCCAGCACCGTCACAGCCTCCTGCACTTGCTTTGGTGTCCCAGTACGGCCAACCTGCGCTGCGGCTTGCGCCAGGTCCACACCTGCCTTGGGCAGTGCGGCGAAGCCCGGGCTGGACGGGGTTCCCAGGGAGTCCCAAGGGGCGGAGGTCTCTGAACCCGCCACATCTTCCCGGCCTGCTTCGGTCAGCGAGTAGATTTTGCGTCCGCTGGATTCCTCTGCGCTGACGAAACCCTCGTCTGCCAACAGTTGCAGGGTGGGATAGACCGAGCCCGCGCTTGGCTTCCAGCTGCCGCCGCTGCGCTCCTCGATTTCATGGATGATCTGGTAGCCGTGCATGGGACGCTCCGCGAGCAAGGCAAGAATCGCCGTTCGCAGTTCACCCCTGCCCGCGCGGGTGCCGGAACGCTTTTCGAACCGGGAGCGGAACTCCTCAACGGCCTGCCACATGCCGTCCAGGTTGTTGCCCATAAATCCGTTTGCAGGGAATGAATTGTGCATTCAAGCTCACCTCAGTCAGTCGCGAACGATACTAAACGATAGTTAACGATATACCCGATGGAGACTACGAAACAACGAAAAACGCAACGCGTGGGCGTCGCCGTTGGAGCCGGCGCACAAGGGGCACAGGAGGAACCCGCGAATGATGTTGTTTAGGCGCAGGGCCGGACAGCACTTCTGGGCGATGCCGTCCGGCCCTCGCTGCGGAACCTTGGGGCAGCTCCGGCGAACGAGGGGGATCATTGGCCGTTGCATGGGATCCGCTGGGTTCAGTAAAGACGATCCCTGCTTGGGGCACACGAGTAATTGGTACTCGTCTTTCACCTGTGTAAGAGGGGGCCGCTACTTGCCGTGTGGTGGCAGCGGCGCCAAATGTGGAGCTAAGGAGATTCGAACTCCTGACCTCTTCGATGCGAACGAAGTCTCCTGAGGCGGGACACCATAAACGCGGTGTAGCGTCAAATATCAAAACCACGTCAGCACTAAGAATCAGGATATTTCGGTGCACCCACATGAAACCTAGCGGAGGCCTATTTTGGAAGTTCGAGAGAGATGAGTGGCCTCTCCGTTTCCGCGCTGACCCCACTTGGATCTTGGGTAACCCACAACCGGTGTGTGCGCGTTTCAGGTTTACAAATTCATATGCAGCACATACCGACGTTCTACCTACAACGTCAACTCCGTTTGTTCTGCCCGGAGCGCCGTCGGGCATGGCCATCCCCGCCCGGCGGACGTTTTCCCGTCGCCGAAGATGCAATCGTTAGTCGACTCCCCTGGTCGAGCAAAAATTGGAAGTACTAGAGGTTCGGCCACATCCCAAGAACTTGTAATAACAACGTGACAGGTGAGCTTCATCAGCCTTATGCAGGCCTAGGCCACGACTCCTAGTGCATCTTCCACCAGTCGGGACTGCTGGCTCTCCGGATAGGCAATCAATCCGGGAACCTCAGCCCAAACTTCCTTAGCGATGTCCAGGGCAGGATTAGCGGCGTCAGTTCTCGGCTCTTCATATACAACCCTTAGCTGCACGTTTTCGGGAATGACCAGGGGTGGTCGCCCTCTCGATTCCAGGAGACCACCTCGTTGCCTGAGGCGACTCATGTGCGCGGCCCAGGCTTGAATCTCGGTTGAGACTTTTTCCACGTCTGAAAGGTTGAACGACCAGGTGTTAGTTATTTGCTCAACGCGGGAGTCGGTTACGGCAAAGTTTGCCGTGCGAGGCACGGCGCCGACCTTGATGTGGGGGCGGCTTCTGATGACGGCTTGACTGTCCCTGGGTAGGGCGAGGTTGAACTGATGGGATACATAGTTTGTAACCCGAGCGCCGAACTGTTCACGGGATTTCACCTGCGGGTCGGCAATGAGATGGTCGAAGAGCATGTCATTGCCAGCCTGTGCCGACTGGGCCACGATTGGATATGGGGGCGATACCTGAACTGC
>NZ_JABMCX010000022.1 GCF_013179505.1 Paenarthrobacter sp. CM16 | reverse complement strand
CGTCGCGGCAGGTGAAGTGGGGGAGCAGAAGATCCGGGCCGCGGGACACCGGCTGGAGCATGTTGAGCTGGCCGATCAGGCCGCTATCGACAAACTTGCCAAGTACTCCATTACCGTCAGCGTCCAACCGGGCTTCGACGCCGCCTGGGGTGCTCCGAATGGGCTTTATGAGCAGCGCCTGGGCGTTCGCAGCAAGGCCATGAACCCCTTTGCGTCCTTCTACGCCAGTGGAGTTCCCATTGCCTTTGGCAGTGACAGCCCTGTTACTCCGTTGCGGCCGTGGTCCAGCGTGCGCGCCTGCCTGGAACACAGCAACCCGGAACAACGAATTTCCGCCAGGGCTGCATTCCTTGGACATACCCGCGCCGGATGGCGGGCCGCGAAGTACCGCAACCCCCTGATGGGACAGTTGGTACCGGGTGCGCCGGCCAGTTTCGCTGTTTGGGAAGTCGAAGAGCTCATGGTTCAGGTAGCAGACAGCCGGGTGCAGTCTTGGAGCACGGACCCGCGTGCGCGGACTCCACTCCTGCCCGCGCTCGATACCGGCAGCGATCCCCGGTGCCTGCAGACCGTTCGCGAGGGACAAGAGCTGTTTGCCCACGAATCGCTCCGCGTTTAAACACCACAATTTCCGGTTGGCTGCCGGGCCGTTGAACTGGGCGGATGCCTGGATCCGCAGGTCACCGGCCAGTTGACAGTGCGGAGTGAGTCCGTAGCATTGAGGCTCTACGGACGATCAACCCAGGGCGCGAGTTGCGGCTTGATGGTCCGGTCGTGGCCGGAACACGTTCATGGTGGCGGCAATCAGGTGGGCAGGTCCGTAACGACCCAGAAAACAGTTCGCCCGGGATCCATATGCCCGGCATTACTGGCCCTGGGCTTGCGGGCCTGTCCACGGCATGCCGGCCGGGGGGCGTGCATGGGCCTGCGTGTCCCACGCCACAGCCGCCCAAGGAGTGCCTTTCGGCGTCCTATAATGGAGAGTTGCGCCAGAATGCCAGTCGCCACGGCTGGCCCGGCACACTGACCGCTCCATCAAGGAAAGGCCTCTTCTTGCGTGTCCTGACGATCATTCCCACCTACAACGAGCTCGAATCGCTCCCCGTAACCCTGGGGCGGCTGCGTGCAGCAGTTCCCGAGTCCGATGTCCTGGTGGTTGACGACAACAGCCCTGATGGTACGGGACAGCTTGCCGACGAGTTTGCAGCCTCGGACCACCAAGTACACGTGCTTCACCGCAAGGGCAAGGAAGGCCTCGGCGCTGCCTACATTGCCGGTTTCAAGTGGGGTCTCGCTGCAGGGTACGACGTCCTGGTGGAAATGGACGCCGACGGTTCGCACAAGCCCGAGCAACTGCCCCTGCTCCTGGATGCCGTGAAGGACGGGGCCGACCTCGCCATGGGCTCACGCTGGGTTCCTGGTGGCAGTGTGGTCAACTGGCCGCTCTACCGCCAAGCCATCTCCCGGATCGGCAGCACGTACGCCCGCATCATGCTCGGCGTGAAGATCAAGGACGTCACCGGCGGCTACCGCGCCTTCAAGCGCAGCACCCTCGAGGCCCTGAAACTGGATGAAGTGGAGTCCGTGGGCTACGGCTTCCAGGTGGACCTCGCATGGAGGGTGGCCAAGCTGGGCCTCCGCATCGAGGAACGTCCCATCACTTTTGTGGAGCGGGAGCTCGGTGCCTCCAAGATGAGCGGCAACATTGTGGTCGAAGCCATGATCAACGTGACCAAGTGGGGTCTGGCCGCCCGCTGGGCCAAGCTCACGCGCAAGTCACCCGTCGCGGCGAAGTAGTCGTCCAACAAAAAGGGCCGGGTCCGGTTCCCACAGGGGGACCCGACCCGGCCTTGCTTGTCTCCAAGGGTATTAAGCCTGGGTTGCAGACTACGCGGAGCGGCGCTCTCCACGGCGCTCACGCAGAATGTTCAAACGATCCTCAAGGATCTGCTCCAGCTCAGGAAGGCTGCGGCGTTCCAGCAGCATGTCCCAGTGGGTGCGGACGGCCTTTTCATTAGCGTCCACAGGACGCTCGCCGTCAACCAGAAGAGCTTCCTTGCCGGTCTTCGAAACCCAGACCGGGGGAATCTCTGCCTCGGAAGAGAAGGTCACGAAGACCTGCTCGCCATCCTCGCAACGGTACTCGACCCGCTGGCGCGGTGCCGGTTCAACGCCGGATTCGGTTTCCATGCTTTGGGCGCCAAGACGCATACCCCGCAGGCTGCGATCGCTCATGATTACTCCCTCTGTCTGTACGCGGAGCAGGAACTCCGCGCTGGCCGTAAGCCGTTTTCACGATCCTTACGGACTACTTCTGCACACCTTGCATCACTAATTGCAACGCCTGGCCAAGCTTTTATGTTCCATCCGCGCTGAACCAGCCGGACAAATATCCCATTATACGCCGAACAGCACCCACTACTCAAAAGCCGGGACAAGCAGCGAGCGGCCAGCCGGAATGGCTGACCGCTCGTAACGCCCTGATCCGTGGTTATTCGACGGGCCTTGCGTGCTCCCCGGTTGCCGTGGCAGCGGGGGCCTTGGATTCGTCATTGCCACCGAAGAGACCCGCGGGGGAGTCCCCGGAGTTCCCGCCGAGGGCGCCTCCAATGCCCTTGAGGGCTTCTCCGACTTCGCTGGGAATAATCCACAGTTTGTTGGAGCTTCCTTCAGCGATCTTCGGGAGGGTCTGCAGATACTGGTAAGCAAGGAGCTTCTGGTCCGGATTGCCCTTGTGGATGGCATCGAAGACCTTCTGGATGGCTTGGGCTTCACCATCGGCCCGCAGGATGGCTGCCTTGGCGTCACCTTCAGCGGCGAGGATGGCCGCTTGCCGCTGGCCTTCAGCGGTGAGGATCTGCGACTGCTTGGTACCTTCGGCGGTGAGGATCGCTGCGCGGCGATCCCGCTCTGCGCGCATCTGCTTCTCCATGGAGTCCTGGATGGAGTGGGGCGGGTCGATCGCCTTCAGTTCCACACGCGACACACGGATTCCCCAGCGACCCGTTGCTTCATCAAGTACGCCACGCAGTTGACCGTTGATCTGGTCACGGGACGTGAGTGCTTCTTCAAGGTTCAGCCCGCCCACCACGTTACGGAGGGTGGTGGTTGTCAGCTGCTCGACTGCCTGGATGTAGTTGGCGATCTCATAGGTGGCTGCCCTGGGGTCAGTGACCTGGAAGTAGACCACAGTATCGATCGAGACTACGAGGTTGTCCTCGGTGATCACGGGCTGCGGCGGGAAGGACACTACTTGTTCGCGGAGATCCAAGAGCGGCAAGAGCCGGTCGACGAACGGAATCAGAATGGTCAAGCCCGGATTCAAGGTGCGCTGGTACTTACCGAGCCGTTCAACGACGCCGGCACGGGCCTGCGGGATGATCCTGACCGAGCGGACCAACACAATGATGACAAAAATAACGAGAACAACCAGCACAATTGCTGCTGCTGTTCCTCCTAAGCCGTCCATACATCTCCTTCGTTCCCCAATTGCGTGGTTTGATGCGGCGGTCCGGCGTGACTGCCGGACCGCATGAATCCAGGGCGCTTGGTCAGCGCGGGCTGTTTTCGGCAGGCGAGGCCACAACCGCCGTCGCGCCGTCGATTTTGGTGACCTGAACCGTGGCGCCGGCATCGATGACGCCGGCGGTGCTGCGGGCGCTCCAGACGTCACCGCCAATCTTGACAAGCCCACTGGTGCCGCTCACGGCTTCGATGACGAGAGCGGGTTGGCCAATCAGGCGGTCAATATTGGACCGCTGTTCTTCGGGGCCTTTATGCAGGTGCTTGAGCGCCACGGGACGGACAAAGGCGATCATGAGAAGGGAAACCACGCAGAAGATGACGATCTGCAGCCAGAAATCCGCGCCGGCAAAATCGGCCACCAGTCCGGCCAACGCTCCGCCGCCCAGCATAATGAAGAAGAGGTCCAGGGTGAGCATTTCCACCACTGCAAAAGCGAGGAAGACTGTGAGCCAGAGGGCCCACCAATTCTCGCCGAGCCATTCGAACATCGTTTCCCCCTTGGTCCCGGACCCCGCAGGCGGGATCACAGTCGCTGTTCTTCCATCCTAGCCCGATGCAGCGTGCCACGTCAGGACACGGTAAAGACGCTGATCCGGAATTTCGCCAAGGTTGCCACGGACCCGCTTGGCTCGTTCACTTCTCCTTGCTGCCCGAGATGATGCCCGGCAGGGCCCATGTAGGCGAGATCGCCCATCTGCCGGCCCGTCAGCTCCATGGGTACGTCCAGGCCATAGGTCCTGGTAAGGGTGAAATGCCCCTTCATCGAGTCAACCAGCCGTTCTTCCTTGCCTTCTTCGATGCCCAGCATGGACGTCCTGTCAGCAATTTCAGCAAGGTGGCCGGGCCTGGGCGTGACCACAATCAGTTTCCCGCCAGGACGTAGCACCCTCCCGAATTCGGCGGGGTTCCGAGGGGCAAAGACCACCATGACCACGTCCACTGAATTCTCAGCCACAGGCAAGGGGCGCCAAATGTCCCACACGAGGTTTACTGCCTGGGGGTTGAGCCGGGCCGCCCTGCGCAGCGCGAATTTGGAAATGTCCAGACCGATCGCCGAGGCCCCGGATGCTTCGATGACTGCTTGGAGGTAGTGCCCGGTTCCGGTTCCGGCGTCAAGAACCACCGCGCCGTGGTCAGGCAGTGCTCGCGCAGCTTCCTCGGCCACTGCTGTGGTCAAAGGAAGATAGTGTCCTGCTTCCAGAAAGCGGTGACGTGCTGCCACCATATCGGCAGTGTCGGCTTCGAAGACCGTGCCCTTGCCTGTTAAAAGGTTGAAGTATCCCTGCTTTGCAGCGTCGAAGAGGTGGCCGGACGGGCAGACCAACGTCCTCTGCGGACGTTCCATCAGCTGGACCGCCCTGTGGCACAGCGGACAGCGGAGGGCAGCGACGGCGTCGGAGAACATGGCTTCAATCCTACGGCTGGCCGGAGTGTCAGGTGCCGCGCACGGGGCTGCCGGGCTAGGCTCACCCTCGTGAAACCCGAGCAACTTCCCCTGCTGAACTCCGTGTCCGCCCCCGCCATCCACCCTGATGGGACCAAGGCGGTGGTATCTGTCACCAGGCCGGATTTTGATGCCGATAGTTATGTCGGCCAGCTGTGGTCCATCCCCTTGGATACCACCAAGTATCCGCGCCGAATCACCCGCGGCTTCAGGGATGGTTCGCCGGCGTTCTCGCCTGACGGCCTTGTCCTGGCATTCCTCCGAAGCGATCCCGATGGCAAACCCCAACTGTTCGTCGTGGAGGCAGCTGGCGGCGAGCCGCAGCGGATCACCGATCAGCACTCGGGGGTGGGCGGCTTCACATGGGCGCCCGATTCACACAGGATTGCCTTCCTGGCACGCGTCCCGGAACCAGGGCGCTACGGGACCGTGGAGGGCTTGACCGCGTCCGGCGAGGACGCCCGCCTGGTCACCGCGAACCAGTACAGGATGAACGGCATCGGCTACACCGCCGATCAGCGCCAGCAGGTGTTCGTTGTTGAGGTTCCGGAGTTGGGCGGTGAGCCTGCGGTGGTACCCCGCGGACGCGCTGCCCACGAACAGCCCACTCCCGTAGCCCCCGGCCTTCCCGTGGCCAGGCAGCTGACATTTGGCGACTCGGACCACGAGTCCCCGTGCTTCTCTGCCGACGGCTCACACCTTTACTTCGTAGCGGCCCTGCATGAGAGGCACGACGACGATCTGGTCACCTCGGTTTACAGGGTGGAGGCCGCCGGTGGCGAGCCGACCGTCGTCGAGCCCTCCAACGGAAAACTCCAAACGGTGACTGCAGTCCGCGCTTCCCTGGATGGACGCTGGTTGTTCTATACAGCCCAGGATCTGGGGACTACCGGCCGGGACTTCGTTGCCCGGAACGGCGTCCTGTACGCGATGCCGACCGGCGGGGGAGAGGCGGCTGCCCTGACCGACGTCGAACATCTTGACGTTTCAGGACCGCTGGAGCCGAGCGGGCCTTCCAGTGTCCTTGTCCTGAACACGGCCTTGGGCAGCGTCGAACTGCTTGACGTCAACGCCGACGGCGGCATCATGCCCTTCGTCCACGGCGCCCGGGTGGTCATTGGCGCAACGGTAGCGGCAAACGGTGAGATCGCGGTGAGCCTTTCCGACGCCTCCACCGTGGGCGACGTCGCTTCCTTGGAACGCGGAGAACTGCGTCTGCTGACCGATTTCTCCGCTGCCCTCCGGAACAATTCCCGCGTCAGCGAGCCCTTGGACTTTGAAGCCGAATCCGCCGACGGCCATCCCGTCCATGGCTGGCTTGTCCTTCCGGACGGGCCGGGACCGCATCCGGTATTGCTCACGATCCACGGCGGTCCTTTTGCCCAGTACACGGGGACTTTCTTCGACGAGGCACAGGTCTACGCCGCCGCAGGATATGCAGTGGTGATGTGCAATCCCCGAGGGTCCGCCGGTTACGGCCAAGCCCATGGCCGCGCCATCAAGGAGCGGATGGGCACGCTGGACATGCAGGATGTGCTTGCATACCTGGATGCAGCCATGGCCGCCCACAAATCCTTGGACAAGGACCGGGTAGGCATTATGGGCGGCTCCTACGGTGGCTACCTGACGGCCTGGACCATCGCCCACGATCACCGCTTCAAGGCTGCGATTGTGGAACGCGGCTTCCTGGACCCCGTCAGCTTCGCGGGGTCCTCGGACATTGGCTGGTTCTTCGGCGGTGAATACACTGGTGGAACTGCTGAGCAGATGACAGCCCAGAGCCCTATGGCCGTGATGGGCGCCGTCCAAACTCCAACGCTGGTGGTGCACAGCGAGAACGACCTCCGATGCCCCATCGAGCAAGGCCAGCGCTACTACTCACAATTGAAGGCCCAGGGAGTTGATACCGCCTTGCTGGTGTTCCCGGGCGAAGACCACGAGTTGTCCAGGTCAGGGACACCGCACCACCGGAAGCAGCGCTTTGAGCACATCCTTCGCTGGTGGGCACGGCACCTGCCTACTGAATCGAATCAGGCCTAGTCCGCGTTCGCGGCGGCACCCGCCGTCAGTGCAGGAAGCCCAGGCTCCGGCGTGCGTCCTCGATGTCCGGAGTGGCCCAGCGTGCGGAATGCTCAGCGTTGCTGGCCAAGGACCTGATCTCGGCGCGGTCCAGGTACAGCGTGCCGTGGAGGTGGTCCGTCTCATGTTGGACAATGCGAGCCTGCCAACCTGAGAACCATTCCTCCACAGGCTCACCCGCCGGTGTGAGGTACCTCAGTTCCACGTTCCGGTAGCGGGTCACCACTGCCTGGTAACCGTTCACGGAGAGGCAGCCCTCATAGAAGGAAGCCATCTCCGTACCCAGCGGCGTGTAGTGCGGGTTCACGATGACGAAAAACTCCATCTGCTCCCGGTGCCGTACTGCGGCGGAGACGGGGTCCAGATCGTACTGATCCTCCAGCACGGCCACTTGCAGGGGGATGCCCAACTGGGGAGCAGCCAGGCCGACGCCCGGGGCGTCATGCATGACCTCGCGCATGCGGTCCACCAGGGCCGCCAGTTCGACGTCGTCCAACTGGCCATCGTACGGTGCTGCCAATTGCCGCAGCACGGGGTGGCCCGCTTGGACAACCGGCGGAAGTTCATCCGCATCAAGCAACCTGCGGACAGCGTCCCGGATCTGGGTGGGGGTGAAGTCCGTGGCCGGGCTCAGGCCCTCGTGTTGAGGTTGATGGTTCATGGCAAGAGCCTATCGCCACGGGCCTCCTTTGCCTTGGGCTAGGCTCGACCAATGAGCGATTCATCTTCTTTGGACCGTGTCCTCGGATTCGTCCGGACCGTTGAAGCCGGCGGTGGAGCCGCTGAACTTCAGCCTTACCTTGCCGAGGACTTCCAACTCACCGAGTGGCCCCACGCATTATCCAAAACAGGTTCCACAAGGAACCTGCAGGAGACGTTGGCCGGTGCCGACCACAGCAAGGATATTGTTGCCGACCAACGGTTCGAGGTGGTCCGTACCACCAGCGAGGGTAGTCGCGTGGTCCTCGAGATGAACTGGTCGGCCACGTTGCTCCTGGATCTCCCGCACTGGGACCGTGGCGATACCATCCGCGCCAGAAGCACAGCAGTCTTTGAGCTGCGTGACGGGCTGATCGTCAGCCAGGATACCTACGACTGCTACTACACCACCCCTGAGTAGCTAGCGCATGGTGAAGCGCCGCTCCACCAGCCCCGCCACGGAGGGGAGCTCGAGCACTCCGGCAAAGAGTTTGTTCCTCGCTTCCATGGCAGCCGGTGGCAGCGGCCTGCCCAACGCCATGTTCAGTCCTGCCTGACGCGAAGCCCGCCTGGCTGCTTTCCTGCGCGACTTCTCAAAACGGTCCAGCAACCGGCCAACGTCCGAACCGCCGAAGGACGCATCCATGATGGGGGCCAATTGGGCAGCATCCAACCAGCCCAAATTCATGCCCTGGCCTCCGATCGGACTGATTTCATGGGCTGCGTCGCCAAGCAAGACAACACGGCCGTGCACCATTCGCGCCGCCAGCCGGGACCGCACCTCGAAGGCGCTCAACATGGTGTTGCTGCCTGCGTCCGGGACTTCGCCGGTTCTGTCGCCGATCAGCTTAGCCAGCCCGGCCGCCGTCGTGCCTTGGTCCGGTGATCCCAGCCGTACCACCCATCTGCGCACCCCGCCCGGCAACGGGAACGACTCCACGATCCCGTCCGGCTCCAAATACAGGACGGCATCCGTTCCATGACCGGTGGCATCAGCAAAATCGCCCATGATGTAGCAATCGGGATAGCTCCGCGAGGGCAGGTGCGGCAGAATCCTTTGACGAATCGAAGAATGCGCCCCATCAGCGGCCACCACCAGCCGCGCGCGGAACTCAAGGGCACCGCGGGCTGAATCCGCGGCGACACGCACGGACCGGAAGTCATCCACCACGTGGTGGACATCGGCGCCGCGGACGATCGCCGCCGGGTCAAGATCCATGACGGTCTTCTCCAAGACTGTTTCGGTCACCGTCTGGGGTACTGCAAGGATGATTGGGAAAGCGGGATCGCCGTCAAATGCCAACCGGGCCACCATCCGGCGCTGGCTATAGGCAACACCTTGGTGGATATGGACCCCGGCCGCAATCAGCTGGCCGGCAACCCCGGCGCGAGCCAGCTCCGCCAGCGCCGGAGGGTGGATGCCGATGGCGCGGGAACTGTCACTACGGCTTGACCGCCGTTCCAGAATCCGCACCTGATGTCCCCGCTGGAGCAACAGTGCTCCCATGAACAGCCCCACGGGACCGGCTCCGACGATCACTACGTCAAACATTTTCCTGCCCCGTCCGGGTGGACCGCGAATCCTCAAGCACCAGAAGGTGATGCCAAGGTCCGTTGGCCTCGACCCTCCATGGCGCCGGAACGGTTGATTCCAATTCCATGGCAGTGTAGCTGCGCTTGATGGACACCAAGCCGTCAGCCAAGATGTACGAGCCGAGTCCCAACGGCCAGAATCCGGCCATGAACAGCCCGTAGGAGAGGTTGCTGCGTTTGAGGTCGTTGTGGAGGACCAGACTGCGGCTGAGTGCTTCCGAGTCGCGCAGGACTGCGGCAAGTTCTCCGGAACCGAGGTGGTGGAGAATGTGGTTGGAGATCACGAAATCGAAGACCTTGCCCTCGGCCACCAACTCGGAACTGTGCGCTTGACGGTACGTAACACCTTCAATGGCGGGATCCTTGGAGGCAAAGGCAAACGCCCTGGCATCAGGGTCGATCGCTGTCACCGTGAGGCCGAAACCATCCTTGCGGGCCCATGCCGCCAGGCTCCGGGCAACGTCACCGCTGCCGCATCCTATGTCCAGCAAGGATGCTGCACCCTGGGCCGCCAGTTCCGGCCGGATCCTGTGGCGGTAGATGCCGTGCCACCCCGAGAGGAGCCTGTTGACCACCGGAAACCTGGCATACGTCCTGGTGAGGCGGGCGGGGTCGCAGTCTTCCCTGTCCATTTCCTCCACGGCGGACAGATCCCTCTCCTGAAGAGGGCCCCATGGACTCACAGATCGGGGGAGACCAGCGTGAAGAGTCCCGTCTCCACCGTCAGGCCCGGTCCGAACGCCATGGAACAGATCCGCTCCTCACGTTCCGTGGCGGCCTGCCCCAGCATGTACTTCAGGACAAAGAGCACCGTGGCGCTGCTCATGTTGCCGTACTCACGCAATATTTCCCTCGCCGGGATCAGCTGCTCATGCGTCAGTTCGAGTTTGGACTCCACTTTGTCCAGAATGCTGCGGCCCCCTGGATGGATGGCCCAATGGGTGATGTCACTGTATGGAAGTCCGGCCAACTCCGGCTCCTTGGCCAGGAGTGGTTCCAGGGCGCCTGTGATGTGTTCCTCGATGATGTGCGGGACGTAGGAGCCCAACACCATTTCGAATCCCTCATCGCCGATGTTCCAGGCCATGGCTTCCTCGCCGACGGGTGTCAGAACCGTCTCGAAGTGGTCCAGCCTGATGACCGGTTCCGGCCCTTCCGGCTCTTTGGACGTCACGACGGCGGCTGCCGCACCATCACCGAAGATGGCTGAACCCATGATCGTATCGGGATCGTTGGATGTGCGTACATGAAGGGAACAGAGTTCCACGCAGATCACCAGGACCACGGCCTCGGGATCGGCCACGCAGAACTGCTTGGCGGCTTTGAGGGCGGGGAATGCTGCGTAACAACCCATGAACCCGAGGTGGTAGCGCTGAACC
This sequence comes from Paenarthrobacter sp. CM16, assembly GCF_013179505.1. Lineage (GTDB taxonomy): Bacteria > Actinomycetota > Actinomycetes > Actinomycetales > Micrococcaceae > Arthrobacter. The sequence continues at coordinate 16,056 of NZ_JABMCX010000022.1, read as the reverse complement.
GCCGGGTTCAGGCCCAACGCCCTGACTACCTTGTAGTCGGGTCCCGGGTTGAAGAAACCGGTGCAGGAGACGGTGATGACGTGGGTGATGTCATCGAGGTCGATTCCCGAAGCCTGGGCCACCGCCGTCTTTCCTGCCTCCACGAACAACTTGGTGGCTTCCGTAGCGAAGATTTCGTTGCGTACCTTGGTGCTCGGGCTGAGGACCCTGTTGGTTTCGGGGTCGAAAAACTGCGGATTCTCCGAATGTGCATCGAGGCTCAGCTCTGCAACCGCCGTGTAGCGGGTGTCGATGGCTGCTGAGTCAAAGCAGGTGCTCACAAGGCGCGTTCCCAGCCGCGTCAGGCCTGGTTGAGAGGCGAAAACTTCACGGGCCTGCTGCTGGACGAGGATGGTTGGCGGGACTGCGGTTTCAAGGGACCTCACGTATACCGGCATGCTTCATTCTTAGCGAGTAAACGGTGGAAGACAATGGCAGAATCGAACTTACTGACCGAGGTCGGTCACGGATAGCCAGGCGACGCCGACGGGGGACTGTTGGGCAGCGCCGCCCCATAGATGGAGAAATGATGACTATTGCCGCGAGCACTGACACGGATTCTCCGGCGTCGCATGTCGCTGACACCCACGATCTCATCAGGGTCCAGGGTGCGCGCGAGAACAACTTGAAGGATGTCAGCATCGAGATTCCCAAGCGCCGGCTCACGGTGTTTACCGGTGTCTCGGGTTCAGGAAAGAGTTCGTTGGTTTTCGCAACCATCGCTGCAGAGTCGCAGCGCATGATCAACGAGACCTACAGCGCATTCGTGCAGGGATTCATGCCCTCGCTGGCCCGCCCCGACGTGGACATGCTCGAAGGCCTGACGACGGCGATCATCGTGGACCAGGAACGCATGGGCTCCAACCCGCGTTCAACCGTGGGCACCGCCACGGACGCCAACGCCATGCTGCGGATACTCTTCAGCCGCCTCGCCCAGCCGCACATCGGCTCACCCAACGCCTACTCCTTCAACGTCCCCACTGTGAAGGCCAGTGGTGCCATCACAGTTGAGCGCGGCGAGGGCAAAACCAAGACGGAGAAAGCCACCTTCAACCGCTTGGGTGGTATGTGCTCACGGTGTGAAGGGATGGGCTCCGTCAACGACTTTGATCTCACGGCACTCTATGACGACACCAAGTCCCTCAGCGAGGGCGCGCTCACCATTCCCGGCTACACCATGGATGGCTGGTACGGACGGATCTTCAGCGGCTCCGGCTTCTTCAACATGGACAAGCCCATTGCCAAGTTCACCAAGAAGGAGCTCCATGACCTCCTGTACCGCGAGCCCACCAAGATCAAGGTGGAGGGCATCAACCTCACCTATGAAGGCGTGATCCCCAAGATTCAAAAGTCGATGCTCAGCAAGGATGTGGACGCGTTGCAGCCGCACATCCGTGCGTTCGTTGAGCGCGCCATCACCTTCACCACGTGCCCCGAGTGCGAAGGGACGCGGCTGAGCCCCGAGGCACGGTCTTCCAAGATCAAAGGCAAGAGCATCGCCGATGTCTGCACCATGCAGATCAGCGATCTGGCCAGCTGGATCCGCGAACTCCATGAGCCGTCGGTGGCGCCACTGCTGAAGGGCCTTCAGCACCTTCTGGATTCCTTTGCGGAGATCGGCCTGGGGTATCTATCCCTCGACCGGCCGGCTGGCACCTTGTCCGGGGGAGAGGCACAGCGGACCAAGATGATCCGGCACCTGGGATCCTCCCTCACCGACGTGACTTACGTCTTCGATGAACCCACCATTGGACTTCATCCGCACGATATCGAGCGGATGAACCAGCTGTTGCTGCAGTTACGGGACAAGGGCAATACGGTTCTGGTGGTGGAGCACAAGCCGGAAACCATTGCGATTGCCGATCACGTGGTTGACCTTGGACCCGGCGCAGGCACTGGCGGCGGCACCGTCTGCTACGAAGGCGATCTGGAGGGTTTGCGGGGGAGCGACACCATCACAGGCCGCCATCTCGATGACCGCGCCTCCCTCAAGGAAACCGTCCGTCCCGGCTCAGGCCACTTGGAGATCCGGGGAGCTGCAACCAATAACCTCAAAGGCGTCGACGTCGACATTCCCCTTGGCGTTCTCTGCGTCCTGACCGGGGTGGCCGGCTCTGGCAAAAGTTCCCTGATCCATGGCTCGGTAGCGACGCGCGAGGGTGTTTTGGTCATTGACCAAGGTGCCATCCGCGGCTCGCGCAGGAGCAACCCTGCCACCTACACGGGACTTCTGGAACCTATTCGCAAAGCCTTTGCCAAAGCCAATGGCGTAAAGCCTGCTTTGTTCAGTTCAAACTCAGAAGGAGCATGCCCCACCTGTAACGGTGCCGGTGTTATCTATACGGACCTGGGGGTCATGGCGACCGTGGAGTCACCGTGTGAGGAATGCGAGGGAAAGCGCTTTCAGGCCTCGGTTCTTGAGTACAAATTGGGGGATCGCAATATTGCAGAAGTGCTTGCAATGTCTGTGGACGAAGCCGAAGTGTTCTTCAGCGAGGGTGAGGCGAGAACGCCGGCCGCCCACAAGGTCCTGGACCGGCTGTCAGACGTCGGCCTCGGCTACCTCACGCTGGGGCAGCCACTGACCACCTTGTCCGGCGGTGAGCGGCAACGGCTCAAGCTGGCCACGCAGATGTCCGAAAAAGGTGACATCTACATACTGGATGAGCCAACCACCGGCTTGCACCTTGCAGACGTTCAGAACCTCCTGGGAATGCTGGATCGTCTGGTCGAGTCGGGCAAATCCGTCATCGTGATTGAGCACCACCAAGCCGTCATGGCGCACGCTGACTGGATCATCGATCTTGGACCCGGCGCAGGACACGACGGCGGCAGGATCGTTTTCGCCGGAACGCCGTCGGAGCTGGTGGCTGGCAAATCCACACTGACCGGAAAGCATTTGGCGGCCTACGTCGGGAAATAGCACCTTGTTGGGGGCCGCGCCAGGAAGCAGCACCAGCGCGGCCCCTGACGTTCAGGAGGCGGAGTTCCAGCACCCCCTTCCACCCCCGGGCATAACACCGATAATCTACATTATGTAAAGTTGTCGGAAAGAAGCCCTCCCCGGAGGCCCGGCGGCAGCCGCCAGTATTGTCTGCGTATTGCGGACCGCCAGGAGAAAGCCGCAACGGCAACGCAACGGCAATTCTGGCCGAAATCTCCCCGGCGAACGGCCGTGACAAATCCACGCGCACCTCGCGTGCTGAGCAGCGGCGCGTCTCGAGTATTGCTGGCGCTGCGCTGACGTCAGGACATGCCTAAACGTGTGAGTGTGAGCCTACTTGACCCTTGACGCATGCCTGCTAATATCGAAAAACGAAGGTATGTCCTATCAAAAGAACAAAGGGTGACATGCCGCGGACGCTGTAGGCATTGGCGGAGCGGACTGAGCCTGGAACGTGGGGAACATTCAGTGGCGAATCAACTCGGCCTCAACATCGACCGCTCCTCCCCCATCCCCCTTTACCATCAGGTGGTTCAAGGCATAGAGGCAGCGATCCACAGCGGCGTCCTGGAACCCGGGAGCCGGCTGGATAACGAGATCGATCTCGCAGCACAGCTCAACTTATCCCGGCCCACCATGCGCAAAGCCATGGATGAGCTTGTCCGATCCGGACTCCTGGTCCGCAAACGCGGTGTGGGCACGCAGGTGGTTTCCAGCCAGGTGCGCCGGCCGCTGGAACTTTCCAGCTTGTTCGATGACCTCACCAATAACGGCAAGAAACCCACAACTGAAGTTCTCAGCTTCTCGCACATGGAGGCAGACGCACCAACTCTGGCCACGCTGCAACTTCCGGCCGGCTCCAAGGTGTACCACTTCACCCGCCTCCGCAAAGTGGGCGGAAAGCCCCTGGCGTTGATGGAAAACTGGGTCCGTGATGACATCGCGAGCATGGATGAAGCCATGCTCGCCGCTGAAGGCCTCTACGCAATCCTCCGCAGGGGCGGCGTTAATTTCCGTCTCGCCACACAGCGGATCGGTGCGATGATCGCCAACGACTACCAAGCACCTCTTTTGGAGACGGACGTCAACTCCGCTTTGGTGACTATGGAACGCACAGCCGTGGATGACACCGGACGTCGGGTTGAAACAGGACATCACGTCTACCGCGCTGATTCCTACAGCTTTGAAATGACTCTTGTACAGCGCTAACCGCAAAGGACTCCCCCACATGACCAACTGGGTCTATCCCCTGGGCACTGCCGCAGAAGGCAGCTGGGACATCTCCCTCGGAACATCAGATTCCGCTATTGCAGTGGACGGCTGGGCCCATACGGGCCTGAAGGTCGCCACGCTGGCCGCGGGCTCCGCCGTCGAACTTCCGGCCGCTGGTGAGGAGCGGATTGTGGTTCCGCTCAATGGATCCTTCACTGTCACCGTGGATGGCACCGAATACGACCTTGCGGGACGGGCATCTGTCTTCAGCGGTCCCAGCGACGTCCTGTACTCGGGCACCGGCAAGGCCGTTTCCATCACGTCGGTCGACGGCGGCCGGGTTGCCGTGGCGACAGCCCCGGCCAAGGCTTCGTATCCTACGCGGCTGATCACGGCGGCTGAGACGCCGGTCGAATTGCGGGGAGCCGGCAATTGCTCACGGCAGGTCCACAACTTCGGAACGCCCGCAGCACTGGAGGCCGACCGTTTTATTGTGTGTGAGGTCATCACACCCGCCGGCAATTGGTCCTCCTATCCCCCGCACAAGCATGATGAGGAAAAGGATGGTGAAACGCACCTCGAAGAAATCTATTACTTCGAGACGCAAGTTGCCGCCGGCTCCGGGGCGCCCTCGGACGCGGACGCCATGGGCTACCAGCGGGTATACGCCTCTGATGACCGGCCCATCGATGTCGCGGCAGAAGTCCGCACAGGCGATGTGGTCCTGGTCCCCTACGGTTGGCATGGCCCCGCCATGGCAGCACCGGGCTATGACCTGTACTACCTGAACGTGATGGCCGGCCCTGGACCGGTCCGCGAGTGGCTCATCAGCGATGACCCGCACCATGGCTGGGTTCGCCGGGGCTGGGACAGCCAGGACATCGACCCGCGCCTGCCGTTCGGCGTCTGATCCAACCCGCCCCCATGCTGCAAAGACAGAAGCCTCCGCCTGATCCAGTAGATTCAGGCGGAGGCTTCTTTCTTGCTCAGAGCTTGACTGCCAGGGCCACTCTGACCGGCGCTCCCGTGACCAACGATTCCTGTGCCGCATCTGCTACCCGCGATGCCGCTACAGCATCCTCGGGCGTGCACGGGTTCTCCCTCTCCCCCAGTATCAGCTCGACGAACGCCGCCATTTCGGAGCGATATGCCTGATCGAATCTCTCAGCAAAGGTCCGGTGAGGTTCACCTGCCGGGAACATGACACCGGGTTCAGCTGAGACCATGGCGCTCTGCCCATCCAGGCCCACCATGACTGATTTGTTGGAACCTTGGATCTCCAGGCGGACGTCGTGCCCAGCTCCGTTGTAGCGGCTCGCCGAAACTGTTCCCACGGTGCCGTCGTCAAAAGTCACAACGGCCAGGGCCGTGTCCACATCCCCCACCTCACCAATGGCGGGATCGCCGTTGTTGGAGCCTTTGGCATACACCTCAACAATCTCGCGCCCCGTCAACCAGCGGAGGATGTCGAAGTCATGGACCGAACAGTCGCGGAACAAGCCGCCGGATGTCGCAAGGAACTCCACCGGCGGCGGCGTCATATCGCAGGTGACGGCACGCACTGAATGAATCCAACCGAGCTCGCCGGCCTGAAAGCCGCGACGTGCTTCGAGGTAGCCCGCGTCGAAGCGGCGTTGATGACCGATCTGGACCACTCCATTGTTGTCCAGGACATAGTCCAGTACGGGGAGCGCCTCGTCCACGTTCATCGCCACCGGCTTTTCGCAAAAGACCGGGATACTGGCGTCCACACCTGCCCGGATCAGCTCCGGATGGGTACCTGTGCCCGTGGCGATGACCAGGCCGTCCACCCCTGAGGCAATCAGTTCCGCAACTGACTCCACGTATTCGGCGCCCAGGTCCATCGCAACCGTTCTGGCATGGTCAGCGGCAACGTCTGTGAGGCGAAGCCGCACATTGACGCCCTTGTTACTGAGGCCTGGATTCAATGCGGTGATGTTCTTCGCGTGCATGACGCCAATGCGCCCCACACCAACCAAGCCGAGTGTAATGTCTTTCATGATGTTCCTTCCGGGGGAAAATACTGGTGGTGGCTCGGGGTGGCCGTGGTTTACTGACCGTGCTCGCCTGGGAACACAATCCCCAGCTGGCGCCGGATTTCATCCGCGACTTCGAGAGTTCGGATGGATGCTGCCAGCGTTCTTTGGCTCGCTTGGAAGTCGCCACTGGAAATGGAGCGCGCCACCGCCGCCGCCTCATAGTGCAGGCCTTCGAAATGGCTGCCCGATGCTTCGTCATAGCGAAGCCGGGACCCGTCAGGGAATCTGACCTCGAACGTTCCCGGCATGTTGAAGGGGCCTTCAATCACCAGGGTGGCTTCGGTACCAACGATCGTTGCAGTCGTCGGGGTGAAGTTGTGCAGGTGGGTGTTCACGGCTGCCTGTGCACCGCCGTCGAACGTCATGATGGCCGACAACTGGGCGTTTACGCCTGACTTGTGGGGCTGACCGACGGCGCGCAACTCCCGCGGGCTCCCCAGCACCTCTGTGACGAGGGCCAGCGGGTAGGTGCCCAGATCAAGCAGGGGCCCTCCGGCCAGTTCAGGACGGAAGATGCGATGGGAGGGGTCAAAGTGCTCGCCGTACTCGGCAACAACAGTGGTGATTGTTCCCAGCATGCCGGCATCCAGGAGTTGCCGGATCACATCAAACTTCGGCAGGAAAAAAGTCCACATGGCCTCGGCGGCAAATACCCCTGCGGACTCAGCCCTTGAAGCAATGTCCCGCGCTTGATCGGCATTGAGTCCCAGGGGTTTCTCGATCAGGACATGCTTTCCGGCGTCGATTGCCAGCAGGGCGGACGCGTGATGGGAGGTGTGTGGTGTGCAGATATACACAATGTCCACCTCCGGTGCTGCAGTGAGCTCCTCATAGCTGCCGTAGGCGGCTGGAAGGTTGAATTTCTCCGCAAACGCTTTTGACCGACTCAGCGAACGGGATCCGACGGCGGTGATCACCTGGCCGGTATGCGCCTGGACCGATTGGGCGAACCGTTCTGCGATCCACCCCGGCCCCAAAATGCCCCAGCGAAGTGCAGGAGCATCTTTCGAGTCCGGTACACGGGACTGCGGAAGCAAGGGCGTGGTCATGAGTAGCTGACCTTCGTCGACGCCCCACTGCTGTGGAGGGACTGGATCATTGCCTGGGCGACAAGCGCTGCATTCAGTCCGTCCTGTGCTCCGGCCAGTGGTGGCTGTTCTCCACGGGTGAGGGCGGAGATCCATGCTTGTAACTGCAGGCGATATGCGTCGGCGAAACGGGGGCGCCAGTCCGGCGGGATGACACCCTGTTTCGTTCCGTCCTGTTCGATGCCAAGAAGGGAACTGTCCTGCAACGCCGTGGTTCCCAGCTCGGAGACCACCTCGCAGCGGGTGGTGTAGCCATACCGGGCATTGAGAAACAACTCCAACGTGGTGAGTGTTCCATCTGCGGTACGAAGTGTCATGAAGGACGGGTCCTGCAGGCCATCGCCGGCATCCCGGGTGCTTTTTCCGGCCTGCCACGACACTTCCGCAATGGGCGAGTCCAAGAGCCAGGGAATGATATCCAGCTCGTGAATGGCCGAATTGGTAATGGCGGATTCCGAGGTGGCTCCCGGTGCTGCGGAAGCATTGCGGCTAACGCAATGGACCATCAGGGGCTCTCCCTGCGACCCTGCCTGCACGGCTGCCCGGAGTGCTACGTAGCCAGGGTCGAAGCGGCGCATAAAGCCCAGGGACAGGAGCGAGGTTCCTGTGGCGGCAACCATGTCGGCGTCGGCCGCCACCACTTCCAGGCTTTCCAGAAGCGTCGGTGCCAGCGGCTTTTCGCACAGAACCGGCGTCATCGCCTCGAAGCATTCCAGCACCAAGCCGGCATGCGTGGAATCATGTGAGGCAACAACAACGGCATCCACCTCACTGGAATTGATCAATTCCGACGGGTCCGTGGTGATGCGTGCCGAGGCAGGCGCTGCTGCAGCCGCGCGATCGGCGTCGAGGTCTGCAACAAAAGTGACTTCGGCCCCGCCGATGGTAGTGGCGAGGTTCCTGATGTGGTCTGCGCCCATGATGCCGGCGCCAATAACACCAACCCTGATCGGCATGGTGATCCCTTCTGGTTGTGGAAGTAGTGGGTGCAGGTGATGCGCACAGCAGCGCGGGGTGTTCCGCACCAGCTCCGGAACACCCCGCCGCCTGCCGGCATTACCCGTGTTTCGGGGCGCCGGAACTTACTGTGACATCGACGTCGGCCACCTCGGCTTTGACTGCTTTGACTACATCCCCGTGCCCGCCCAACTGCTCCAGCTCGTGGGCGAGTTCGGCAAGCTCGGCACCACCGGCCATCTGGGCGGTGAGCTCGTCCAGGGTGATGTCCTTCTTGTCGTAGTAGCCAATGGACTTGCCTCGTTTGAGCAGCAGGAACCGGTCTCCCACCGGGAAAGCATGGTGCGGGTTGTGGGTAATGAAGATGACGCCGAGGCCGCGGTCGCGAGCCTGGAGGATGTAGCGCAACACCACGCCCGACTGCTTGACGCCCAACGCAGCAGTGGGCTCGTCGAGAATGAGGACCTTCGCGCCGAAGTACACAGCCCGGGCAATGGCAACGCACTGGCGTTCACCACCGGAGAGCTGTCCGATGGGTTGCTCCACGTCACGCAGGTCAATGCCCATCTCGGCAAGTTCCTTGAGCGTAATGGCCTTCATTTGCTCGACGTCCATGGACTTGAACGGTCCGAAGCCTTTAGTGAGCTCTGATCCGAGGAAGAAATTGCGCCAGATCGGCATCAGCGGCACCACGGCAAGGTCCTGGTAGACAGTGGCGATGCCTGCGTCCAAGGCATCACGGGGTGAACTGAACTTCCGTTCCTCGCCCATGATGTTCAGGACGCCCTCGTCGTGCTGGTGAAGTCCGGCGATGATCTTGATCAGCGTTGACTTGCCTGCACCATTGTCTCCCAGCACGCAGGTCACGCGGCCGTTGTCTACGGCCATGGTTACTTCACTCAACGCGATGATGTTGCCGTAGTGCTTACCCACCCCATCCAAGGACAGCAGGTGAACGGGTGTGTGCGTAAGTGGATCACGCTCATTTTGCAGCAGCGTTTCCTGGTCGATTGCTTTGGCATTCATTTCCGGTGGCCCCTTACTTCAATTCCGCGCGGCGTTTGACGATGAGGTTGACGATCGTTGCGAGAAGCAGCATCAGCCCAAGGAAGAACTTGAACCAGTCCGGGTTCCACTGCGCATACACGATGCCCTTGTTGGCCATGCCGAAGATAAACGCGCCGATGGCGCCACCCACGGCAGAACCGTAACCACCGGTCAGGAGGCAACCGCCAATGACAGCGGCGATGATGTAGAGGAACTCGTTGCCCACGCCTTCGCCGGACTGTACTGAGTCAAAGGCAAAGAGGTTGTGCATGCCCAGGATCCAGCCACAGAAGCCAACGCCCATGAAGAGCCCTATCTTGGTGGCCTTGACCGGAACACCTACTGCCCGGGCAGCATTTGCATCTCCGCCGACGGCAAAGATCCAGTTACCCACGCGCGTTCGCATGAGAACCCAGGTAGCGACAGCGACGAGGGCAACCCACATGAAGACGGTGATCTTAACTTCAACTCCACCCAGGTTTACGGAGGAGGCAAAGACAGCCTGAGCTGAGGAAAAACCATCCATGTCAGAGATGGAGGGCGATGAAACTCCACCGCCGATCATCCTTGTCAGCCCCAGGTTCAGCCCGGTCAGCATCAGGAACGTGGCCAAGGTGACGATGAAGCTTGGAAGCTTGGTCTTCATCAGGATCCAGCCGTTGATGAAGCCGATGGCCAGCGACACCACCAAGGCCAGGCCCACACCTACCCAGACGTTGGTGCTGAAGTACCAACTGAACATGGATGCCGTGAGGGCTGAGCTAATGACCGCAACACCGGTGGAAAGGTCGAATTCTCCGCCAATCATCAACAGGGAGACACCTACAGCCATGATTCCAATAGTGGAGCTTCCGTAGAGGACTGTGGCAAATGATGCGGGTTGCAGGAATGTGGGCGAAACCAATGCAAAGAAGATGAAGAGGACTATTGCCCCCACAAGGGCGCCAACTTCCGGCCGGCCCAACAGCTTCTGAAGTGGATTGCGCCTGCCGATTCGTTCATCACGAAGGGGAAGGGGGGTTTTGGATAAGGTCTGTGTCATGGCTTTCTCCTGCTAGGGCAGGTTCCCGGACGAAGGCCCGGGAACCTGCTTGGCGGAATCCTTAGCGGATACCTTCCTTGGCGAACTTGAGGACGTCGGGGGCCGAGGACTGATCGATGATCGATGGACCCGTCAGAACCGGAAGGCCGCCGCCAACATGGAAGCCGCCGCGCTTGACCTGCCAGAGCGCGTCAACGGCGCCGTAGCCCTGAAGCCACGGCTGCTGGTCAACTGTGAAGGCCACTTTGCCATCGATGATGGACTGCGCGAGTTCGCCGTTCATGTCAAAGGAGGCAACCTTGACTTTGTCTTGCAGGCCGAGCGATTCCACTGCCTTGTTGATGGTCAGCGTAAAGGGCGCACCCAGGCCAATGATGGCGTCTGCGTCCGGTGTCGCCTGGAGCTTGGCCGTTACTGTGGAGGAAACCTGGGTCATATCCGTGCCCTGCACGAACAGGTTTTCGGTGCCCGGGACTTTCGACTTGACCCCTGCACACCGTGAATCAAGAGCAACGTTGCCTTGCTCCATAATGACGCAGATCGGATGCTTCACCCCGAGCGAAGTGAGCTTCTCTCCCACCGCCGCGCCGGCCAGATTCTCGTCGGAACCGAAGTGGGTGAAAGCACCCACCTGCTTCCACACGTCCGCACCGGAGTTGAGGCTGACAACAGGGATACCAGCGTCGGCAGCCTTCTTGAGGACATCCTTCAAGGCGTCCGGCTTGGCCAGAGTGACTGCGATTCCGGCCACTTTCTGGTCGATGGCCTGCTGAATCAGTTGAGCCTGCCGCCCGCCCTCGGGATCCGACGTGTAGAGAAGCTCCACGTTGTCCTTGGCAGCAGCTTCTTCGGCGCCTTTGCGGAGAATGTCCCAGAACGTGTCGCCGGGGGCGGCGTGGGTGATGAGCGCTATTTTGATACGTTCCGTAGAGGCGACCTGTCCCCCACCGGCACCGCTGCCGGATCCGTCGGTTTTGCCTCCCGTGCTCGAACACGCACTCAGAGCCAGCAGCGGGACAACTGCGGCCACCACGGCCGCCTTACGCCAGGAAAACTTTCCCACGATGAATCTCCTTTGATTTCAGCTCCGGGCTGCCACCTTGCAGCCACCGGATTGCGCCTACTTTGATCATGGTGATCCACAGCACATAAGTCAATAGTTTGTCCTGACATTAGGATGTAATCACGTAATATCCATTTACTCCATGGAATGGATGGGCCTGAATCGACAAAAAAGGGCAGCGCCGCTGTTATCAGCGACGCTGCCCTTTACTGGGTTGTTTGTTGACGTAGCGCTGGAGAGCTCAGGGTCCCGCGGGTGCCGCCGACGCAGGTGCCTTGCCCGCCACGTTCTTGAAGTAGTGCTCCAGGTCCTCGAGGCTTTTGTCCTTGGTTTCCGGAATGCACTTCGCGGCAAAGGTGATGGCGGCGACGCCGAGTACCGCGAAGACGAAGAAGGTGTTGGACAGTCCGATGGCTGCCAGGAGCTGGGGGAAGCCAAAGCCCACCAGGAAGTTGACTATCCACAGGACAAAGGCAGAAGCTCCCATGCCCAGACCCCGGATCTTCAGGGGGAAGATCTCGGAAAGCATCAACCAAGTGACCGGAGAAATCGCGCCCTGTTGGAACGCAAGGAACGTCACCGTCAAGGCCAGGATGACAAACCCCCGCGCAGTCCCTTCCGGCAGCACCAGGGAGAAGATGCCAATGAGCAGAAGGGCACTTGTAGTGCCTATCTGCCCGGTGATGAGCATTTTTCGCCGACCAACCTTCCCCAGGAGCCAAATACCCACAAAGGTAGCCAGGACGGAAATGACGCCGTTGGCAATATTTGCCGTCAGGGCAGCCTCCCGGCCAAATCCTGATTCCGCAAGTATCTGGGTGCCGTAGTACATGATCGAGTTCACGCCGGTGATTTGCTGGATCACAGCCAAGCCGAGGCCCACCACGAAAATCCTGCGGAGCCAAGGAATGCCCAGATCCTTCCACGAACCCATTTTGGACTTGTAGTCCTCCACGGCCATGGCTTTGACATCCTCGAACTCAACCCGGGCCTCTTCCTGTGACCGAATTCGCCGTAGGACGCTCAGCGTCTCCCCAAAGTTCCCCATGGAAGCAAGCCAGCGCGGGCTCTCCGGCATGAAGTTCATGCCAATCCAGAGGGCGATCGCCGGGAGGGTTGCGATCACCAGCATCCAACGCCAGATTCCACCCGCCTCCCCGAACGTGTTCCCAAGGTAGGCATTGAAGATAAAAGCCAGCAGCTGTCCAGTGACGATCATCAGCTCGTTCTGGGTGACAATCCTGCCACGGCGGGCACTGGGAGAAACTTCAGCGAGATAGACCGGTACCGTGACCGAGGCACCTCCGACGGCGAGGCCAAGAATGAACCGGGCCGCCACCATAATTTCCGTGGTGGGCGCGAACGTACAGGCAAGCGTCCCCAGCAGGAAGATCATGGCGAGAACCATGATCATTCTCCGGCGGCCGTGCCGGTCGGCGAGCCTTCCGCCCAGAAGGGCTCCAAACGCGGCACCAAACAGCAGCGAAGAGGTCACCAAACCTTCCGTAAAGGGAGTGAGACCCAGGTCCTCCTGCATGTACGGCAAGGCACCGTTGATGACACCAGTGTCGTAACCGAAGAGCAGCCCGCCGAAGGTGGAAATGATCGTTACGGTCCGGAGCGCCCTCTTGTGGTTGACCGGTTTCTCAACGGTTCCTGAAGGCAGTGAAGCGCTCACGCGCTGACCTTTTGAATATGCTGCTTCATGGTCTCCAACTGGTAGAGGGAGACGTCCTCCGCATTCTCATCCTCGGCGAAGACTGACGAGACCATCACGGTGTTCGCCTTGTCCAGGAACCCGATCTCCTTCAGGCCGCCAAAGAACTCGTCCCAGTTCACGTCGCCGTCGCCGATTTTGAGGTGCTGGTGGACGCGGACGGCATTGCCGGGCGGGTTGGTGATGTAGCGAAGACCGTGGGAGGCATGGTGGTTCATGGTGTCCGAGACGTGGACCAGGCGCAGCTTGTCCCCTGCCGCCCGCATGATCTCCAACGGCTTGTTTCCCATGTGGAAACTGTGCGAAGCAACGTAAACCATCCCGATGTTGGGCGAGTTGACGCCCCGGATGACGCGCAATGCGGCCAGCCCGTCCTCCACGAAGTCATCAGGATGCGGATCTATGAGTACATCCATGTCTTCGCGTTCGATGATCGGCAGCAGTTGTTCCATGGAGCGGTAGAACGCGCGCTCGGACTCTTCCGCCTTCTCAGGGCGGCCGCTGAACTCAGTGTTCATGGTCTGGACCCCGAGGTCCACTGCAATCTGGATGGCTCGCTTCCAGTAACGCACGGCTGCTTCCCGGGCGTCCTCATCCGGCCCCGACCAGCGAAGAACGGGCAGCACAGACGCGATTTCGACGCCGGCGTCCTTGCACGCTGCTTTCAGCTTGGCCACCAGTTCGTCATCCGCCTTGGGGTGGTTGAAGAACGGGATGAGGTCCGCATGCGGTGTCATCTGCAGGTACTTGTAGCCCAGGTCTGCAGCCACCCGAGGGAACTCCAACAGGCTGTGGCTGTGGTGGAACGGTGTGGGATCAAGTGCGATCTTCATGGCCCACCCCCTACTTGTAAAGATCCGGCTTGGTGTTCAGTTGGACTTTAACCTTTTCGCCGGACTTCTGGGCCTCGACGCCGGCCTCGCAGCAGGCAGCTGTGGCGTACCCGTCCCAGGCGGTAGGGCCGCCGATCTCCCCACGCAGGGCGGCGTCAACCCATGACTGCACCTCGACGTCGTACGCGGCTCCAAAGCGGTTCTCGAAACCCGGGGTGACATTTCCGCCCCATTTGCCCGCGGTCTGGACATAGGGGCCGTTGTCCCCGCCGATGCTGACGACGCCGTCCTCGAACGAGGCTTGCGTAGCTACCTGATAGCCGAATTTGGCGTTGACATAGATTTCGACGTCGGCCAGCACGCCGGATTCCGTTTCGAGCAGCACGTGCTGGGGATCGTGCTGGCCGCTGGGCGCATTTCGGGTCGGCTTGCCAAGCCTGACCTGCACGGAGGTGATTTCCTCCCCGGTGAAGTACCGGATCGCATCGAACTCATGGACTACGGAGTCGTTGATCAGCATTTCGTTGGTAAAGCCCGCGGGCGTGCTCGGATTGCGATGCTGGTGGTGCAACATCAGCAACTCCCCCAACTCGCCGTTGCGAATAATCGAACCCAAGGCCGAGTACTCGGAGTCGAAGCGGCGCATGAAGCCCACCTGAATGCGCTGGCGACCCAACGCCAGCTCAGCCTGGACAACCTTCCACGCGCTTTCGGCGTCCGGGGTGAGCGGCTTCTCGCAGAGGATCGGGAAGTCCTTTTCCAAGGCCTTGTACAGGATTTCCTCATGCAGGAAGCCCGGGGTTGCAATAAGGACTGCGTTCACGTCCCCATTGTTGAGCGCCTCGTCAGCGCTGGTCAGGGCTACAGCGCCGTCGATTCCTTCAACGGCCGCTTGTGCCCGGGCAAGGTCGACGTCGACGACGGCGGCTACTTCAGCGCCGTGGATGCGGGTCCTGAGGCGCTTGATGTGGTCCGCACCCATGCGGCCTGCACCGATGACGGCAACGCGGAGAGTCTTGGTCACTGTATTCGTCCTTCGTAAAATTCTTCTGGGTGGCTCTTGCTGGACAGTGTTACTGGACCCGTGTGCGGGATCCGCAGGACAGCAGGTAATTACGGGTTCGCTTGGCGATCGGCATCGGCACGTCGAATGCTACCGGGTACATGTCCTGTTCAACGATGCCGAAGATGGGTCGGTTGAGGGCTTCAACAGCTTCGATGACGGCGCGAAGGTCCGGCAGTCCGTTCGGCGGCTCGGTCATGACGCCGGCCAGGTTGGCAGCTGCCCAGGTCATGTTCTTTTCATTGACCTCGGCCAGGACCTCAGGATTGATCTGCTTCAAATGCAGGTATCCGATGCGGTCGGGATAGTTCTTGATCAGTTCCAGGCTGGACGCGCCGCAGTATTCCGCGTGCCCCGTGTCCAGGCAGAGGTTCAAGTACCGCGGGTCCGTGGCAGCGAGCAGGGTTTCAATATCCTGCTGGGCTCCCACATGGGAGTCGGCGTGGGAGTGGAACTGCTGGTGCAATCCAAAGTCTTCAAGCAGCACCTTGCCCATACGGTTGTGACCGGCGAACAGGTCTGCCCATTGCTCATCGGAAAGTTCACCGTTCTCCACAGCCTCACCGGTGACATCGTCGCGCCACATGGCCGGGATGACCACGATGTGTTCGCCACCCATGGCGGCAGTCAGTTCGGCAACCTTCCTGGCGGGCTCCCATGCTTCGTCATATTGCTTCGCGCCGCGGTGGAACGCGGTGAAGACCGTTCCCGCGGTGACTTTGAGGTCGCGCTGCTTCAGTTCCTCAGCCAGCCGGGTGGGGTCAGTGGGCAAGTAGCCATACGGCCCCAGTTCAATCCACTTGTAGCCGGACTCTGCTACTTCATCCAGAAATCGCTCCCATGGAGTCTGCTGGGGATCATCTGCGAACCAGACGCCCCAGGAATCGGGTGCTGTACCGATGATCAGCTTGTTCTCGACATCAGTCATGACGGCGTTGTCTTCCTTTGCGGCGGTGGGGACGGATTTAGTTGGAGGGGAAGTTGTAGGAGG
>NZ_JABMCX010000219.1 GCF_013179505.1 Paenarthrobacter sp. CM16 | reverse complement strand
GCCGAGTTTCGGATCGCGGCCGGCGGCTTTGTGGCGGGCTTCGATTTCATCCGGCGTGGAGTAGGACTCGTAAACGTGACCGCCGGCCTTGAGTTTGGCGATGACATCCTGGTAGATCCCGCCACGCTGGGACTGGCGGTACGGCTCGTGCGGGCCGCCCACCTCTACGCCCTCATCCCAGTTGATGCCGAGCCACTTAAGAGCGTCCAGCAATTGGTGGTAGCTCTCCTCGCTGTCACGGGCAGAGTCCGTGTCCTCGATGCGGAAAATCAGCTTGCCGCCGGTGTGGCGCGCATATGCCCAGTTGAACAGGGCGGTACGGATCAGGCCAACGTGCGGAGTTCCCGTGGGCGACGGGCAAAAACGGACGCGGACCGGAGTCTCGGCGTTGACGGCAGGGATGGCGCTGGAGGCAGCGTTCGACGCAGAAGCAGTAGTCATAGTAGTTCCAACTTTACCGCTTGGCACCGCGTCGGTTTTCCGCCTTAAAGCGCCCGACGGCGGCACTCACCTCGTGTACGAAAGGCGCGTGCCGCCGTCGGGCATGATGTTCCAGTGGCGCTGCGTTAGCGGCGAACCACCGGGTTGGACAACCGTCCGATGCCTTCAATCTCAACCTCAAAGCGGTCGCCCTCGCTGACCAGGCCGACGCCGGAGGGCGTACCGGTCATGATGACATCGCCGGGGAGCAGCGTGAACGCGTGCGAAACGATCGAGACGAGTTCGCGGACGCCACGGATCATCTGGCTGGTGCTGCCGTCCTGGCGGAGTTCACCGTTGAGGCGTCCCTGGATGGTGAGGTCTTCGTGGTCGAGGTCTGTTTCAATCCACGGGCCGAGCGGAGCTGAGGTGTCGAACCCTTTGGCACGTGCCCACTGGAGGTCGGTCTTCTGGACATCACGGGCAGTGAGGTCATTGCCACAGGTGTAACCAAAGATGACGTCGTCCACGCGGTCTTCCGGGACGTCCTTGCAGATGCGGCCGATGACAACGCACAGCTCAGCTTCGAAGGAAACCTCATCAGAGAACTCCGGAAGAATGATGGGGTCGTTCGGTCCGATCACCGAAGTGTTCGGCTTCAGGAACAACAAGGGCTGCTGGGGAACTTCGTTGCCGAGTTCCGCTGCGTGCTCAGCGAAGTTACGTCCGACGCCAATGACCTTGCTGCGGGGAATGATCGGCGCCAGGAGCCGGACGTCCTCGAGCTTGTGCTTCACATGGGTACGTTCGACGCCATTAAAGAAGGGGTCGCCGTTGATGACAGTGATTTCCTCACTACCGGGCTCACCGTCAACAACGCCGTAAAGGGGATCAGAATCAACTACAAACCGGGCGATACGCATGGGCTCAAGCCTACCGTCCGGTCACCCCGGGCCTATTCATCAGGAAAAATGTCCGAGTCCCCACATAGACTTCCAAACAGTCAGGGCGAAGAGTGCCCGAGACTCCGTAGACAGGAGACCTGATGTTGGATACGGACACCGCAAATCATTTCTCTCAAATCGAGCTCGGAGAGCTACAAAGGAAGATCCATGCCTTTCGTCGGCTACCTTTTCATCGACTCGATCGAGAAGCTGTATCGAATGCTCTGCTAGACGTTTTGACATTCGGGCCTGAACGCCGGGCCATATTGGCTCCGCAGACGGGGACATATCCCGCAGGTACAACGTTCTACCGCATCCGGGCACTCCAGCCGAATGATCACATTCTACCGCTGCGCGACATGAGAGTGGCCGCAGACGCCTGGGAGCCACCTGCGAGCGTTGTAAAAGCGCAGCGACTGAACGTAGCAGGGGAATCACTTCTCTATACGACCCCTGGCGATGCGTCCGTTGTCGTCGCTGAAACGCGGATGCCGCCCTCCACCCTCTTCTCACTCATCCGCTACAGTTCGCGGACTCCGATAAATGTCACGGTGATTGGTGGTGAACCCGGCCTGATGGGTTTAACTAGCGAACAACACCTAAAATTGGCCATGCTCATGAACTTCTTGGAGCACGAGTTCACTCGAGATGTTGGTATCGGAACTGAGTATCTCTACATCGCCTCGGAAATAATAGCCAAAGATTATTTTGATCTCCCTCCAGAAGTTCAAGATGCCTGGTGCTACCCGTCAGTCGCATCGAGGCCGGCCGTCAACGTCGCCTTTCGACCTGCGGTCGCGCGCACCAAACTCGCCCTTGAGGGAGTCAGCATCGCTCGGTGGAGTCCAACCGACGACGGGATTAGTCTTCACGGGCTAGCTTTTGCAGAAGCTCCTGTGGGATCAGCAGAGTTCCGTTGGCACACCCATGGAACGCCAGTCCAAGAGGCAATCTTTCCCGAATTCGTGGACCCAGAATCTCAAACCACAGCTAGGTAGAACGCCGACTCAGCTGCGAAGGTAGTCCAGCTGCGCCGCTACGGAAGTCTCGGCCGCCCACCTGACAGATGGGTCGACGTCGGGATACACGGCGTCGGTGACTTCCGCGATCGCCGCGTCACTGCCCAAGTGCTTCAGTGCCGCCCTGATCTGGTCAAGGCGCTGCTCGCGGTGGTCCCGGTACTCGCGGCACTTATCGTCCAAAGCCGGAAGCACAGGGCCATGTGCGGGCAGCAGCGTCGCGGACCCTATCGCTTCCAGCCTGTCCAAGCTGGCAAGGTAGTGGCCCAACCGGCCGTCGGGATAGTCCAGCACGGTTGTCCCGCGGCCCAGGATCGTGTCGCCGGTGAGAACAGATCCGTGCGGACCGTCATCCGGGAGATGGAAACACAGGGAGTCGGATGTGTGACCAGGGGTGGCGACTACGCGGATTTCCACGCCGCCCGCGGTGAGGATTTCACCATCTTCCAGCGGCTCGCCGCCGTGGCAATGCTCCGGCAACGCAGCACGAACGGGGGCGCCGGTCATCTCATGGAAGCGTGCAGAGGCCTCAGTATGGTCAGCATGCCGGTGGGTGATCAGTACCACGTCCACAACTCCGGCTGAGGCAAGCACAGCGAGGTGCGCCTCGTCCTCAGGGCCCGGGTCCACTATGGCTACATGGCCCGAACCCGGAGCCCCGATGATGTAGGAGTTGGTGCCGTCCAGGCTCATAGGGCCCGGGTTGGGGGCCAACCGGAAGCGAGTGAGGTCGCTGCTGCGTTGCAGGGACGAGCCGTCATCGCCGGGAGAGTTGGCGGACGTCGCCATTGATTCTGAAGTCACGCTCCCATCTTGGCACTGAACCGCCCCTCTCCCACATCCCACCCCCCCCAAGTCCGACCCTCTCCCACATCCCACCCCCCCCAAGTCCGACCCTCTCCCACATCCCACGCCCTCCAAGTCCGACCCTCTTCCACATCCCAGGCCTCACAGTCAGGCTCGACGTCGTCGCCTCACCACGGTGCCGCCGTCGCCCATCCATGGGCCTGACCGGAAGCGGCAAGAACGTGTGGCTCAAAACCCGAGGGACCTGCAAGAACGTGTGGCTCAAAACCCGAGGGACCTGCAAGAGCGTCCGCGTCAAACCCGAGGGACCTGCAAGAGCGTCCGCGTCAAACCCCCGGGAAGTGAGAGAGGGACCCGTTTAAGGCCGCGGGATGTGGGAGAGCGTTCGACACAGCAGAACGGCGGCCCTTCCGCTTGGTTTCCAAGGGGAAGGGCCGCCGTCGTGCGGTGGTGTCTCGCGAAGTTCCGGCGGCTAGACCAGGCGGGTCAGCCAGCCGTGGGTGTCCTCGACGGTTCCGGTCTGGATGCCCAGGAGCTGCCGGCGGATGGCCATGGTGGTTTCCCCGGCCTTCGCGTCCTCGGAGCCGATGAATTCGGTGGCGTCCTTGAGCACACCGATCGGCGTGATCACAGCTGCCGTGCCGCATGCGAAGACCTCGGTGATCTCACCGGAGGCAACGCCGTCGCGCCACTCATCCAGGGTGATCTTGCGCTCGGTGACTTCACGGCCCATGTCCTTGGCCACCTGGATGACGGACATTCGGGTGACGCCTTCAAGGATGGTGCCACTCAGTGCGGGGGTTACCAGGGAGCCGTCCTTCATGACGAAGAAGACGTTCATGCCGCCAAGCTCTTCCACGGCGTCGTCGTTGAAGTGGTCCAGGAAAAGTACCTGCTTGCAGCCGTTCGCTTCGGCCTCCTGCTGCGCGATCAGGGAAGCTGCGTAGTTACCGCCGCACTTGGCCGCACCAGTACCGCCACGACCAGCACGGGCGTATTCGCGCGAGATCCAAATGGACACGGGCTTGAGCTCGCCGCCGAAGTAGTTCCCGGCAGGAGAAGCGATGACGCGGAAGGACACTTCCCGGGCAGCACGCACACCCAGGAACGCCTCCGTGGCGATCATGAACGGGCGCAGGTAGAGGGCTTCACCGTCACCGGAAGGAACCCATTCCTTATCAGCCTGCACGAGCTCGCGAATCGCACCCAGGAAGTACTCCTCGGGCAGCTCCGGCAGGGCCAGGCGACGCGCCGATTTATTCAACCGGGCTGCGTTGGCCTCGGGCCGGAAAGTCCACACGGAACCGTCAGCGTGACGGTAAGCCTTCAGGCCCTCGAAGATTTCCTGGCCGTAATGCAGGACCGCAGCCGAGGGGTCCAGGGAGATGGGTCCGTAAGGCTCGATCCGGGCATTCTGCCAACCGCCATTTCCATCGGCGTCAACCTTGTAGTCAACGACGGCGGTGTGGTCGGTGAAGTAGTCGCCGAAGCCCGGGTTCGCCAGGACGGCTGCACGCTCCTCAGCAGACTTCGGGGTTTCCGAAAGCTGCTGGCTGAATTCGACGCCATGGGCAGTCTGAGTCATGTTTCCTCCACAGTCAGCTACCTGGCAGGGCGAACCGGGCCCGAAAAAGGGTGTGGTTCAGCGATGGACCAAGGAAGCAGGTAAATAATTCAACACAAGCTTACGCCTGAGAATTGGGCCTAAAGTGCGGCCGCGATGGCATCGCCAATGGCAGCTGTGCTGCGTGCCGAACCGGTGCGGCTTTCGACGTCGGCGACTACTGCCGCTTCAATCTTGCGGGCCGCCTTGGTGTAGCCAAGGTGGTCCAGAAGGAGCACCGCGGAGAGGATGGCCGCAGTGGGGTCGGCTTTCTGCTGTCCGGCGATGTCCGGAGCTGAGCCGTGGACGGGCTCGAACATGGACGGTGCCGTCCGGTCCATGTTGATGTTGCCCGATGCCGCCAGGCCAATACCGCCGGTAATGGCAGCGGCGAGGTCGGTGAGGATGTCGCCGAACAGGTTGTCGGTCACGATGACATCGAAGCGGGAGGGATCGGTGACCATGAAGATGGTGGCGGCGTCAATGTGGAGATAATCGTGGGTGACCTCGGGGAATTCCTGGGCCACGGCCTCGACCGTCCGCTTCCACAAGTGCCCGGCGAAGACCAACACATTGTGCTTGTGGACGAGCGTGACGTGCTTACGCGGACGCTCGCTGGCGCGACGGAAGGCATCACGGACGACGCGCTCCACACCGTGTGCCGTGTTCAGGGAAACCTCCGTTGCAACCTCGTGGGGCGTGCCGCCGCGCAGGGTGCCGCCGTTGCCCACATAGGGACCCTCGGTACCTTCACGGACCACGATGAAGTCGATGGCACCGGGGTTGGCCAAGGGGCTGCCGACTGTGCCGTACAAACGGGAGGGCCGCAGGTTTACATAGTGGTCCAGGCTGAAGCGGAGCTTGAGCAGCATCTCGCGTTCGATGATCCCGGAAGGAATGCGGGTATCGCCAGGGGCCGCGCCCACTGCGCCAAAGAGGATGGCATCGCGGGTGCGCAGATCCGCCAGGACCTCGTCCGGCAGGGTCTCGCCTGTTTCAAGCCAATGCTGGGCACCGAGCTTGTAATTGGTCAGTTCAAGGGCAACGCCTTCGGCGGCTACGGCCTTTTCGAGGACCTTGACGGCTTCGGCGATGACCTCAGGGCCAATGCCGTCGCCAGGGATGACAGCGAGATTAATGGACGTTGCACTCATAGCTCTATCTAGCCAAGCAATCCACATGCTGGTCAAAATCGTCTCATTCTGCGAACACTGGAAGGTGAACGAGTCAGACCACGGCATGATGCCCGCAGCGGGAACCACCGCATAGAGTCTAAGCGTGGATAGAAGGCACGCAGTATACGAATGGTTCCGGATCAACCGCTTCATTGTTGACCTGACGGCAACGTGCCTGCTGATCCTCCTCTTCGGCCCGGTCTATTTGATCGCTGATCGTCCCTGGCTCTCGCTGTTGTCCTGCAGCCTCCTTCTCCCCCTCGCCTGGCGGCGCACCCGGCCTGCTTTGGCGGCCGGTGCCGTCATCGTTGTGTGCCTGATTCAATGGGCGGTGGGGGCCGAACCCGTGGCGGGCCAAATCGCCGTGCCACTGGTCATCTACGCGACCGCGGCCTATGGACCTGCGTGGGCCAGCCGCAGTGTCCTGATTGCAGGGCTTGCAGGCGGCGTCATGCTCACCACCAGGTTGTTCTCGACCACGGTGGAGTCGGGAATCATGGGCCTGACCATCGGCACGTTGTACACGGTCCTGATCTGGATGCTGGTGCTGGTGAGCTGGACCCTGGGCGACCTTACGCGCGTGCGCAGGCTGCAACTCCAGGCATTGGAAGACCGGACCCGGCGCCTCGAAGTAGAGCAGTTGCAGGAACGGAAACTGGCCGCCGCCGATGAGCGTTCCCACATTGCCCGCGAGATGCACGACATCGTGGCGCACTCCTTGTCCGTGATCATCACCCAGGCCGATGGAGCCCGCTACGCTGCGGCCGCAAAGCCCGAACTCGCCACTGAAGCCCTGGCCACGATTGCCGCCACTGGCCGGGACTCCTTGGGCGAAATGCGCAGGCTACTGGGGGTCCTCCGCTCCGACGACGACTCCCCTACCCGCCCGCAACCACGGCTCTCCGACCTGGACGAACTGCTCCTCGGATTCCGGGCCGCCAGCCTTCAGGTGGCCTTTGAGCAGAACGGGGTCCCGCGTCGCGCACTTCCTGCCGGGGCGGAGCTCACGGCCTACCGCATCATCCAGGAAGCCCTCACCAACGTCATGAAGCACGCCGGCCCGCAAGCAAAGGCGGCAGTCACCTTGAGTTGGCAGGCCCGGGGCCTGCAGCTGGACATCGTCGACGACGGCCGTGGAGCCGCTGCTGATCCCCCGGCGCCCGGCGGCGGCAACGGGTTGCTGGGAATGGGTGAAAGAGTCTCCCTTTACGATGGTTCCTTGACCGCAGGCCCGGAACAGGGCGGCGGGTTCCGCGTGTCCGCTTTTATCCCGTATTCGGAGGCCTAAGCCATGCCAGAAGTTCCTGCGCCCATCAGGGTGGCACTCGTTGACGACCAGCAGTTGGTCCGCTCGGGCTTTGGCATGCTGATCAATTCGCAGCCGGACCTCGAAGTGGTAGCCGAAGCCGGCAACGGAATCGAAGCTGTCCAGGCGCTGGCCGCCACTACGGCCGATGTGGTCCTGATGGATGTCCGCATGCCCGGGATGGACGGCATTGAAGCCACACGCCGCATCCTGGAGCAGGCCGCAGCGCAGCCTTCCGGCTCCCAGCGCGCGGAAGTCAAAATCGTGGTGCTCACTACCTTCGACCTGGACGAGTACGCGCTTGCAGCCATCCAAGCCGGCGCCAGTGGATTTCTCCTCAAAGACGCCCCACCCGAAGAACTCCTGGAAGCGATCCGCACCGTCTACCGCGGGGACGCGGTAATAGCACCTTCCACCACCCGGCGGTTGCTGGACCACGTGGCACCCTTGCTGAGGACGCAGACGCCGGAACAGTCCGGGCATGCTGCCGCCGTCGAGCGCCTGACGACCCGCGAGCGCGAGGTGTTCGAACTCATCGCCCAGGGACAGTCCAATCCCGAGATCGCAGCCGGGCTGTTCCTCTCCGAAGCCACGGTGAAAACCCACGTGGGCCATATCCTTGCCAAGCTCGGTGCCCGGGATCGGGTGCAGGTGGTGGTCATCGCCTATGAGACCGGCGTCGTAGCCCCGGGGTCCTAGCACCTCAGACCACGGTATGAGGGCCTTTGCTGCAGGATGGGCCCCTGGCCCGATCCTGAAGGAGCACGGCAAAACGTAGCGTGAAAGCATGACAACCTTCACGCCCCTTTCCCACCCGTCAGGAACCGATCACCCAGCAGGCTCCGGTGATGGGCACGCCCGCCCTGCGGTCGAGGCCCACGAGCTGACCAAGAGCTATGGCCGCGCGGATACTACTGTCACCGCCCTGAACAAGGTCTCGGTGAGCTTTGACGCCGGAAAGTTCACCGCGATCATGGGTCCTTCCGGTTCGGGCAAGTCCACGTTGATGCAT
>NZ_JABMCX010000218.1 GCF_013179505.1 Paenarthrobacter sp. CM16 | reverse complement strand
GGACCTCCACATGCTGGTCGGGGAGAACCCCCACCACCAAGGGAATGGGTCCGCTGAAATTTTCCGCAGCCATACCCTTATTGTTGCGCCGGGGCGATCCAATGAACAGGCTGTCCGGTGGGTTGGAATATCAGCTTTCCGTCGGCTTGTTCCACGTCAGCCGCACCTTGAAATTGGACGCCGTGCTGGCCGAAGCGATGAACGCGCCCGCCTCCGCGTGCAGATCTATCCCGAATTCCACGCTCACCTCATCCGGACGGTTCTCCAGGCTCAGGAGCTCGTCGATCACGCCCTGCACCGCCGGACGCACATGCGCCAAGGCCCGCTCGAAGGTTTGCTGGGCCCGCGCGAAGACCCCCGAATGGTCCCCGGCGTGATCGCCTCCCCTTGTCACCAGGCTTCCGGCGGCGTTCGCCACCTCCACAACTACCGTGCCGCCGTCGTCGGTGGTGAATTCAACCAGCCTGCTCATCCTGCTGCCCCCGCTTGAACAGCCGGCCGCAGCCTGCGGGCGGTGACCACGAACATGATGCCCACCGAGCAAAGAAGCAGCAGATGCAACAGCAACGGCAGCGCCTGCGTCATATACCAGCTCTCCATGAACACGCCTTTCCCTTGAATCCAAATGATGGGCTGCAACACAGGGGGCAGCAGCAGAAGCCATGCGAGAGTCCGTTGAGCCGGATTCCGGAGCGCGAGGATTCCTGCCCATAGCCCGAAAACACACAAAGCGAAACTGAACACGACCGCGGTTACTTCAACCGTGTAGTTCAGGCCGGCCAGGCCAAAAACCGCCTGGGAAACAACAACGCCCGCCATAGCCATCCGCCCTGGGGCTGATCGCTCCGGAAGCCCTGCGACAGTCAATGCCAGGAAGCCGATGGGGGCGAGCAGCCCGTAGAGGATCCTCAGAACGATGTCGCCGCCGTTGTCCTGCCAGAACTCCACGTCGAACCACATGAAGAACACCGCGAAGCACGCGCCCACCCCGCCCGCAACCGCCAACGCGGCGCCTCCCCAGGCCAGGGGTTGCCAGCTAAGCGCGGATCCGTCGTGCCGGGGTGCCGGCGCGTCCCTCGCTGCGGGCCGTTTGGCGTCTGCATCAACGCTCGACGCCGGAACCCCGCCGGGTGCCTCGGCTTTGGTTGCGGCCGGGTTTTGTGATGCCGCGGCCGTGGGACTGTCTGTGGTCTTTTTCCGTGGTGGCCGGAGTGACGGGGTGGCCGCAGTGTACGAGCCCTGAGCTTTCAGATCCTCCTCGGAATCGAGAACCACCCCGGCGGGTGCCTCCTTTGCTTTGGCCCGCACCAGCTCATCCCGGGCTTCCGTGGCGAGCCCCTCGGGATCTGCGGCATCGGGGTCCAGGGCTGCCAGTTCTGCCGACACATCCAGCACCGCTTCCCAGGAGCCGAGGGCGGAGTGGTACCGAAGCTCACCTTGCAGATCGGAGATCCGTTGGCGGCGCTCGCAGTCCTGTCGTCGGGAAGCGGCGTCAGGGAACGCGGGATCGTCCTGAACCGCGGCGAAGCCGTCAGCCGCGGCCAACCAATCCTCTGCTTCCTCTGCCTCGAGTGCTTCCCGGTACGTGCGGCCCAGTTTCAGCCGGTGCTGTGCCGTGTCCTTGAGCGCTGCCGCGTCGCGGTATCCGGGCTCCAGTGTCAGGAGGTCCTCGAACAGTTCCACGGCTTGTTCCAGGCGCCGTGCCCTCAGCTCGGCTGATGCTTGGACATAAAGCGCCCGCAGCTGCGCCCGTTTCATGGCGTCGGTGGTGGCCTGATGCTGCGCGCCCTGGGTTTGTGGAACCTGGGTCTGGGCGCCCTGCGTCTGCGCGCTATGCGGCTGTGGAAGCTGCGTTTGTTGAACCTGCGGTTGTGAGGCCGGCGGACTTGCGGGGGCTGGTGCCGCGGCCTGACCGCCCGAGGCCCGTGCCGTCGTCGAACTTTCACCCGTCGTCGTGCTTGCACCAACACCCGGTGCGCGCGGCGTTCCCTTCAGCGTGAACAACTGGGTGGTGCCGCCACGGACGTAAAGGGCGGGTGTGACCCATTCCAGGGTTCCGTCCGGGCTGGCCATGACGGAGATCCTG
Source organism: Paenarthrobacter sp. CM16 (assembly GCF_013179505.1). Lineage (GTDB taxonomy): Bacteria > Actinomycetota > Actinomycetes > Actinomycetales > Micrococcaceae > Arthrobacter. The sequence goes on along the minus strand of NZ_JABMCX010000218.1, from coordinate 6,215 downwards.
CCGACGCGCGCCGCCTCATCAACGGTGCGGCCGTTGGCGATTGCGGCGTAGAAGCCGTGGGCGAACGCGATGGCGGCGTAGTCGCTGATGGCGAATTGCATGGCTGCCACAGCACCAATGCCGCTCCTGACCAAGGCCGACGCGGTGCCTGAGAAGAGGTCTGATCGGCCCATTTCGCCGGAGGAACATGAGTTCAGCACCACCAGTCGCGGGCGGGGCGCGGCGACGCTGAGCAGGGCCATCAGCCGGACGGCGCGCACCATAGCGGCCCTGCCGTCGGGCCCCACCAGGGCGATCCTGCCTTCGTCAGTGCGGGAGTCGTAGTCGCCGTGGCCCACAAAGTGCACCACATGCCAGGGGCCGGCCAGCAGCAGTGACTGCACATCATCCCAGGTGCCGCTTTTTGCCCACACCAGCTCCACCCTGCCCTCTGAGACGGGACCCGCCAAGGCCCGGCTCAGGTGGTCTTTCTCGGCAGCGACATCCAGGGTGGGCAGGTCCCTCGGCGAGGCGACAATCCCCAGAATGCGCAGGGGAGGGGCCACATCCAAAGGATTCAGATTGTAATCGGGGGCGGGAATGTGCCGGAGGAGGGGCTCGGTCTGGCAGAGGTAGGTTTCGGTTTCGGCGTCGAACAGGGTTTCCCAGGGCATGGTGGCCAGCTCAGGTGCGGACAACCTCAGGACCACCCTGAGCTGCTGGCCGGCGTGTTGTGCCGCGCCGAGGCTGGCCCGGTACGTGCCATAAACCTCGCGGGTGAACAGGGCCTGGAACAGCTGCTGGCCCACTTCACGGACGGCCAGCTCGGCCACCGGCATTGTCCTCCGGGCAGCCACGGCCGATGCCAGGACGGTAGCTTCAAGCTGGGGGAGCCGTTCAAGGATGCCGTCCACGTCCAGGGTGAACGTGCCCGAAGCGTGGCCGCCCGCCGGTGCACGGACTACGTGCACCGCATATTCGCCCCGCGCAGAGCCGGAATCAATCTCCAGCTCAATGTCACAGTCCATCGCGGATCCCTTGTGTGACGGGCAATCCGGCCGCACAACGGGTGCACCGGGAATTCCCTTAGGAATAGATTGGCCCTAACCCTGGCCAGCCACAAGACCTGGACCCTTGTAGACGTTCCGGCCCGGGCCTACGGTTAATCCGGGCCCATGGCATCAGGACCCGCGGCTCATGTGAAGGAAGGCGGTCCGCGATGGAAATTTTCATGTGGTGGCTCGATCTGCACCTGGACAGCAAGGAATGGCTCCGGGAGAACCTGCGTGCAGAGGAACTTCCGCTGCCCGTGCTGCAGCATATTGCCGAGGCCGGCGGTCCCCACCCGGACAAGGTCAGTGGAGTACTGACTGACGCGGATTGGGACTTCATCGACACGCAGTCGGAGTTTGTGGACTGACGCCGCTTAGGTGGCGGCCGTCCACCCCAAGGTCGGCCCTAGTTTGCCCGCGATGTCGGTGAGGATCTGCACGTAGTCCTCATGGTCGAAGCTGAAAGGCAGTGCGAAAGCCACTTCGTCGACTTCCTGGAATCCTTGGTGGGCGTAGAGCTGTTCAGCAATCTGGTCGCTGCTTCCAATGATGTCCTGGGCGAACATCATCCCCTTCGGGCCTTGGGGCGCGAGGGTTCGTGGCGTCCGTTCGTCCACGTACCGTTGGTATTTCCGGCGCTGGCCAGGTGAGGCGGAGTCCGTGGGGATCACTACCAGGCCCTGCGAGACGCGGGCAGGGTTCCCTTTTTGGGCCGCGGCTTCGCGGTAAGCCCGGATCTGTGATTGTTGGACCAGGGCGAAGTCCGGTTCCTGATCCTTATCCGGGAAGATCACGCTGCTGGAGAGAAGATTGAAGCCGTTCTCCCCGGCCCAGACAGCAGATTTCATGCTCGCGGCTCCATACCAGAGCCTCGCACGCAGCCCGGCAGAGTGCGGTTCCACACGGTTGGAAAATTCTTCAACTACACCCTGTTTACCGGAAAAATCCCGCACCTTTTCGCCGGCGACCAGACGGGCAAACCGGTCCACGCGGGCGTAGCTGAAGTCCTCGACGTCGGCAGTGTCAGGGTAAAGCTCATGTCTAACGGTGTCGTAATTCATGGGCTCGCCTACGCTCAGCCCCGGATTGATCCGTCCCCCGGAGAGCAGGTCCACGGTGGCCAGGTCCTCGGCCAGGCGTAGGGGGTTTTCCCAACCCAGCGGTGTCACCGCGGTTCCCAGCTCGATCCTGGAGGTGCGCTGGCTTGCCGCGGCCATCACCGCAACAGGGGAGGAAATGCCGAACTGCAGGTGGCGGTGCCGAAGCCACGCACTGTCAAAGCCGAGCCGCTCCCCGAGTTCGATGATCTCCAACGTGGATTGGTGTCCGGCCGCGGGATCCGCGGGATCAAACAGGCCAATCGTGAGGAAACCCAGCTTGCGCAGGGGATGTTCAGGGGTGGGCATGGGCTTCCTTCACAGTAGGGCGGCGGCTACTGCCCAGAATAGGCTCCGGTTCACCGCACGACGGCGGGAGGTTACCTTTTGTGATGCCGGCGGACGTCAGGCGGTGCCGGGCGGAGACCAGAGGCCGGAGGCTGGATGGCGGCTAGGCGGCGATGGCGCTGGGGCGGGCGGCCGCGACGATGACCTGGGCAGCGGTGTCCGGGCCAAGCGAGGGGGCTTCTTGAGCCTGTTCCTGAACCTGGTGCGCTTCGCGTTCGGGGCGTTCCTTTGCCCGCATCCGGAGGAGTGCAACGGCCGATATCAGGAACCACGCCACATTGGTCACCACGGAGGGCCAAGCCCCATGGAGCGTGCCGTTGACGATGAAGGCGCAGGAACCAAAGAGGTTCACGGTCTGGAAGGTGGTGCCTGCCTGCAGCCAGCCCATGGACACAGCCATGTAGCCGCCAAGCATTGCCACTGCGCCGGCCCAGCCGGTGATTTCGAACAGCAGTTCCATGGGAGTCCTTTCAGGATTTGGGCACCCGGAAGAAGCCGGTGGGGCGGCTGTGATCCGTAGTGGAGGCTTGATTCGCTCGTCGTTATTGCGCTGCTGAATCGTGCTTTTGAGTCAATATTGAGCGAGTATGACCTTTAGATCAATTGCAATCTTCTGAAGACCGTGTTTAGGAGTACTTAACATGGATGTAGACCCCCGCAGACTGCTGGTTCTTCTTGCCGTCGCCCGCACCGGAGGCGTCCTCGCCGCTGCCGACGAACTGCGGATTACACCTTCCGCAGTGTCCCAGCAGCTCAGCAAACTCGAGGCCGAGGCGGGGCAGGCACTGCTGCTGCGCACCCCCAAAGGATCGGTGCTGACGCCCGCAGGTTTGGCGATGGCAGAGGCAGGGGAAGAGATAGAGCGGGCGCTCAACGTTGCCCGGGCCAGGATGCAAAGCGAAGTCAATATTGCGGGCGTTGTTCGGGTGGGCGGATTCACGAGTTTCATGCGCACAGTGGTGATCCCGCGTCTTCCTGAGTGGCGCAGCCAATACCCCCAGCTGCAGATTCAGATAGTGGAGGACAGCTTCCCTGCGGTGATGCGGCTCCTGCGCCAGCGCCAGCTCGATGCTGTGGTCATAGAACAGGACTCGACGGCGGCAGAGCAGCATCCCATGGCCGCCGGCATGGTCCAGGAACCCCTGCTGGACGAGCCATGGAAGCTCGTAGTGCCCGCCGGAAGCCTGCTGGGCACGGACAACATTGACCTGAGCCGTTTGCATTTGCCGTGGCTGGGAGTGGAGCCCTCAGCAGCAAACACTGCAGTGCTTGGTCGCCTCCGCCACTCCACGGGAGCCCGGATTGAAACTGTTCATCAGTACCACGACACCCTGACGGCACTGGCTCTCGTCGCCGCCGGGGAGGGGGTGGCCATCGTGCCCACCCTGGCGCTCACCGGCGTGGTCCACGATCACGTGGACATCCTGGACGTTCCTGGCCTGGGCACCCGGCACATCGCTCTGCGACGCTTCGACCGGCGACGGGCAGCGAGCCTGCCCGTGGACACCATGGCCCGGTTGCTCAGGGAATCGGCGGCTGCTTTCGACACCCGCTCAGGGTCCTGACCAGTCCCGCCCTCACGGGAGAAACAGGTCAGGACCGGCCCGGCTAGTTCAGCGCCGGAGTGTCCGAGGGGATCACGCCGGAGCCGTAAAGATCGGAGGCGAGATCCTGCAGTGCCCGCAGGGCCACACGCTGGGTGAACGGACCGTAGGACACACGGGCCACGCCAAGGGCCTGGAGTTCGGCAGCCGGAAGGGCACCCGGTGCGCCGATCACGGAAAGCTTTCCCTGGCCGAGGCCTTCAACCAGCGGCTCGATGACCTCGCGGGTCATGGCGCCGGGCACGAACACCAGGGAGGCGCCGGCGTCAAGGAAAGCGCGTCCCCTCGCGATGGCGTCCTGGATGCTCTCTTCAATCGGGCGATCGCCACCACGGGCAATCGCGTCAGTACGCGCATTGAGCTGGAACGGGATGCCCTCTGCGGCAGCGGCCGAAATGATGGCCTGCACACGCGACACGGCTTCGTCGAACGGGCGGAGCCGGTCCTCAACGTTTGCGCCGACCACTCCAATGGCAATCGCCCGGCGGATGGTTTCAGCCGGGTTGTCGTAGCCATCGTCCAAGTCTGCGGTAACAGGGTGGTCCACGGCGTCGACAATGCGCTTCACCCCGTCCAGCGCGACGTCCAAGGGCATGGTTCCATCGGCATATCCGTAGGAGGCAGCAATCGAATGTCCTGCAGTGGCGATTGCCTGCGTCTCAGGAAGCGCAGCGATGGTCCGGGCGCTGATGGCATCCCACACATTGACCACACTCAGGATTTCGGGTGCCTCGTGCAGGGCTTTTAGCTGTTGTGCACGTGCATTGGTGTTCGCTTCAGTCATGGTCGCTCTCCGTTAATGTTTGTCCTCCGTGATTCACGGGTGGGAACCACTCTCACTTGCCACCCACAGCCTAGGCATAACGTCACACAACGCGGTACCAACGTAGCTGCCTATGTGGATTACGACGGCGGGCGGCTGGCTTCGGGCGCGGGTTCCGTACCCACGGGCGCGGCTCCCACTACCCGGTTCCGCCCCTGCGCCTTGGCGCTGTAGAGGGCGGCGTCCGCCACGTTGATCATGAAAGCGAGGTCCTGGACGTCGGTTCCCGTGGAGGTCACGCCATAGCTCACCGTCGGGAAGGGCAATCCGTCGGGCCCCCGCATGGACTGCAGGCGGGCACTGATTTCCGAGGCAATATTCTCGGCCCTCTCTTGGGTGGCTCCCGGCAGGAAGAGGACAAACTCCTCCCCGCCGTACCGCCCAACGAGGTCTGTTGACCTGACCGAGGCGGTGCAGGCGGCGGCAAAGGCGCGAAGGGCTGCGTCTCCGGCTGAATGCCCGTGCTCATCATTGATTGCCTTGAAGTGATCCAGGTCGGCGAGGATCAAAGCTGCCCCTCGGCCGGACGGCCGTGCAAGGGAGCGGGCTGCCAGGTCCAGGAATGCGCCCCTGTTGAGCAGGCCCGTCAGATGGTCACGTTCGGCACGTTCCCTTAGGCGTTTGATCAACTGCTTGTTGCTGAGCGTATTCATGGTGGAGGACACGGACACCAGGAGCATCAAATGCATGAGGGCCGCCGGCGCGTAACCAAAGAAGTCGAGGAACACCGCGCTGTTGGGCCCGGCTGCCACAAAGGTGATGACGCGGGACAAGTAGTACAAGGCAGTCAGCCCGGCGATCAAGGACAGGAACGTGGTGATCCGCGAGCGTCCGGCCCTCGCGAACCACAGTTCCACGGCAGCCAGGGTGATTCCCAGCGTGGTCAGGCTGAGGTACGCCAAGCCGCCCGACCATACTCCGGCTCCCGGGTCATCCAGGGTCGAGGCAAGTCCACTGAGCAGGGGTGCCGGCACCAAGAGCCACAAGGGGGCGCGGCGGTCCCTTAGGGTACGGGCTCCCGCCCAGAGGCAACAGGTCCCTGCGACAACCAACGCCTTGCCCAAGGGGTTGGCCCACAGTTGCGAGGCCGTCCCGTTCAGGAGGAAGGCGGCGTTGCCAACAAAGAAGAGGCATAAGGCAACCCGCCACCACCTGGCGTAGGCCGAGTGTCTCCGCTGGGACGACACACAGGAAATGAGGATCAGGGTCAGGGTGACCAGGCCGAGGACCATCCTTACGGAGAATGGGTCCAGGACTATTGCTCCCTCTTGCAGCGCGACTGCAACCATGGTGCGGCCCGCTAACGCGCTAG
>NZ_JABMCX010000217.1 GCF_013179505.1 Paenarthrobacter sp. CM16 | reverse complement strand
CCCGTTCCCATGCCGGACGGGCGGGTTCGGCTGCGTGTCCTGGTGGACCGGTCCGCCGTCGAAATTTTCGCCAACGGGAAGCCGCTCACGGCCCGGGTCTATCCGACCCTGGGCGGCGAGCGCGTGAGATTGACCGCCACCAAAGGTTCGGTGCGGCTCCTCTCCTTCGATGCCTGGACTATGGCCGGGGTGTTTGAAGAGACCCGCAGCCTGTTCCCGGAACGGAGCTAGGCCCATGGAAAAATCTCCGTCAGTATCACGCCGTGGTCTCCTGACCGGCGCCGGTGCCGCTGCCTTGGGCGGGTCCATTGCACTGTCCGCTCCTGGTGGACCTGCCATGGCAACAGGTGGCCCCTCGAAAGGATCATCCCGAATGCGCCCCGTCTATCACTTCAGCGTGCCTGAGAACTGGAAGAACGATCCCCAGCGGCCCATTTACCTTGATGGTGAGTACCACTATTACTACTTGTACAACGCTGACTACATCAGTGGCGGTGGTGGCACATCATGGCGCCGGGCCACCACCACCGATCACGTGGCATTCCGCGACCGCGGTGTCGCGATTCCAAAGTTCAGTAACGGCAACGGTGACTGTTGGTCCGGATGCATGGTGGTTGATGAGGCCAACACTGCCGGATATGGAGCGGGGACGGTCATAGCCCTGGTAACCCAGGCGCCGGAAGGCCGGCAAGCACAGTACCTCTGGTATTCCACGGACAGGGGCCGCTCTTTCAAGCCCGGCGGTGAGGCTCCCGTGCTGCTGAATCCCGGCGTGCACGATTTCCGTGATCCCAAGGTTGTTTGGGATGCGGACCGTGGCCAGTGGTTCATGGCCAATGCCGAGGGGCAGAAGCTCGGCTTCTACACATCGCCGGACCTGCGGTCCTGGAAGCGCGTTGGCGAGTTTGTCCGTGAGGACCTGGGCTTGCTGGAGTGCCCCGATCTCTTTCGGATGACGGCCGACGACGACACCTCGCATTGGGTCCTGGGCACCAGTGCGAACGGCAAGGGCCGCGGACTGCCCGCTACGTATGCGTATTGGACCGGAACGTTCGATGGCAGCTCCTTCACCCCGGACCGTCCGGAGCCGGAATGGCTGGACTATGGTTTCGATTTCTATGGTGCAGTGACGTACCCGCAGTACGATGCATCGGGTGCGGAGGATCCAACCCTTCGCCGTGCGATCGGCTGGGCAAATTTCTGGGACTATCCCCACAACACGCCAACGCTTGCCACCGACGGCTACAACGGCGATGACATGATCGTCCGCGATGTGCGGCTTAAGCATGGAAATGGTGCCTACTACCTGGCCTCTTCACCCACATCCGCGCTGGGGGAGTATGTGAAGCGGACACATCGGCTCGGTGATGTGGCGGTTTCGGGCACTCATGATTTGTTGGTCCGCTCCAACGCCTATGACCTGAGCTGCGAGGTGGAGTGGGATCCGGCCGCACCGCCGGCCAATCTGGGCCTGGAAGTATGCCGTGCACCAGGTGGCGGCAGGCATGTTGCTGCCGGCGCCTTCCTGCGGGGCCCGTTCACCTACGTCAATCGCCGCCCCACCATCAATCCCACCGCAGGGGAAAGCCAAGCACCTGTGGATCCCTCCACGGGGCGAGTCGCACTACGGATCCTGGTGGATCGTTTGAGCGTGGAGATGTTCGTCGGGGATGGCCGTGTGGTGCACTCGCACCGTGTCTTCCCGCTCGAAGGGGACGACGGCATCCGTCTCTATGCCCACGAGGGAACAGCCACGTTCCGGGACGTGACCATCCGTGAACTCAAGGCCGTGCCTTAGCCCGCCCCCACCACGGACCACTTGGAATGGATTCACCAAAGTCAGGGCCACCTTTACGGTGGCCCTGACTTTGTGCGTATGGTGCCGTTCCCTGCGCCCGCGGGGGCACGACTACCTCCAGTCAGTGGCCGGCGTCCGCATCGGCCTCTTTCCTGGCGGCCTTTTCCGCGTCCTTCCCGGCACGTACGACTTCTGCGTCGTGCTGCTCTTCGGCCTTTTCCTGATGAATTACTTCAGCGAACAGCTTTTCCATTTCCTTGGCCACACCGGCGGCCGAGGCAGGATTTTGGCCGGTGACCAACCGACCATCCACCGCCACCTTTTCCTCAAAGACCCCGGCGGAGACGTGGCGCGCCCCCTGTTCCTCAAGCCGGTCTGCCAGGAAGAACGGAATGACCTTGTCTTTTCCTGCCGCAACTTCTTCATCGTTGGTGAAAGCGGCCACATCCCGGCCTTCGACCAGCCGGAACCCGTTGTCCAATTCGACGTTCAGCAAGCCGGCAGGCCCGTGGCAGACCGCCCCCACCAGTCCGCCGGAATTGTAGACACTGGCTATGAGATTCTGCAGGCCTTCGTTGTCGGGGAAGTCCCACATGGTGCCGTGGCCACCCACGAGGTAGATGGCGTCATATTGAGCGGGATCCACGACGTCCACACGGGCGGTGTTGTACAAGCCGGCCCTCGTTGTCTCATCTTGTGTGAAAGCAACTTGGATGGGGTCTCCCTCGTCCACCTCATCGCGTGGAGGCTGACCTCCCTTGATGGACGCAAAGTCAACAAAGTGGCCTGAATCTTTGAAGACCTTCCAGGGATGTGCAGCCTCGGCCACGTTGTAGCCGGTCTTTTCTCCCGTATCGCCGAGCTCGGAAACGCTGGTTAGTACCATGAGGATTTTCTTCATGAAGTGCTCCTTTCGTTCACCTTCCACCCTACGCCCACCTGTTTTCGGCATCTTGAGGACGGCCCTGGTGCTGTCGCATGCTTAAGGTGTTCCCTCGATCAGGAGTGTGAGTGATATGCCCAAGACCGGCAAGAACGATCATGCCCGGAAGAACGAGTTGCCCTCGACCCTGCAACGCTCGGACCAGAAAGCACAAGACACGTTCGCCAAAACGTACGACTCGGCCATGGATTCCTATGACGGCGATGAGAGCCGGGCAGCCCGGACGGCCTTTGCATCCTTGAAGCACAGCTATGAGAAGGTCGGAGACCATTGGGAACCCAAAGAAGAGCGCGGACCTTCCGATGACCGTGCCGAGGAAGGTTTACGCTCGGATAAGCCGACGGCCGGAGGCGTGGATGCCAATGCTTCGAAGGAGCACCTCTACCGACGCGCCCGCGAGTTGAACATCAAGGGACGTTCAACCATGGACAAGGATGAGCTGGTCAAGGCACTGCAGAAGGCCAACGACGCCGCCACCCGAAAAGCGCGGGAAGGTTGATTTCTGCATTAGCACATGGAGCTCGGCTTTCAGGCGCCTAGGGCGTTTTGCGGCACATTGTGACACGCGCGAGGAGAGTATCGTTTTTGCTGCTGCTAGGAGGTAAGGCTAACCTAAATAGTCTCCCTTTCCCCATGCCCTCCCGTTCCGGGCATACATTGCAGGCGGTTTCCTTTGCGCACATTCAGCCGTTCCACAGCAGCCCTCGGGGTCGCTGCACTTCTTTCCTTGACCGGTTGCGGTCTCAGTGGGGGACAGACAGCCGCCACCGGGAAGGTGGCTGATACCAACCAGCGCATTGTGGTGGACAACTTCCGGGCACCCGTAGCCAACTGGGCATTGGAGTCCGACGCCGCCTACATCCTCTCGCTCTCCGGTTGCCTGGAGACCCTTACCAAATATGATTCCGCACAGGGCAAAGTTGTTCCGTTCCTGGCAACTGAGTGGAAGCAGGTCTCACCACTGGAGTGGGACTTCACCATCCGCGAAGGGGTGAAGTTCCAGGACGGCACCGACCTCACCGCAGAGGCGGTCGCTGCTTCACTGAATGCAGTCCTCAAGGCAAAAGTACCGGCCAGGGCGTTCAACCCGGGCATTGTCTCGGCCGTCCAGGCCACTGACGCCAAAACCGTTCGCGTGACCACACCGGCGGATAACCCCCTGGTACCGTTCCGGCTGGCGAGCGTCAACACCGGCATCCTCGCCCCTGCTGCCTATGAAGGTGCCACGCTTGATCCCTTCGGCCACTGCACTGGACCTTTCACACCGGTATCGGAGAAAGCCAAGCAGTCCCTGACCTTGGACCGCAACGAGAACTACTGGGGTGGAAAGGTCCAGCTGGCCGGCGCCGAAGTCCGCTTCATCACCAACGGTGCTACCAGGGCGGCCCAGGTACAAACCGGCGAGGCGGATATCTCCCTGTCCATTCCAGCGTCCGCCCTCTCCACGCTGGAAGGGGCGCCGGATGTTTCTGTCCTGAAGGCAGACTCGCCCCGTACGGCGACCTTGTACATGAACAACGGCCGGGCACCGTTCAACTCCGTGGATTTCCGTAAGGCCCTCCGGTCCGCACTCAACCTCGAAGCGTTGGCAGCGAGCGTGTACGAAGGCGCTGCATTGCCGGCGGCTGGTCCGTTCGCACCTTCGGAGCCCTGGGCTTCCAGTGAAACCAACCCGCCCAAGCAGAACGTTGAGGAAGCGAAAAAGCTTCTGGCCGCTGCAGGGTACACCGCTGATAAGCCCCTGGAGATCATCGCAATCGTTGAGCGCACAGAGTTCGCCGACGTAGCAACAGTCATTCAGGACAACCTCAAGGACATTGGCGTTCCGGTGTCCATCCAGGCCAAGGAATATGCCTCGGCCGAGCCGGACGTCCTTGCGGGCAACTACGACATGATCTTGAGCCAGCGCAACAGGCTCATCGACATCGCCGATCCCATTGGCTTCCTCACCGCGGACTACACCTGCAAGGGCACCTACAACCTCAGCCACTTCTGCAACGAAGAGTACGAGGCCATCATCAGCGAAGCCGCACGCACTTCCAACACCGAGGATCGATACAAGCTCTACGCCAAGGCCGGTCAACTCCTGAACGACCAAGCCGTCAACTTGTGGTTGGTCAATGAACAAGCCACGGACGCCGTCCGCAGCAACGTTCTTTCCTACGTCCAGGATCCGCTGTCCCGTTACGTCCTGACCGCGCAAACGGCCAAGGCCGGCTCCTAGCAACGGGCTGAGACAACCAAAGCACGTATGATCACGTTCCTTGCGAAGCGGACGGCGACCCTGGTGGTCGCCGTCCTGTTGTCGTCTTTCGCCGTCTTCCTGATTCCGTTTGTTACTCCCGGCGATCCTGTCCGGAAAATCATCCGCTCCCGCGTGGCCGGAGACGTGGTGGACGAGGCCACAGTTCAGGCTCTGGCGGACAGCCTGGGCTTGAACGATCCCCTTCCGGTCCAATACCTGCGATGGCTGGGGGACTTCTTCACGGGGGACATGGGGTTATCGCACATCAGCCGGACCCCGGTCATTGATCAGGTGATGCCGGCTTTGGGCATCACCCTCAGCCTTGTGCTGGTGGCTCTGGGTACCGCCGTGGTGGTTTCCCTGCCCTTGGGCATCGTGGCGGCCTTGAAGCAAGGCAGCAAGACAGACAAACTCATCACCACTGTGACGCAGTCCTTTATCGCCATGCCGGAATACTGGTTGGCGCCCTTGCTGGTCTTGGTCTTTGCCCTGAAACTTGCCTGGTTGCCTTCGGCGGGCTGGAACACGGCGTCCTCCATTGTCCTGCCGGCCGCTACGCTCGCCCTTCGGCCCATCAGCTTCTTCACCTCAGCTGTTCGCTCAGGCATGATCGATGCCTCGGAAGCGGAGCACATTCCTGCGGCCCGGGCCAGGGGCCTCAGCCGCCTGCAAACGGTCCTGCACCACGTCATTCCCAATGGCCTGGTACCCCTCTCCACCTTGTTCGCAGTGTGGTTCGCCGGTCTTCTGGGCGGTTCGGTCATTGTGGAAGTCATCTTCGCAATCCCCGGCATGGGTCGCCTGCTCTACGACGCCGTGATCAACAGTGATATCCCCTTGGCACAGGGAGGCGTGGTGGTTGTGGTGGCGCTGGCCGTCGCGATCACCACCCTGGCGGACTTCCTGCACCGGATTCTCAGCCCTAAGGTGAGTGGCGCCCTTGCGTAAGCGGTCAGCGATCGACGGCGCCGCCGTCGTAATTCTCTTCCTGATAGTCGCAGCGGTGGCGGCTGCCCCGTGGCTGTCGCCTTTTCCGCCGAACGATCAGAACCTCGCCGCACGGCTTGCCTCGCCCAGCGCCGAGCATTGGCTGGGGACAGACCACCTCGGACGGGATACGCTCAGCCGCTTGCTCGACGGCGGTCGCTTCTCTTTGGTGGTGGCGGCACTGGCCACCGTGTTGACGGGAGTCCTTGGGTTGGTGGTCGGCGTGCTCAGCGCCCGCCGTAAGGGTTGGGTAGATGAACTGTTTACCCGCACCAATGATGTCCTGTTGGCCCTGCCGGAGATGGTGGTGGCACTGTTTGTTGTCGCTGCCATGGGCACGGGCTTTACTTCGCTGCTGGTGGCGCTGACCGTCACCGGGTGGACGCCGTTTGCACGGCTGGCCCGGACGCTTGCCTATGACGTCTCGGCACGTGGTTTTGTCGAAGCAGCACGGGTGGTGGGCTGTTCGCCGTCGTTCATTGTTTTTCGCCACATCATCCCGCACCTTGCCGCCCCCATGCTGGGGCAGGCAACGCTGCGCTTCGGGCAGCTCCTGATCAGCGTAGGAGCGCTGTCCTACCTGGGTCTGGGCGTCCAACCGCCGCAGTCGGACTGGGGTTCCATGGTGGCGGCGGCCCAGCCTTACGCGGAACGGGCCCCGTGGGGGATTATCGCGCCTGGACTCACCATCTTCCTGGTTGCCCTGTGCGTGACGTTGATAGGTCAGCGGACATCGCGGCGGGCAACTGACCCTGTGGATGTCCTGGTGGTGGAGGGGCAGCATGCCTGAACTGGTGATCGAGGACCTGACGGTACTGGGTTCGGACGCAGGGCGGCCGGTCCTGTCCGGTGTCAGTCTCACCGTTCGTCCCGGTGAATTCGTAGCGCTCGTGGGAGGCTCGGGCTCCGGCAAGACCATGACCGCCCGGTCCGTCCTGCAACTTTTGCCCCAACAATTGCGGATTGCCTCCGGCTCCATCCACGTGGGGTCCGTGGACGTGACCCGTGCCCCTGAGGCTGAACTGAACCGTATCCGCGGCGGCCGGCTGGGAATGCTGTTCCAACAGCCCAAAAAGATGTTCAATCCCAACAAGACCATCCGCGCCCACCTGAGGGAACCGCTGGGACTCCACGCGGGATTGCGCGGCACCGCCGCGGAGGCGAAGGTGCTTGAGTTGTTGGATGAAGTGGGATTCGACGATCCACTCTGGGGCGCAAAGGCATATCCGCATCAACTGTCCGGAGGCATGGCCCAACGTGCCATGACGGCCATGGCATTGGCGGGCCAGCCAGGAATCCTGCTTGCTGACGAACCGACCTCGGCTTTGGACAAAGTCCTTGAACGCCAGATCCTGCAGCTGCTGGATCGTGAACGGAACCAGCGCGGCCTGGGGATCCTTTACATCACCCACAACCTTGCCTCCGTGGCGGCTTTCGCGGACCGGGTGCTGGTGATGGACGCAGGGACAATCGTGGAGTCAGGCACCACTGAGGAAGTGCTGGGAAATCCGAAGGTCCCGTATACGCAAAGACTCCTGGATGCATCAAACCTCCTGCCGTCGGGGTCTGTGAAGCAGCTTCCCCGGGAGGCAGGTGTGCTCACCTTGAACGGCGTGGTCAAGAATTTCGGACGCGGCCGGCGTCGACGAAGCCCGGCACTGGATGCTGTGTCCCTGGAGCTGAAGAAGGGTGAGATCCTGGGCGTTCTTGGTCAATCAGGATCAGGGAAAAGTACCCTCGCCCGCGCCATAGTGGGTCTCGACCAACTCAGCGGGGGCAGCATTACCCGGTCCCTGTCAGCAGAGCGTCTGAACGATCCGACTGCCGTCCAACTGGTCTTCCAAGAACCCCACGACGCCTTCGATCCCCGGATGACGCTCCGGGCCAGCTTGGAGGCACCGCTTCCCAGGAGGCTACCCGCCGGGGAAAAGGCCTCACGGTTGAAGAAAGCCATGACCGAAGTGGAACTGGATCCCGAACTGCTGGACAGACGTCCCGGGCAATGCTCGGGGGGTCAATTGCAACGGATCACCATCGCCAGGGCGCTCCTGATGGAACCGGAAGTGCTCATTTGTGACGAAGCGACCTCTGCCCTGGACGCGCTGACGCAGCGGACCATCCTTGATCTGCTCCAACGCCTGCACCGGGACCGGGGACTATCCTTGATGATGATTACCCATGACATGGACGTAGTGCGCCATATGTGCCAGCGCGTCGCCGTCCTCTACCAAGGGCGCCTGGTGGAACTCACCGACACCGACAAATTCTTCACTGACCCGCAGCACCAGCACAGCAAGGACTTGGTCTCGGCCGCGATTCCCTGCCGGGGACTGCACCTGAAAA
>NZ_JABMCX010000216.1 GCF_013179505.1 Paenarthrobacter sp. CM16 | reverse complement strand
GACAAGTAACGTGGTTCGCAGTTCTCGCGTCGATGCTGGGGTGTCGGCTTGTGCTTCTCTTGGGAGAGCGGTCAGGAGCAGGTTGAGTGCGACTGTCCCGGATTCGCTGAATGGCGAAGCAATCGTCGTTAGGGCAGGGGTGGTGAAGTCGGAGCCGAAGATGCTGTCAAACCCGATGACACTGAAGTCGTCCGGTATTTTTACACCAGCGGCCTGCAGTTCTTGCATCAGGCCGATGGCCAACAGATCGTTGTAGCACAGGGCGGCAGTGACACCTGAAGAGATGACAGCTCTGGCGGCGATTCGTCCTCCGTCGCTGGTTGGCGCTGTTGTGGTGATCACCTCCGCAGTCCTCCCGGTCCATTCGCATGTCTCGCGGAAGCTATCCCAGCGACGTTCTGAGATCCAAGAATCTTCGGGTCCGGCCAGGAACGCTATTTTGTTATGGCCGTTCGATGCCAGATGGCGTACAGCCTCGGTTACGCCCGGTTCTACGTCCGGGACCACGGAACCAATGCCTTCTATGTAGCGGTTGATAACTGCGACCGGTTTGGTTTCGTTGAGCTCACGGATTTCAGTGTCCGCCATGCGCGGCCCCGCGAGAATGATCCCGTCGGTAGAAGACTGGAGGCGGTGGGCCACCGCGGCTTCCGTGGCGGCGGACTCTGCCGATTCGGCCAGCACCAGCGTGAGGCCGCGCGCAGCTGCCGTGGATTGCGCGCCGCGGATGATGTCGAAATAGCTGGGGTTCGTGATATCCGAAACTATGAGTCCGATCATTCCTGTGCGGCCAGTCTGCAGTGCCCGAGCCAGGGGGTTGACGTTGTAATTAAGCTTCGTTGCTGCGTCTTCAACGAGTTGGCGGGTATGGGAGCTGACACGACTTGGATTGCCCAGTGCCCGAGAGACGGTTGACGGATTAACCCCCGCCAATTTGGCGATGTCATAAATCGTGG
The DNA here is from genome assembly GCF_013179505.1 of Paenarthrobacter sp. CM16. Lineage (GTDB taxonomy): Bacteria > Actinomycetota > Actinomycetes > Actinomycetales > Micrococcaceae > Arthrobacter. The sequence goes on along the minus strand of NZ_JABMCX010000216.1, from coordinate 7,410 downwards.
CTTTGGTGCTGGATGTGGGGGAGCGCGCGATCATGACTGCCTGCCCATGTGGATCTGAGTGTGGAGGCCTTTCACTGCGCTGGCCTCGTGAGCTCTTGGGGTTCTTCATCTGCTCGAAGGGGCGCCGGGCCTGTGCTCTTGCGCCACACGACGGATGCGACGGGATTGGAGTAGGTCGGTTCTGCCTCACCGCGCATGTTGGCCAGGAGTTTCGCCATAGAACGACGGCCCAACTCCTCATAGTCGATCTTTACGGAAGTCAGGGTCGGCGGAAGCCATTCACCAACAGGGCTGTTGTCCCAGCCCGATACGCTCAAATCCTCAGGCACCCGCCAGCCGCGTTCAAGCGCAGCGTAAATGGCCGCTGCGGCCAAGACGTCGTTGGCGGCGATAACGGCGGTGACTGGGGTGTTGTCCGGTAGGTCAAGAATCGCGCGGCGGCCACTTTCTCCGTTCCAGTCTCCGCCGACAACACCGCCGGATTCCAGATCAAGACGATGTACGGTTTCCAGGAATGCTTGTTCCCTGCTGCGCACGGTGGTGTAGGCCCGATCTCCGGCGATGTGCAGAAAGCTCCTGTGTCCTAGGCCAGCAAGGGTTTCGATGATCTCGCCGACCGGGGACGCGTCGGCTAGGTCTCCTATGCCGCGCATCTCATCGTCGTATTCTGCGCCAACCACCACCGGCACCCTTGAAGCGATTTGTGCCTGACGGTCCGCTGCAAGGGGGGTCAGGGCGAGCAAACCTTCGAAAAGGCCGGCTTCAGCGAGTTCCAGTACGCGGGCCGAACGCTCATCGGAGGAACCCGCCAATGTGATGGCGTCGATGTGGTAGCCGGCGTCCGTCGCGGCTTCGGTGGCTCCGGTAAGCATGTGTATGGAGCTGATGGCGTTACCGGCCGGGAAGACGATGGCAAGCCGCCCGGTCCGGTTAGTTCGCAGGGCGCGGGCGGCGAGGTTTGGTCGGTAGTCGAGTTCTGCGATGGCCCGTCTGATGCGTTCGCGGGGGACTGCTCGTGTTCGCGCTCCGTTGAAAGTCAGGTAGCGCGAGACGGTCATGTGTGAGACCCCGGCAAACTTTGCGATGTCATAGATTGTTGGACGCCGCTGTTCCATGTTCTTGATGACCGCCTCCTTGCGTTCATATGAAGATGACTTCCGACTGCGCTCATGGACGACAGGAAAGGAACCCTTGTCCAGAAGTCTTATCGATATCTACTGTAGACCAAAAGGCACTAAAAGATATCGATAAGATTAACCTCTTGACCTAAGTGTTATCGATAACTACAGTGGACACAACACCAAAAAGTTATCGATATCCTCGAAGCTTTCCTGATCGCGGTTTTGGCCTCCCACCCCGGGCCGGCTCGGATCGACAGGCATAAGTAGCCGCCGGCTTTGTCATCAAAGGAGATGAGTGTTTTGAACATCGTTCTTCGGCACGGCAGCGAGACTACGACCGCCAGACTCGACAGCGGCTGGCCCGTGATACTTAGGGTCCAAAACCTATCCTCACCAGAAATTCCATCGAAGGAGATGAGTGTCTTGAACACCCTCGAGCGCCGCGCAGGAGTCGGCAAATGACCGCGCCGCCAGGGGTAAGCGGCCCCACCGCAGTCGCGATGCGAAAAGAAGAGACCCCGGAGACTCCCCGCCGCAAGCGCGGCCGCAGTGGAGTGGGGGGAGTAAAGATCCCCTTCTGGTTCGTGCTTCCCGCCGTGATCGGCTATGCCGCGGTGGTCCTTGTACCTAACCTCAGCGGCGCCGTCCTGGCGTTCACCAACTGGGACGGTTACACGCCCGAGATTGATTTCGTTGGCTTGGCGAACTTCACCCGGGTACTTTCCGATGACAACTCTCTCCGGGCGATCGGCAACACTTTCATCCTGACGATCATCGTCTCGCTGGGGCAGAACGTGCTCGGGTTGCTGCTGGCGCTCGGACTCAACACCAAGGTCAAGACACGCATGGCGCTCCGCCTGGTGTTCTTCCTCCCTGTGGTCCTCACCCCGATCGTCGTCGGCTACCTCTGGAAGTACCTGCTTACTCCTGAAGGAACTTTGAACCAGGTCCTCGCTGCCATAGGGCTGGAGAATCTCCAGCAAGACTGGCTCGGCAACCCGGACATCGCGCTGTATTCGGTGTGCGCATCGATCATCTGGTCTGGTGCCGGCTTCTCTATGGTCATCTTCCTTGCCGGCCTGCAGGGCGTTCCCCCGGAACTTCTCGAGGCTTCTGCCATTGATGGCGCCGGTCCTGTGCGCAGCACCATCTCCATTGTCCTGCCCCTCATCAACGGTGCCATTGTGGTGAACCTTCTGCTCAGCGTCCTGGGCAACCTCAAACAATTCGACGCAGTGTTCTCCATGACCAACGGCGGCCCGGCCGGATCAACCGAAACCATGGCGACCATCGTGTACAAGACCGCGTTCCTCTACCTCGAGTACCCCAGCGCCCTGGCGCAGGGCGTTGTGCTCATGATCGTCGTCGGCGTTATCGGCTTCATTCAGTACCGAGTTACACAGCGGAAGGCCCTCGCATGAACCGCTATACAGGCCGCACGCTTGCGATCGAGATCGTCCTCATCGCAGCGGGCATCATTTTCCTCATCCCGCTCTACGTTCTTGTCTCGGTGGCGCTTAAAGACCCTGAGGCTCAAGCAGGTTTCCTGGGCTTCACCTGGCCTCTGAAGTTCGACAACATCTCAACCGCATGGGTCGAATCGAACATGGCCTCGGGCCTGCTCAACAGCGTCCTGATCACGGTCGTGTCAGTGGCGCTGATCATCGTATTTTCTTCACTGGCCGCCTACACCCTTACCAGGAACACCCAGCACTGGTCCCGGGGCATGTTCTATCTGTTCCTGTTGGGTTTCCTGTTTCCCGGGCAACTTGCGATGCTCCCGCTCTATCTGGGCTTCTCATCAATTGGTCTCGTGGGAAACCCTCTGGCGGTCATCCTGATCGCAGTGGGCGGGCACATGCCTTTCACGATCTTCCTCTACGCGGCCTTCCTCAGGGACCTTCCACGTGACTACGAGGAGGCCGCCGCGATTGACGGCGCCAAACCGCTCCGCACCTTCCTGACCATTGTCTTCCCGCTCGTGCGCCCGGTTACCGGCACTGTCGGTATCCTCGCTGCGCTGGGCATCTGGAACGACTTCTTCACCCCACTCCTGTACCTAAGCGGTAGCCAGAGCAAGACCGCACCGCTGGCCGTCTACTCCTTCGTGGGCGAGTACAGCGCGAACTGGCCCTTGGTCTTCTCCGCCCTGATCACGTCGATCATCCCGATCCTCGTCGCTTACTTCCTGATGCAGAAATTCATCATGCGTGGATTCGCAGCAGGACTCAAAGGCTAGCCACACGGTTTGCCAGCACGTCGCATCACCCACAGAAACTAGAGAGGCAGCAAATGTCATTGAAGACACCACAGCGCATCGCCGTCGGGGCGGTCGCAGCGCTACTCGGAATCTCGCTTTCCGCGTGTAGCGGCCAGACCCCGGCCGCTCCCGCCAGCGAAAAGGCCACAACCGGTTCTTTCTCAATCGGCACAAACCACAGCCCTGCTGTTAAGACCATCGTCGAACTCTTCAACAAGAAGTACCCCGACATCAAGGTCGATGTTCGTGACATGGCCCAGTCCTACCGGGAAGTCCTTGGATCGCAGCTTGCCGGTGGCAACGCACCCGACGTGGTGGAGATTCCCGGTGGCGGAGGAAACCCGATCAGTGCCAAGGTTGCCGGACAGCGGAACTTCTACGCAGACCTGGGCAAGACCGAGTGGGCGGGAAGCATCCCCGACATTGCCAAGCAGCAGCTCGAAACCGACAAGGGCAAGCTCGTCGCTGTGCCCATGGTTGTCTCCTCGATCGGTGGCATCTACAACCAGAACGCCCTCGATGAAGTTGGTTTGTCCGCCCCGAAGACCTGGAGCGAGGTGCTGGACTTCTGCGGTGACGCCAAGGCCAAGGGCCGCGTCGCCTACGGGCTGGGCCTGTCGGATACCTGGACAACGCAGCTGATCCCTTACGCGCTGACCTCCACCCTCGTTTACGGACCGAACCAGAACTTCCTCGAGGACCAGACGTCAGGGAAGGCTTCCTTCGCTGACTCTGCCTGGAAAGACTCGATGGACAAGTACCTCGAAATGGACAAGGCCGGCTGCTTCAATGCCAGCCCCGTAGGTACGCCCTACGCCACCGTCCAGGACGCTATCCGCTCCGGAAACACCCTGGGAACCGTATCTGTAGCATCGGAAACTGCCAACATCGCCAAGGGCGGCCCGGCCAACTTGAAGCTCACCTACACAGCGTTCCCGGCCAACGATAAGGCTGAGGATCAGTACCTTCCGCTGTCTACCTCTGGCTTTGCACTTAATGCCAAGAGCTCCAGCAACGGCGCGGCAGCGACGTTCATCGACTTCCTCGCAGAACCGGCCACCCAGGTCGCTTTTGGTGCCGCCTTCGGTGACGCCCCCGCCATGCCGGGAGAAGAAAAGCTGACGAGTGAGATCGCGCTGCTCGCCAAGGAATACCTCGATAAGGACCACGGTACGACCTGGCCTGACCGTCTGTGGCCCAACGCCACTATCCAGCCCAAGTTGTTCGATGGAGTGCAGGGCATGTTCATCGGCAGCGCATCGGTACCGGATGTACTCGACAAGATGGACGCCGCGTTCAAGAACGCAGGTTAACCGGATGGGGCCGCGTAGTGGTGCGCGGCCCCATCTTTCTCCCCACCCACGAAGGAATGCTGTGACTTCATCGCCCGACCAAGTCGACCTCTCACCTGACCAAGACGAACTCCCGCCCAGTACTGACTGGCGGACGTACGTGCCTGCCCCGGCAGAACCTGACGCCCGTCCCGTCGCAGTTCTCCGGGTCGAGGGAGATGTCTCCGGGCTGGAGGAATTCCTGGGGGGAACAGGAGAGCTCGTGCTCGTTCGCCCGCAGGAGGGCCCGGTTCCCAGCGTCGTTTTCGACTACGGGACCAGCAACGCGGGCCGACCGTGGCTCGATGTGTCGCGTGCGGATGCCTCTGCGGAAGTACGTGTGTCCTATAGCGAAAGCGCCTACTGGGCAGGGCCGGATGGCGATGAGCGCGGCGGGCATAATGCAAGCGCCAACCGCGGCCGCGTGGAGCTGCTGCAGCTTCACGGCCCGGGCAAGATCAGCAGCGAACTCATCCAAGGGGGACAACGCTACCAACGCCTCGCTTTGGAGACCCCGGGAACCTTGGCCATCAAGGACCTCGGAATCCATTTCACAGCTTTCCGTGCCACCCCCGATACCTATCAGGGTTGGTTCGCCTGCAGCTCCGACAAGCTCACCCGCATCTGGTACGAAAGCGCCTACACAATACAGCTCAATCAACTTCCCGCCGACACGCTGCCCGTAGCGTGGACCATCGATGACAAGGGCCTGCGGGCCAAGGGTGGCACGCTTGCCGTTCTCCGTGACGCCTCGCACTGGACCAATGTCTGCGTTTCCTTCGAAACACGCATCGAAGACCACGCAGCGGGCTGGGTCGTTCGGGCAGCAGAGGACGGAGCCCGAGGCTACCTTCTCTCACTCCGTGCGCCAGGGACCACGGGGGAGCCGTGCATTCTGCAATGGTCTTATTTCGACGACGGCTATGAGAACCGGCCCCAGGACACGGTGCGACGCTACACCCCTTTGGGCGAGGTCACGCTGAGCCGGGACGTAGATCCCGCCACCTGGAACCGTGTCCGCACCCTGGTTGAAGGACACTTCATCACGGTGGAACTAAACGGTGTCTCAGTGGCACATATCGACCTCGGTGGTCGAACGGATGTTCCTGTCGTGGCAAGCGGATCGTTCGGTTTCCATGAAGCGTGGGACACCAGCAAGGTGCCAGGGGAGGAAGCCCGGTTCCGCAAGCTTGTCGTTACCGCAGCAAACGGAACAGAACTGTTCCGCCACGACCTCACGGCCTCCGAGGTTCTCGGGAAGTTCATCGGCGACGGTGTGGTGTCACCCGACCCTCTCCCGGTCATTCTGGATGGCGCCCGCCGGGACCGCTCCGTTTGGAGCGGTGACCTCATCGTCCAGATCCCCAACGTTTACTACACAACCGCAGCTGCAGACTACGTTCGCGGGTCCATCGAACTCCTGAACAGTTTCCAGGAACCGGACGGGCGCCTTCCGGCCCGTCTTCCCCCACTGTTCCAACCTGCAGTTCCGCCACAGCACGGCCAGGTCTACTCGGCCGTGTACTCCATGCACCAGATCACCAACATCGCACTGCACCACCTCTACACCGGCGATACCGACTTCGTGCGTGCACAATGGCCGACAATCCTCCAGCAACTGGCATACGACCACACTCTCGTCGATGACCGCGGACTGTATATAACGGATGAAGAGAACGGCTTGGACTGGGACTGGTACGACGGACCCAAGACCGGAGCCGTCAGCGCCTACAACATCGTCTACTGTCACGTACTGCGCCAGGCATCGTCGCTGGCGTCCGCCATCGGAGAAGACACCGCGGCTGTGGATCTCACCGCCAGAGCCCAACGGGTCAACGACGCAATCAACGAGCACCTGTACGACCCGGAACGTCGGCTCTACATCTTGTCCGATCATCACGCCGACGCCGTCGCCCAGGACGCCAACGCTCTTGCCGTTATTCACCGCATCGCCCGCCCCGAGGACATCCAGGGCATCCTCCAAGCACTCGAGGAAGCCCTGCCCCAGACCCCGTTCGGGCCGCAAGTGTTCAATACGGCCGCCGGATTCAGACAAAACGTGAGTCCCTACACTTCGGGGTTCCACCTCGGGGCGCTGTTCGAGGCAGGACTGACGGATCAGGCCCACAGACTACTGAACGATCTGTGGGGCCATATGGCAACACCTGGCCCCTTCGCCAGCGGCGCCGTCTGGGAACTCTTGGAAACCGATGGCACCCCCGGCTTCGGCGTCTCCACGAGCCTCGCCCACGGTTGGGCGTGCGCCCCCACCGTTGCCTTGTCCTCCTACGTACTCGGCGTCACCCCCCAGAGCACAGCGTTCGCCACCTGGAGCATCGCCCCGCAAATCGGCACGCTGACGTGGGCACGCGGCCAGGTACCGACGCCGATGGGTTCCATCGAAGTGAGCTGGCGGCGCGACGGGTCGACCCTGAGCCTGGACGTCGTGACACCGGAAGAAACCTCCGGCACGATCACCGTTCCGACCGCACCCGGTGGTGTTGCCCGCCTCCGTGGACTAACGAACGGCGGAGAAGAAGTTGACCTGACCCGCGCAGCAACAGGCATCTCCACCACCATTTCCTTCAACGTACAGGCCGGCGGCCGCTACACAGTAGAGAGCGAGCAATGCTGACTTCGCCCACCACCGTCCCATCCACCGCAGCAGTTCCTGTCCCGTCATCGCCCGCGAAGGAAC
>NZ_JABMCX010000215.1 GCF_013179505.1 Paenarthrobacter sp. CM16 | reverse complement strand
CGCAGTGTCCCACCACCACGATGTAGTCATCATCGGCGGGGGCAATGCCGGGGTTTCGCTCGCGGCCCGACTGGGGCGTTACGGGGTGAAGAATATTGGCCTCATTGAGCCCAAGGACCATCACCTGTATCAGCCGCTGTTCTCCCATATTGCCGGCGGCCGGGCCCAGGTAAAGGAGGCCGTCCGCAGCCAGTCGTCAGTGACGCCCAAGGGGGTTGACTGGATTAAAGACAGGGCAATGGGTGTAGATACCAAGGCAAACACTGTTCTGCTGGAGTCGGGCGCCGCTGTGGGTTACGAGCACCTGGTTCTCTGCCCCGGGCTGCAATACCGGTGGGATGACGTGCCGGGCTTGGCTGAGGCTGTCAATTCACCGTATGGCGCATCGCACTACGAATTCGAGCTTGCCTCAAAATCCTGGTCGCTTCTGAGCAGTCTCCGGTCCGGAACTGTGGTCTTCACCATGCCATCAGGGCCCATCAAATGCGGGGGTGCCAGCCAGAAGCCGATGTACCTGGCCTGTGACTACTGGCGTGAACAGGGCGTTTTGGACAAGATCCGGGTGGTGATGGTGCAGCCTTACCCCACCGTGTTCGGCATTCCGGACGTGGACAGGGAGCTCGAGCGGAAAATCGCCGAATATGGAATTGAACTCCGTACCAACAGTGAACTGGTGGCTGTGGATGCTGCCGGCAGGATGGCGAGCATCCGCAACAACGTCACCAACACTACCGAAGAGCTGGGGTACGACGTCCTGAACGCCGTCCCGCCACAATCGGCGCCTGACTGGCTCAAAGCCACGGACCTCCCGGCCCCAGGGCAGGGGGACGGATTTGTTGATGTAGACACTGAAACGCTGCGTCACAAGCGCTATCCCAATGTATGGTCTCTGGGCGACGCTGCTGCCACCACCAACTCCAAATCCGGCGGGGCCCTGCGAAAACAGACCAAGGTGTTGGCGAAGAACCTCGTGGCGGCCCGCAAAGGCCTGGCGCCAACCATGAAATACAACGGATACTCGGTGTGCCCGTTCACTGTTTCCCGGCACACGGTGGTTTTTGCCGAGTTTGACCACAATTATGAGCCCAAGCCAACCATCCCCAAGGTTCCTACATGGAAGGAAAGCCGCTTTTCCTGGTGGGTGGACCGCAGCATGTTCCCCCAGGTCTACTGGCACTTGATCCTCAAGGGCCGGGCGTGAAGAGGGCGGTGCCGCCGAGCGTCCCAGGCCAGTGCTGCGCCGGCACCACGCGGGTCCATCACCCACGTGGTGCCGTTGTCGCCGTCCGCTAGGGCGTGGGGTTGCCTCCGTTGACGTTCAGCGTTTCGCCTACCACGTAACTGGATTCCGGCGAGGCAAGGAATACGTATGCCGGCGCGAGCTCTGCAGGCTGCCCGGCGCGACCCAGGGGAGTGGAGTGTCCAAATTCGGGCAAGGCCTCCTTGGGCTGGCCGCTGCTGACCTGGAGCGGCGTCCAGATGGGACCCGGTGCCACTGCATTGACCCTGATGCCCTTGGGGGCGAGCTGCTGGGCCAGTCCCTTGGTGAAGTTGTTGATGCTGGCCTTGGTGGTGGCGTAGTCAAGCAAGGTGGGCGAAGGATTGTAGGCCTGGATCGATGTGGTGTTGATAATGGTGGAACCGGCCGGCAGGTGGGGAAGGGCGGCCTTGGTCAGCCAAAACATCGCGTACACGTTGGTCTTCTGCGTGTGGTCGAACTGCTCGTCGGTGATGTCCGCCAGGTCTTCCTGCGCTACTTGCTTGCCGGCGTTATTGACCAGGATGTCTACCCCGCCCAGGACGGTGACGGCGGTATCCACCACTTCCTGGCACGTGGCGGAGTCTTTGAGGTCGCCGGGCACTTTGACGGCCTTACGGCCTGCGGCTTCAATGATGCCCGCGATCCGGTTTGCGTCCTCTTCCTCTTCGGGCAAGTAGGAAAGTACGACGTCCGCGCCCTCGCGGGCGAAGGCGATGGCTGTCGCCGCTCCGATGCCGGAGTCCGCTCCGGTCACGATTGCCTTGCGGCCCTCCAGCCTCCCGGTTCCGCGGTAGGTTTCCTCGCCAAGGTCCGCCTTGGGTGTCAAATCCGCATCCAGCCCGGGTTCGGGTTGGTGCTGTTTTGGCGGGGAAATCTGCTCGTAGGCGGTGACGGGGTTCCGGAACGTGTACTGATCAGTCATGGTGGTCCTCCAGATCTCTACGGGCAAACGTTTCTTTGGGTACATCGCGACAAAGCTAAGGAAGCTTATGAATCCACCCTAAGCATGCCCGTGTCCGTCTGCAAAGCCCGGATCTCGTCCGTTGCCGCTCCGCTGGCGGCTATCAGCCGCCGCTGCCTTTAGCGCCCGACGGCGGGAGGTCGCCGTCGGGCATCTGTTCCGTCGGCTCTGGACTGCTACTGGCTGGCAGTGCCGCTGCCGGGTCAATTGGCTCCTTATGGTGGAGTTGCCGCAGGGCCAACAACGGAAACAGCAGGACGGAGAGCATGCCGGCCCCCACCAGTGCGGAGGCGAACCCGCTGGTGATGAAACCGTGCTCCCTGCCGATGGTGGTCACGGCCACGATGATCGGCAGGCCTGTTGCCCCTAACAGCATGAGCGCTCGTTTGTCAGCCCGCGTGGAGCCTCGGGGTGCCGCCAGCAAGGACGGAATGCCGCGGATCATGAACAGGAGTACCAGGAACAAGGGCACCAGCACGAGGGTCGCCGGACTCGAAGTCAGCGCGCCAAGGTCAAAGTCAATGCCGGTATCGATGAAGAAGACCGGCACCAGGAATCCGAAGGCAATGGCGTCGATTTTTGTTTCAATGACTTTTCGGTCAGCCTCGGGAGCACGCGCTATGGTCACCTGCCAGAGCACGCCGGCAGCGAAAGCGCCCAGCAGCATGTCCAGTCCCAGGACCATGCTCAAGACAACCAGTGAGCTAAGGATCAACATAATGGATCGCATGGCAAACTGGCTGCTGGTGTGGAGGGTCCGGGTGACCTGTGCGTGGAAGAGGGTGTGCCGTGCCTTTGAAGCGAAGAAGATGGCCACGCCAGTCAGGAGCACGAACCCCAGCAACACCACTGATGCCATTCCCACGTGCTTCCCGCTGAAGAACAGCGAAATCGCAATCAGTGGTCCAAATTCCCCAACGGCACCCAGGGCGGCCACGGCCGTACCAATGGGTGACTTGGATTCGCCGGCATCGCGGATGATGGGCAGCAGGGTCCCCAAGGCTGTGGAGCACAGGGCCACTCCGATGATGACGGCGGCCTCCGGTGCGGGAGCCAGGACAAAGCCGGCGCCGATTCCTGCTGCCAGGGAGATGACCCAACCTGCCGAAGCGCGTCTTATGGGACGCCCCCTGATGGCGGTGAAATCTATTTCGTTTCCTGCAACAAAGAACAGCATGGCCAAGCCGAAATCTGCCAGGGTGTCTGTGAACGCTGTGGATTCGATCCACCCCAGTAGGCTCGGACCAAGCAGCATCCCCAGGGCAATCTCAAAAACCACGATCGGTACTTTGATCACACGGTCAAGCAGTCGGACGGCTATAGGGGCAACAACTGCCAACGCTGCGATCAGGACCAAGGACGCGGACAGGCCCTGCATCTCAGGCTCCGGGCCGTCCGGGCCATTCCTTGCCTGCCCACGGATCGTAGTCGGCAAGCAGTTTCTCCTGCGGCGGGCGTTCGCTCTCCGGAACGTGCTGAAGGTTGACCCGAACCCTGTACCAGAGCGAGCTTGATCCCCTCATCCCGTCAACAAGGACATCCGCGGGGTGTAAGTGGGGGACAAGGTCCGGGTGCCGTTCCTTCCACTCCTCCAGTGAGGCGAGAGCCTCGGGTTTTGTTTTCGTACGTGCCACCTCCACCAGTGGCATGGTGGACATCCGGCGGCCGGAGCCGTCCCCGCTCCGCGGAGCCTTCTCTGCGGGGCCCAGTTCGGCAGCCAAGGCCAGCAGAGCATCAAGTGAACCCGCGGCGTCGTCTATGCCCGCATGGGGATCGCCCGCATCGGCAAAGCGCCGGGGCACCGTGAGGACCGTGAAATCCTCCGGCCTGGCTGACCGTACTTCAGCCCAGGTCAGAGGTGTCGAGACGCGGGCATCGGGGAGTGAACGCACAGAGTAGGCGGAGGCAACGGTGCGGTCCTTGGCGTTTTGGTTGAAGTCCACGAACACGCTTTCGCCGCGTTCCTCCTTCCACCACCTGGCGGTAGCCATCCCCGGGGCCCGGTTTTCCACTTCACGGGCCAGGGTTTCGGCGGCGAGCCGAACATCCCGGTAGGACCAATATGGAGCGATGCGCACCAGGATGTGAAGCCCGCGCGAACCGCTGGTCTTCGGCCACCCCACCAAGCCGACATCGTCAAGAACGTCCTGTGCGACGTACGCGACGTCCACTATCTGTGACCAATCCACCCCGGGCATGGGGTCGAGATCAACGCGAAGTTCGTCAGGGTGGTCCAGGTCCTCGGCGCGCACCGGGTGAGGGTTGAGGTCGAGGCAGCCAAGATTCACCACCCAGGCAAGCCCCGCGGCATCCCGTATCACGGTCTCTTCAGCCGAGGTGCCGGAGGAGTAGTGAAGTGTAGCCGTGTCAATGAACGGGGGATGGTTTTCCGGCACGCGCTTCTGGAAGAACGGTTCATTATCAATGCCCTTGGGGAAGCGTTTGAGGACCATCGGCCGCCCGCCGGCTCCACGCAGCGCGCCGTCCGCCACCGCAAGGTAGTACTGGACAATATCGAGCTTGGTCAACCCGATTGCGGGGAAAACCACTTTGTCCGGGTTCGAGACTCGAACGTCGGCACCGTCGATGTCCAGAATCTCCGCCGGGGTCTTGGAGGGGCTCATGCGGTCACGCTAGCAACGAACGGCCGTCCCAGCCAGAGGTCCCGGAGGAAAAGTGCCCCGCCGCCTTTGCCAACAAGCAAATAATTTCACAACTGGCATTAAAAATAAAAGTAGGTATGGTGATGATAAAGCAACAACGAATGGAGTGATCGGAATGTCAGGAAAATCCCCTGATAGTGCAAAGTCGAAAAAGCCCGGAAAGACCATCCTGGAGAAACGGGCGGAAAAACGGGCCAAGACCGCCGGCAGCGAGAACATTTTCATCAAGCCACGGAAGAGCCGGCGATAGTTACGGGCCCGCCAAGTTGGAGGCGGGTTGGCGGTCACCTGCTGCCCGCCGCCAACCTCAACTTCGGGATGCCGACAATAAAATCGGCGGATTATTCTCACACTTATAAATTCCTTCATGAGACAAAAAAATTGCAGCTTGGGTTGTGCCTGCCGGAATTTCATTGCCAATTCGCATGGCGCACCTTGGGCAGGATCTTCAAGTACGCCGGAAACTGGTGCAGGGGAATGTGGAGACAATAAACGCCCCTTCGGGACCCTTTTGGCTGCGTGGCTGCCATTCAGCGGCCACAGAGCCAAGCCGACTATATTTGGCCATGTCAGCCCACCACCACACACTGAGGGAGTCTGCACAGTATGGCCAAGGAACTTGCCACCCAGCTCATCGAACAACTACAGGCTGCCGGGGTGCAGCGGATCTACGGAATCGTTGGCGACAGCCTCAATCCAATCGTGGATGCCGTGCGCCAAACCGGAGGTTCGGCGAAGGGAGGCATTGACTGGATCCACGTCCGCCACGAGGAGGCGGCCGCCTTCGCAGCCGCAGCGGAGGCACAACTGACCGGACGGCTTGCTGTGTGCGCAGGTTCCTGCGGACCAGGCAACTTGCACCTGATCAACGGGCTCTACGACGCCAACCGCACTGGAGCGCCGGTGTTGGCCATCGCCTCGCACATTCCCAGCAAGCAGATCGGAAGTGGTTTCTTCCAGGAAACCCATCCTGACCGGTTATTCACCGAATGCTCGGTGTATTCGGAATTGATCAGCACCGCGGAGCAGGCGCCAAGGGTCATGCACAGCGCCATCCAAAACGCCATTGCCCTCAGGGGAGTCTCAGTGGTCACCCTCCCGGGCGACATCGCCGGCCTCGAGGCCACGGCCCCCACGCCAGCGCCTGCGACGTTCAGGCCGGCCACTGTGGTGCCCCATCCGGCCAGCGTCCAGGACCTGGCCCAAGCTATCAACGACGCCGGTAAGGTGGCCATTTTCGCCGGCGCCGGTGTTGAGGGGGCCCACAGCGAACTCATGGCATTGGCCGAGCTCATCAATGCTCCCATAGGCCACTCGCTCAGGGGCAAGGACTTTGTCCAGTACCGGAATCCGTTCGACATCGGGATGACCGGGCTCCTGGGCTACGGCGCAGCGGCCGAGGGCATAGAAGATGCAGACCTCCTGATCCTGCTCGGTACCGACTTTCCTTATGATCAATTCCTGCCCGATACCCGGACGGCCCAGGTGGACCGGGCCGCCCAGCGGTTGGGCCGCCGGACCGACGTCGACATCGCAGTCCACGGCGACGTTCTGCCCACGCTAAAAGCGTTGCTGCCCCTGGTGCAGCCGAAGAAGAACCGCCGGTTCCTGGACCAGATGCTCAAGAAGCACGACCGCCTCATGAACAAGGCGGTAGGCGCCTACACGCGCAAGGTGGAGAAGAAGCAGCCGATCCACCCCGAATATGCTGCCTCCTTGCTGGACCAGGTTGCAGCCGAGGACGCCATCTTCACCGCGGATACCGGCATGTGCAACGTCTGGACCGCTCGCTATATCAACCCGTTGGGCACGCGGCGCCTGATTGGTTCGTTCCTTCACGGCTCCATGGCGAACGCCCTTCCGCACGCGATCGGTGCTCAAGTGGCCTATCCCGGCCGGCAGGTGGTTTCCGTTTCCGGTGATGGCGGCCTGTCCATGCTGCTGGGCGAGCTCATCACGGTCGCCGCGCACAAGTTGCCTGTAAACGTCGTGGTGTTCAACAACTCCACCTTGGGCATGGTCAAGCTGGAGATGCTGGTGGACGGCCTCCCGGACTTTGGTGTGGACGTCCCGGATGCCAACTACGCCGAGGTTGCCAAAGCGCTGGGCTTCCATGCAGTGCGGGTGACGGATCCGGCGGACATCGAGGGGGCGTACAGGGAGGCATTTGCGCATCCGGGGCCGTCGCTGGTGGAACTCATCACGGACCCGAACGCGCTGTCCGTTCCTCCGAAGATCTCCGGTTCGCAGGTCATCGGATTCGCTACCGCCATGTCCAAAGTGGTCCTGAACCGGGGAGCCGGTGAGGCCGTCAGCATGGCGCGCAGCAACCTGCGCAACATCCCGCGGCGCTGACTCACTGCCGGAGCGCGGCGGCGAGGTACGGGGCGGTCCGGCTGTGTGCGGAACGCGCGACGACGGCGGGCGGGCCGGTAGCGATCACCTCGCCGCCGGCGTCGCCACCGCCGGGCCCCAGGTCGATGACCCAATCGGCTTCGGCCACCACGTCCATCCCGTGTTCCACCACGATCACCGTGTTGCCGGCGTCGACGAGCCTGTGGAGCTGCTTCATCAGCAGCCGGACATCGGCGGGATGCAAGCCGGTGGTTGGTTCGTCCAGCAGGTACAGGGTGTGGCCACGCTGGATGCGCTGCAGTTCGGTGGCGAGTTTGATGCGTTGGGCTTCCCCGCCGGAAAGCTCCGTGGCAGGCTGTCCCAGCCTCAGGTAACCCAGGCCTACCTCTGCCAGGGTCTGGAGGCTTCGCGAGACGGACGGCAGATCGGAGAGGAAGTCCGCCGCCGCGCTGACAGTCATGTTCAGGACCTCCGCAATGTTCCGCCCACGGTAGGTCACTTCCAAGGTGGCGGGGTTGAAACGCGAACCTCCGCACTCCGGACAGGGGCCGTAGCTCCCGGGCAGGAACAGCAATTCCACCGCCACGAACCCCTCGCCCTGGCATGTTTCACAGCGCCCTCCAGCGACGTTGAAAGAGAACCTCCCGGCACCGAAACCACGGGCACGGGCGTCGTCGGTGGCAGCGAATTCCTTCCGGACACCATCGAAGAGGCCGGTATAGGTGGCCAGGTTGGACCGGGGAGTGCGGCCAATCGGTTTCTGGTCAACCTGCACCAGCCGGTCAAGCCGGTGCAGCCCTGACACAGTCGCATCTCCCGGGCCAGCGCCGGGCGAGTCGCCGTCCGTCGCATCCGGATGGAGTTCGGCCCTGACCACGTCGGCTAGGACCTGGCTTACCAGAGTGGATTTGCCCGAGCCGGAAACTCCAGTCACTGCCGTCAGCACGCCCAGGGGAAACTCCACACCCAGGCCGCGCAGATTATGCCGGCTGACCCCTCCAAGGGTTAGCGACTTATCCCAGGAACGCGGACCGCCCTTGGGTGCATTGCTGCCGTCGGAGAAAAGGAAAGGCCGGGTCACCGAATCCTGCACCTGTTCCAGCCCGGCTACAGGCCCGCTGTAGAGGATCT